>JAHZJB010000043.1 GCA_022601135.1 Actinomycetes bacterium | reverse complement strand
CCAGGCTCTTCCTCGGCCTCTTCCTCAGACTCCGACTCACCCTCGACCTCGGCAGCCAGCGCCTCAGCTTCGGCCTCACCCTCGACCGCAGCCTCAAGGACCTCAGGCGCATCCGCAGCAGCCGCAGCCACCTCATCGCCCGCCACCGAACCCAAACCGTCAGCATCGTCGGCTTCGATGACTGATTCATCGCGGTCCTCGGCCGCGAGCTCAGCCTCGTCGTCTCCCGCAACCTTCGCCGCGGCCACTACACCCGTCGCCGAGGCTGCGGCCGTCAGTTCCTTTGCTGCGTCCTCGACCGCGGTGTCGGCCTCGACCGCAGCGGCTTGCCGACCGCGCAGGGTCGCGGGGTCTTCGCGGCCTTTGGGGGCGGCCATGATGTAGACGACAGCACCGATGAAAACGAAAGTGGCGGTAAACGAATTGATGCGGATACCTGCCAGAAGAGTCGCGGTGTCGCTGCGCATCAGCTCGATCCAGAACCGCCCTGCGCAGTAACCCGCGACATACATCGCGAACAGGCGACCGTGTCCGATCTTGAACCTGCGGTCGATCAGGATGAGCGCCAGAAATACCAAGAGGTTCCACAGCAACTCGTACAGGAAAGTCGGGTGGACCACTTCGAGCAGTTGGCCGGTCGACACCCCGTTGAGTGTGTCCAGGGCGCCGCTGGCATTGCGCCGCTCGTAGATCTCCAGGCCCCACGGCAGCGTGGTCGGACGGCCGTAGAGCTCCTGGTTGAAGTAGTTACCTAGCCGACCGATAGCCTGGGCGAGAACAATTCCCGGCGCTATCGCGTCCCCGAAAGCGGGCAGTGGTATCCCTCGCCGCCGGCACGCAATCCACGCGCCGACACCCCCCAGGGTGACCGCGCCCCAAATACCGAGGCCGCCGTCCCATATCCGGAGGGCAGCGGTGAAGCCTGCCCCGCCCTCGCCAAAGTAGGTACTCCAGTCGGTGATGACGTGATAGACGCGGCCACCGAGGAGCCCGAACGGCACCGCCCACAGAGCGACGTCGTAGACAATCCCGGGTTCGCCTCCTCGAGCCACCCATCTGCGGTCGCCGATCACCAGCGCAGAAATGATCCCGACGATTATGAACAGTGCATAAGCGCGCAGCGGCACCGAGCCCAGCTCCCAGACACCCTGCGCCGGGCTGGGGATGTACGCCAAAACCGTCGTCGTCACGCAGTGATCCTCTGCCGTACCCCGTCAGCGAGTTCTTCGGTCAGGGTCTGCAAAGAGGGGATGCCGTCCTCGAGCGCGGACACCAACGCCGACCCGACAATCACACCATCTGCATAGGCGCCGATCTCTGCCGCCTGTGCCCCCGACCGCACGCCCAGACCAACCCCCACGGGGATGTCCGAGATTTCCCTGACCCGGCTGACGAGCTCGGGCGCGGCGTTCGAGACGTTGTCACGTGAGCCGGTGACGCCCATCGTGGACGCTGCGTAGACGAACCCCTTTGAGGCCCGGGTCGTCTCAGCCAGACGCTGGGCTGTCGACGACGGCGCAACCAGGAAGATTCGGTCCAAATCGTGCGCCTCGGAGGCGGCCAGCCACTCTTCCGCCTCGTCGGGGATCAAATCGGGAGTGATCATGCCAAGGCCCCCCGCTGACGCCAGATCGCTGGCGAAGGTGTCGACCCCCTTGTGCAGCACTGGGTTCCAGTAGGTCATCACGACGGCACGGCCACCGGCATTGCTGATCGCCTCAACCGCGGTGAGCGCATCACGCACCCGAACGCCACCACTTAACGCTGCCTCGGTGGCCGCGGCGATGGTAGGTCCGTCCATCCCCGGATCGGAGTAGGCGATGCCGACTTCGATCAAATCGCATCCCGACTCGACCAGGGCAGTCATCGCAGAGACAGAGGTCTGGACATCGGGAAAGCCGGTGGGCAGATATCCGATCAGTGCCGCACGGCCCTCGTCGCGGCACGAATGGAAGAGGCCTGCCAACCGACTCATTTCGCCTCGTCTCCGAGCAGACCGAACCACTTCGCCGCTGTCTCGACGTCTTTGTCCCCACGTCCGGACAGATTCACCAGGATGATCGAACCCGCACCGAGTTCGGCACCCAGTTTCAAAGCTCCGGCCACCGCATGCGCCGACTCAATCGCCGGGATGATCCCCTCGGTTCGGCTCAACAGTGAGAACGCCTCCATCGCCTCGGTATCGGTGATCGGTTCGTAACGTGTCCGGCCCAAGTCCTTGAGACGCGCATGCTCGGGGCCGACTCCCGGATAATCCAAACCTGCTGATATCGAATGGGATTCAATGGTCTGACCATCATCGTCCTGCAACAGGTACGAGTATGACCCCTGGAACGCTCCGGGTGAGCCTCCGGTGAAAGTCGCTGCGTGGCGACCGGTTTCGACGCCATCCCCCGCCGCCTCGTACCCGACCAGCCGCACCGCCGGGTCATCGATGAACCCGTGGAACACACCGATCGCATTAGATCCGCCCCCCACACACGCGGCCACCGCATCAGGCAGCCGGCCCGCCTGATCCAGTATCTGCGCTCTGGCCTCGAGTCCGATCACACGCTGGAAATCACGCACCATCATGGGGAATGGGTGCGGGCCCGCGGCGGTACCGAAGCAGTAGTAGGTGCTGTCGGCGTTGGTCACCCAATCCCGGAAGGTGTCGTTGATCGCGTCCTTCAGTGTCTTGGACCCGGACTCGACCGGCACTACGGTCGCACCCAGCAGGCGCATCCGTGCGACGTTGAGCGCCTGGCGCGCGGTGTCGACGGCACCCATATAGATCACGCATTCAAGACCCATGAGTGCACAGGCCGTCGCCGTGGCCACCCCGTGCTGACCGGCCCCCGTCTCCGCGATCACCCTGGTCTTGCCCATCTGCCGGGCCAACAGGGCCTGGCCCAGAACGTTGTTGATCTTGTGGGATCCCGTGTGGTTGAGGTCTTCTCGCTTCAAAAAGATCCGCGCACCACCTGCATGGCCGCTGAGTCGCTCCGCCTCGTACAACGGCGATGGCCGTCCGGCGTAGTGACGCTGCAGTCGATCCAGTTCGTCGAGGAAGGCTTGATCACCGCGGGCCTTGTCGTATGCGGCTGTCACCTCATCGATGACGGCCATCAACGCCTCGGGAACGTACCTGCCGCCGTACACGCCGAAATGCCCGCGCGCATCGGGGTCGTGGGCGGTGGGTTCGGCCACCGCCGCACTGGCGCGTGGCAGTTCGGGGCCGGCGGTCTCGGCCACTTAACGGGTAGTTTTCGGGCACGACGGATGCGTGCCGGCGGTGACCAGGTCGGCGACGGCGCTGCGGGGGTCGCCGCTGGTGACCAGGCCCTCCCCTACGAGGACTGAGTCAGCACCAGCTCCGGCGTATGCGAGCAGGTCGGCGGTGCCCCGGACCCCGGACTCGGCAATGCGGATGACATTGCTCGGCAGACCCGGCGCGATCCTGCTGAAGCAGTCCCGGTCTACCTCGAGTGTCTTGAGGTTGCGCGCGTTCACACCGATCACCGTGGCCCCGGCCTGCAATGCCCGGTCCGCCTCCTCTTCGGTGTGCACCTCGACGAGCGCCGTCATGCCCAGCGACTCAGTACGCTCCAGCAGCGAGACCAGGGCCGGCTGCTCAAGTGCCGCGACGATCAATAGGAGCATGTCGGCACCGTGCGCGCGGGCCTCGTGGATCTGATACGGCCGGACGATGAAGTCCTTGCGCAGAACAGGAATGGACACGGCCGCACGAACAGCGTCCAAATCACCGAGTGAGCCGTTGAACCGACGCTGTTCGGTCAGCACGCTGATCAACCGCGCACCGCCGTCTTGGTAGGCACAGGCCAGTTTCGCGGGGTCGGCGATAGAAGCCAACTCACCACGAGACGGGCTGGCACGCTTCACCTCGGCGATCACCCCGACGCCCGGCGCGCGCAACGCGGCCATCACGTCCAGTGGCTGCGATGTGCGCCTGGCGCGCTCCTTGACCTCAGCCAGGGTAACGGCGGCCTCACGAGCGGCAACGTCGGCACGCACTCCCTCGAGAATGGAGTCGAGCACGGTCGCCGAACCCATAGCTGTCGCTTCCCTTCTCCTGACGGCCGCTTGATTCTTAACGAAGGGTAACCGCCACCACGACACCGCCGATCACCGCCCCTTGTTGTCCGGATGGGCCGGGTCATGGGTGGGATCGGCGCCCTCGTCGAGCGCGTCCCAGATCATCCGCTCCGACATCGCTGCCGCAGGCTGGCCGGTCCCCGCAGGACGATGGCGGGCGTACCGCGCGGCATCCGTGCCCGCCTCGGTCGTCGACCGCATGAACAGGACCGAACCACACAGGGTCAGTGCTGCCGCGACCAAAGCGACGATGGCGCCGAGGTAGTACCGCTGGGTGCCGAGCAGGTCAGCCACGGGCACCTCGGCCAGGCGGGCGGCGCGCACGGCGATGTCAGCGATCACCCACAGGCTAATCGCGAGGTACGCCATTGCGGCACTGGCTGCGGCCAGCAGTATCGCCAACACCCGCAGCGGCCAGCCCCGCACGGCGAGCGCTGCCACCGCGGCCGCCGCCACCAATAGCGCCAGTGGGATCAGCGCCGTCGACCATGCCGCCCCGCTCAGATCTGCTGTCCGCGGATGCCCGAGGCCATCGAACGAGCTGATCTGAACCCACGTCAGGCGCGACGCCACCCACAGGCACACCGCGGCGAGCAGGAGCACAAGCTGAGCAACCCGGATCATGGCTCACTCAGCGTCTCGGCGGCGGCGATCGCACTCAACACGGCCCGGGCCTTGTTCGCCGCCTCGTTGTATTCGTAAGGCCCGTTGGAGTCGGCGACGACGCCACCTCCCGCCTGCACAAAAGCGGTACCGTCGCGCATCAAGGCGGTACGTATCGCGATCGCAAAGTCGGCGTTTCCGGCGAAGTCAAGATAGCCCAGAACACCTCCGTACAGGCCGCGACGGGTCATTTCGACCTGCTCGATCAATTCCATCGCCCGCACCTTGGGCGCCCCCGAGAGTGTCCCGGCCGGAAAGCACGCGGTGACCGCGTCCAAGGCGGTCCTACCCTCAGCGAGCAACCCCGTCACTGTCGACACCAGGTGCATCACGTGGCTGTAGCGCTCAATGTGACTGTAGTCCTCAACCCGCACGCTGCCCGGCGCACAGACGCGACCCAGATCGTTGCGGCCGAGGTCAACGAGCATCAGATGCTCGGCACGCTCTTTTTCGTCGGACAGCAGTTCCTTCTCGAGCAACAGGTCCTCCTCCTCGCTGGCCCCACGCCACCGAGTACCGGCGATCGGGTGCGTGGTCGCGCGCCTGTCCGTCACCGTGACCAGCGCCTCAGGGCTGGAGCCGACGATCGAGAAGTCCAGTCCCCCAGCATGATCGGGAACGTTGAGTAGATACATGTACGGGCTTGGGTTGGACACCCGCAGCATTCGGTAGACGTCCAGCGGATCAGCGTCGGTGTCCATCTCGAAGCGCTGGGAGGGCACCACCTGAAAGGCCTCGCCGGCCTCGATGTCACCGACGAGCTTGTCGACGATCGCGGTGTATTCCTCGACCGTTCGCTGGGAGCGATACGAGGGTGCGGGCCTGTCGAAGGTGGCCACGGTCGACTTCAACGGTTCGGTAAGCGCAGCGGTCATCACATCCAGCCTGGCCACCGCATCGTCGTAGGCATCGTCGACGTGATCGTCGGTGCCATTCCAGTTGACGGCATTGGCGATCAACGTGATGGTGCCCTCGTGATGGTCGACGGCGGCAAGATCGGTAGCCAGCACCAGAAGCATGTCGGGCAGGCCCAGATCGTCGACGGCCAGCTCGGGGAGTCGCTCCAATCGCCGCACCATGTCGTAGGCGAAAAACCCGACCAATCCCGAGGACAGCGGCGGCAAACCCGGTAGCGCCGCAGACTCAAGCAACGTCAGTGTCTTACGCAACGCAGCCAGCGGGTCACCGCCGACGGGGGCATCCTTCGGGGTGACCCCCAACCACACGGCCTCGCCGTCGCGCACTGTCAGCGCCGACGGAGCACCGGCCCCGATGAACGACCACCGCGACCAGGACCGGCCGTTCTCCGCCGACTCGAGCAGGAACGTCCCGGGACGGTTCGCGGCCAACTTGCGGTAGGCCGATAGCGGCGTCTCGCTGTCAGCGAGCACCTTGCGCGTCACCGGAACCACCCGATGCCCGGCTGCCAGCGCCCGGAAGTCCGCTCGCGAGGTGGTGGCGGTCGTCTGCACGCAGACATCCTCCCAGACGTACGGTTGTCACCATGACACCTATCAAACAGGGCGATCGGGTGGCGGAGTTCGAACTACCGGACCAGACGGGCAGAACCAGGACACTGATCGAGTTGCTCGCCGGTGGACCGATTGTGTTGTTCTTCTATCCCGCCGCGATGACGCCCGGATGCACCAGGGAGGCCTGCCACTTTCGCGACCTGGCGACACAGTTCGCCGCCGTCGGCGCCGGCATGGTCGGCATCAGCGCCGATCCGGTCGACAAGCAGGCGAGGTTCGCCGAACAGCAGAAGTTCGACTATCCGCTGCTGTCGGACTCCGACGGTGTCGTGGCGGAGCAGTTCGGCGTCAAGCGTGGTCTGCTCGGAAAGTGGATGCCGGTGAAGCGGACGACCTTCGTGATTGACGCCGACCGCACCGTGCTCGCCGTGATCGCCAGTGAGTTCAGCATGGACACCCATGCCGACAAGGCGCTGGACGTCCTGCGCAGGCGTCAGTCGGCTTGACCCTCCGGGGCCAGGAGCAGGTCCGCGTCAAAGCACGTATGGCGGCCGGTGTGGCACGCGCCGCCGACCTGGTCCACCTCGATCAGCACCGTGTCTCCGTCGCAGTCGAGGCGTACCGAATGCACGTGCTGGGTGTGCCCCGAAGTCGCGCCCTTGACCCACTGCTGTCCGCGGGAGCGCGAATAGTATGTTGCCTCACGGGTTTCCAACGTGCGAGCCAGCGCGTCGTCGTCCATCCAGGCCACCATGAGCACCTGGCCCGTAGCCCGTTCCTGCACCACCGCGCTGAACAACCCGTTGGTGTCGCGCTTGAGTCGCTGCGCGATCGAGGGATCAAGAGCACTCATCGCACCACGATCCCCTCGGCCGCCATCGCCGCCTTCACCTGACCGATCGTCAGCTCCCGGAAGTGGAACACGCTGGCCGCCAGCACGGCATCGGCACCCGCGAAAACCGCCGGCGCGAAATCCCCTACCGCGCCGGCACCGCCACTGGCGATCACCGGCACCGACACCGCCCCACGTACGGCCCGCAGCATCTTCAGGTCGAATCCTGCCTTGGTGCCGTCGAAATCCATCGAGTTGAGCAGAATCTCCCCCACCCCGAGTTCGGCGCCGTGCGCCGCCCATTCGACCGCGTCGATGCCCGTGCCGCGGCGCCCACCGTGCGTGGTCACCTCCCAGCCAGAGGTGGTGGGCTCGGTGGACTGCGGAACAGTGCGGGCGTCAACCGACAGCACGATGCACTGCGAGCCGAACTGCCGAGCCAACTCCGAAAGCAACTCCGGCCGCGCTATCGCCGCGGTGTTGACCGCGACCTTGTCCGCGCCGGCACGTAACAGAACGTCCACGTCGGCGACCGAGCGCACGCCACCACCGACGGTGAGGGGGATGAACACCTGCTCGGCGGTACGCCGCACCACCTCCAGCATCGTGGCCCGGCCCGACGAGGATGCCGTGACATCCAGAAAAGTCAACTCGTCAGCACCCTCGATGTCATAGGCGGCGGCTAACTCAACGGGATCCCCTGCATCACGGAGGTTTTCGAAGTTGACACCCTTCACGACCCGGCCGTCATCGACGTCCAGGCAGGGGATGACGCGGGTCGCGACGCTGCCGGTTGATCTCACAGGTAACCCTCCGGAGCGCCGACGGAACTGATGATCTCCAACATCTGCTCGTGCACGCCCGGCGCCGCCACCAGTGCAGAGGGCGAAGAGACGGTCCAGGGCTCACCGGACAGTTCGGTGACAACTCCGCCGGCCGCGCGCACCAGCGCCACTCCTGCCGCGTGATCCCAAATATGGTGACCGAAACTGATCGCGCCGCCGAGGATTCCGGCGGCCACATAGGCGAGGTCGATGCCGGTTGCGCCGTGCATCCGCATTCGCGAGCACTCACGGCTCAGATTCTCCAGGACGGCGGCGCGGTAGCGACCCGGATAGCGGCCACGCGACTCGACATTGAAGGTCCCTATCCCGACAACGGATTCCGCCAACACCGTTGGCTCCAGACATTCCACTGCTTCGCCGTTGCAGCGAACCGGTCCCCCGACCATCGCGGTATAACGTTGCGCGGTGAATGGCAGCCAGGTCAGTCCGAGGACGGGTTGCCCGTCTGCCAGCAGCCCCAGCAGGATGGCCGCCATCGGCAAGCCAGCGGCATAGTTGAACGTGCCGTCGATCGGGTCGAGCACCCACACCAGCTCGGATTCCAGTGACTCGCCGCCGAATTCTTCACCATGCACCCCGATGCCGGTGAGCCTGGTCAGCTCTGCCACCACGCGGCGCTCGATCGCGAGATCCACTTCAGTGGCGAAGTCGTTGCCCTTCTTGGCGACAGCGGAGTCTGCGCGATGGCCCGCGATGAACTGGGCAGAGACGGCGTCGAGCACCTCGGCCGCGATAGTGAGCAACGCGGCCAGACGGCCCGGATCGCCGATCATCAGTTGACCGCGGCCAGCGCCTGCGGCAACGTGAATCGTCCTGCGTACAGGGCTTTCCCGACGATTGCGCCCTCAATACCACGGTCTGTCAACGTGGCGATCGCACGCAAGTCATCCAGGCTGGACACCCCACCGGAAGCGATGAGGGGCGCATCGGTACGTTCGGCGACCTTGGCCAGCAGGTTCAGGTTTGGCCCGTTGAGGGTGCCGTCCTTGGTGACGTCGGTGACAACGAAGCGTGAACATCCCTCGCGATCAAGACGTTCCAAGACGGGCCACAGGTCACCACCGTCGGTCTCCCAGCCGCGGCCACGGAGTCGATACTGACCATCGGTGATCTTGACATCGAGCCCGACAGCGATCCGTTCGCCGTATCCGGCCACGACCTCCGCGCACCACTGCGGGTTCTCCAGCGCGGCTGTACCCAGGTTGACGCGCGCACAGCCAGTGGCCAGGGCCGCCGCCAACGACTCGTCGTCGCGGATACCCCCCGACAACTCGACCGCAACGTCCAGTTTGCCCACCACGTCGGCGAGTAATTCTCGGTTGGACCCGCGGCCGAACGCGGCATCGAGATCGACGAGGTGAATCCACTCGGCACCGTCGCGCTGCCACGTCATCGCCGCGTCTAGGGCCGAGCCGTACTCGGTCTCGCTGCCGGCCTGCCCCTGAACCAGGCGGACCGCGCGACCGTCGACAACGTCGACGGCGGGCAAGAGGATCAATTTCACGCCGGTCAACTTAGCGCCCCGACCCAGTTCGAGAGTAATTCGGCGCCGGCGTCGCCGCTCTTCTCAGGATGAAATTGGGTGGCCGACAGCGCACCGTCTTCAACTGCGGCCAGGAACGGAACCTCGTGATTGGCCCACGTCAGTAGCGCCTCAGGCCTTCCCTCCCATTGCTGAGCGGCATACGAGTGCACGAAGTAAAAGCGGGTCCGGGAATCCAGTCCACCGAACAACACGCTGTCGGCCGGGGCATCGACGGTGTTCCATCCCATGTGGGGAATCACCGGCGCGTCCAACCGGACGACCGCGCCCGGCCACTGTCCGCAGCCGAGAGTCTCGACACCGAACTCGACCCCTCGGGCAAAGAGGATCTGCATGCCCACACACACCCCCAATACCGGCCGTTGGGCGGCCAACCGATCGGCAATGATCTTCTCGCCGCCGATCTTGCGCAGGCCCGCCATACACGCCTCGAATGCGCCGACCCCGGGAACCACGAGGCCGTCGGCGGCCATCGCCGCTGACGGGTCGGCAGTGACCTCGACCCCGGCCCCGACACGTTCGAGCGCGCGCTGAGCCGACCGCAGGTTGCCCGAACCGTAATCCAGAACGACGAGTTTCGGCAACGTCATTTTCCGCAAATCGTTGTCACAAAGAGCCTTTGGTTGAGGGGACCCCGCTGACCCTTGGGTCATACTCGACGGCTTGGCGCAGCGCTCGGGCGACGGCTTTGTACTGGGCTTCGGTGATGTGGTGTGGGTCACGACCGTGCAGGGTGCGCACGTGCAGCGCGATTCGGGCGTTGAACGCCAGGGACTCGAACACGTGCCGGTTCACAACGGTGTGATACGGCGTCAGTTGGGTTCCCGTGGACCCGGCGATGGTGAATTCGACCATGTAGTCCGGTTCCCCGGCATGCACGAAGTACGGTCGGCCGGACACGTCGACCGCGGCGTGGGCCAGAGTCTCGTCCATCGGGATGAACGCATCGCCAAAACGACGGATTCCCTTCTTCTCGCCGAGAGCCTGCCCCAGTGCCTGACCCAGCACGATCGCGGTGTCCTCGATGGTGTGGTGGCCCTCGATCTCGATGTCGCCCTCGGCCTGCACCGTCAAGTCGAAGCTGGCGTGTGTCCCCAGCGAAGTAAGCATGTGGTCGAAGAACGGGACGCCGGTCTGGACACTGACCTGCCCGGTACCGTCGAGGTTCAGATCGACGACTATGTCGGACTCCTTGGTCTTTCGCGCGATCTTCGCGCGACGGGCATCCGCGCCAGGGGATGCGGGGCTGGGCTGGGTCACAATGCTCCTATCCGGGCGCTGGCGGCCAACAGCGCATCGTTCTCGTCAGCCAGGCCGATGGTGGTACGCAGATATCCCGGGATTCCGACATCCCGGATGAGAACGCCAACGTCCAGATAGCGTTGCCAGGTAGCCGGCGCGTCGGCGAATTGGCCGAACAGCACGAAGTTCGCGTCACTGGGTATCACCCGGAAACCCCTGGCCGTCAGCGCTTCTGACACCCTGTTTCGTTCCGCGATCAACGTTGCGACGCTACCCAGGGTGTCCTCGGCGTGGCGCAGGGCGGCACGGGCAGCCGCCTGGGTCACCGACGACAAATGGTAGGGCAGCCGCACCAGCAGCATCGCCTCGATGACGGCGGGAGTCGCGACGAGGTAACCCAACCGGCCGCCGGCAAAGGCGAAGGCCTTGCTCATGGTGCGGGTCACGACAAGTTTCGTCGGGTAGTCGGCGATGAGGCCGACTGCGCTGGGTTGCGCGGAGAACTCACCGTATGCCTCGTCGACGATCATGATCCCGCCGGTCATGGCGTCGAGTAACAGCCGTAGGTCATCGAGCGAAACACTCTGACCTGAAGGGTTGTTCGGGCTGGTGACGAAAACGATGTCGGGATCGTGCTCTTTGATTGCGCGCGTAGCCACCCCGGAATCGAGGCTGAAGTCGTCAGCACGGTCGGCGACCAGCCACGCCGTCTGGGTCCCGCCCGAGATGATCGGGTGCATCGAATAGGAGGGAACGAAGCCGATCGCGCTGCGGCCCGGCCCCCCGAAAGCTTGCAGCAGCTGCTGGAGGATCTCGTTGGATCCGTTGGCGGCCCAGACGTTGTCGACGCCGACGGCTATGCCGGTCTGCGAAGTCAGGTAGGCGGCCAGATCGGCGCGCAGCGCTGTCGCGTCGCGGTCGGGATAGCGGTGCAATCCGTAGGCGACCGCGCGCACCGACGCGGCAACGTCGTCGACCAGTGCCTGGGTAGGCGGGTGCGGATTCTCGTTCGTGTTCAGCCGCACCGGCACAGCCAGCTGGGGTGCGCCGTAGGGTGATTTGCCGCGTAGATCCACCCGCAACGGAAGGTCATCGAGCGTCACCTGGCGGTCGGGAACCTCGCGTGGGGTCACTTCTCGAACCTCCGGCGAACGGCTTCACCGTGGCTGGGCAAATCCTCGGCCTGCGCGAGGGTGATCACGTGGCCCGATACATCCTTGAGCGCCGCTTCGGTGTAGTCGACGACATGTATGCCGCGCAGGAACGTCTGCACCGACAGGCCGCTGGAGTGCCTGGCACAGCCGGCGGTGGGCAACACGTGGTTGGACCCGGCGCAGTAGTCACCCAGGCTCACCGGCGACCAGGGGCCGACGAAAACTGCACCCGCGGAACGGATCCGTTTCGCGACACCGGCCGCATCCGCCGTTTGTATCTCAAGGTGCTCGGCGGCGTACGCATTGACGGTACGCACCCCGGCATCGAGGTCGTCGACCAACACGATCGCCGACTGACGCCCGGTCAACGCTGCCGTCACACGCTCGCGGTGGGTCGTCGTCTCCAGTTGGAGAGCCAGCTCCTGCTCGGTGGCGTCGGCGAGTTGAGTGCTGCAGGTGACAAGCACGCTGGCGGCCATCTCGTCGTGCTCGGCCTGACTGATCAAATCCGCAGCGACGTGCGCCGGATCAGCCGTGAAGTCGGCCAGGATTGCGATCTCGGTCGGCCCGGCTTCGGCGTCGATCCCGACTTGGGACCGGCAGATCCGTTTGGCGGCCGTGACATAGATGTTGCCCGGACCTGTGATCATGTCGACCGGGGCAAGCTCGCTGCCATCTCCGGACGCCCCGACGCCATCAGTGTCGACGCCGCCGTAGGCAAGCAGCGCCACCGCCTGGGCGCCCCCGACGGCCCACACCTCGGCGACTCCGAGCAGGGCGGCCGCGGCCAGGATGGTCGGGTGCGGCAGGCCCTCATGCGCGGCCTGCGGAGGGCTGGCCACCACCAATGACTCCACCCCGGCCATCTGCGCGGGCACCACGTTCATCACGACGCTGGACGGGTAGACGGCGTTACCGCCGGGCACGTACAAGCCGACGCGTTCGACGGGAACCCAGCGTTCGGTCACCGTCGCACCGGGGGCCAAGGTGGTCGTGACGTCGGTGCGGCGCTGCGCGGCGTGTACCGCCCGGGCCCGTTCGATCGCCACCTCGAGGGCGGCCCGCACGTCGGAGTCGAGCCTGCGCAGAGCCGTCCCGAGCTTGTCGGAGGGCACTCGTACCTGCGCCGGTCGGACGCCATCGAAGGACGCACCGTACTCAAGAGCGGCTTCGGCACCCCGCTGCGCGACCGCCTCCACGATTGGCCTTACCTTGGGAAGGACCGCGTCGACATCGACACCGCCACGCGGGAGGGCAGCCCGAAGTTTGGCCGCCGACAGCGTGGCACCGCGCAGATCGATGCGCCGCAGCAGCCCTGCCGATACATTCACGCTGTCCATTGTCCCAGAGCAGCACAAATCAGTATCGGAGGCGTCATGTCCGATCGACCCGCCAGGCGCGACCATCCCAACGATGCACCGGGCGTACCGATGTTGTTTCCGCCGTGGTTCGAGCGGCTGCAGATCAAATACATCAACCCGATGTTGCGGCCGTTCTCCACACGGATGCCCGGAATGGGGGTCATCAAGCATCGCGGGCGCACTTCGGGCAAGGAGTACGAAACCATCGTGACGCCGTACCGCAGAGCTCGGGTGCTCGCGATCGGGTTGGCCCATGGCAAGACCAACTGGGTCAAGAATGTCCTGGCCGCCGGGGAAGCGGACATCCAGATCGGCAAGAACAGCCTGCATCTGATCAATGTCAGGGTACTGCCGGCGGGCACGGTGGACCATTCGCTGCCACGGATGGCGCAGGTGGTCGGCAAGCGCTCAGGTGTGTTCGTCGCCGATATCGCCTGAGCCGAGGTCAGGGCGCCGCCCGGCGGTTACCGGCACAGGCCGGTGATGGCCGTGCTGGTGGTCTCCGCATCCGTCAACCGGCCCGCCTGGACCGGGTCGGTGTTCGGCACACCCGCGGTCGCGGCCGCACCGATGTCCATCAGCTGGTTGCCGAAGGTGCGGATCTCGCGGGCGAGATCGGCAGGAGTGGCAGGGTCTAGGCGGGCCAGCAAGTAGTGCCCGCCATCGTAGAGCGCCACTCGTGCGTTGGCCGCGACCGCAAGTGCCCCAACGATGTCACCGGGGCCTCCGGGCGGCTCCAGGTTGGTATTCCTGGCCACGCCCAAGCTGACTGTCTCGAAGGCCGCGCAGATCGCGGTCTTCGCCTCGCTGCGTTGGCCGTCGGTGTACTCCGGCTCCCCTGCATCGGCGCCTATCAGTGCAAACATCGCGACCGCCAAGGACAGCACAGCTACCGCGAGTGCTGCGTAGAGCAGTCCGCGGTGCGGCGCCGGACCGCTCACGGCTCCAGATCCAAACCGAGATCCAGCACCTGCACCGAATGGGTGAGCGCTCCGACCGCGAGGAAGTCCACGCCTGTTCCCGCGTACTCCGCTGCGGTTTCCAGAGACAGTCCGCCCGACGATTCCAATTTCGTTTGCGGAGATCGGGCATCGCGGCGCTGCACCGAGATCTGTGTCTGCCAGACCGGAAAGTTGTCCAAGAGCACCAGGGCAACGCCCTCGGCAAGGACCTCGTCGAGTTGCTCCAGCGAGTCAACCTCCACTTCACAGGGCAGATCCGGTGCCGAAGAACGCACTGCGCGCAGGGCGGCCAGCACCGACCCGGCGGCTGCCACGTGATTGTCCTTGATCAAGGCGGCATCTCCGAGTCCGAGACGATGGTTGAGGCCGCCGCCAACCCGCACCGCGTACTTCTGCAGCAAACGCAGGCCCGGCAAGGTCTTGCGGGTGTCCCTGATCTGGGCTTCGGTTCCGGAGGTGGCCTCCACCCAAGTCGCGGTGGTGGTCGCGATACCCGACAGGTGACACACCAGGTTCAGCATCGTGCGCTCTGCGGTGAGCAGGCCCCGCGTCGACCCACGCACGGTAAGGGCGACACCGCCGACGTCCAAACGCGTCCCATCGGGCACCCGGTGTTCTATCCGGTACGCGCCGGCCCCCAGAACCTCATCGAGAACCATGGGTGCGATGTCGGACCCAACGAAGACACCGGGCCGCCGGGCCACCATCGACGCAGTAGTCGAGGCATCGGCCGGCACGGTGGCCAGCGTGGTCACGTCCGGCCCGTACCGCAGATCCTCGTCGAGTGCTCGTTGTATCGCAGTACGAGCCTCGGTCAGCTCATCGGTGGTAAGCGCCATCAGCACCCCACTGCGGCCGGGGCCTGGCCGGCGGCCGTGCGGGTGACGCTGAACGCCTGCGCGGGGTCCGTTTCCGGGAAATCCGAGCGATGATGGCAGCCCCGGGACTCCGTGCGCGCCAACGCTGCGGTGGCCACCGCTCGTGCGACGGCGGTTAGCGCTGAATCTTCGAAATCGTTGGATGACTTGATTGTTCGCGGCTCAGCGCGATCAAGCAGATCGAGCAGATGGGCCAGGCCAGCGGCATCTCGCACGACCGAGGCATGCCGGGTCATGGCGCGGCGCAGCTCCCCCCGCGCCACCGCAGGCCGTACCGGCAGAGCTGGAGCGACGATCCGGGGCGGGCCGGCGGCCTTGGCGTGTCGAGCGGCCGCGTCACCGGCTCGCCCGCCGACCACCAGCCCCTCCAACAGGCTGTTGGAAGCCAGCCGGTTGGCCCCGTGCATGCCGGTTCGCGCGACCTCGCCCGCGGCAAACAATCCCGGGACTTCGGAGCGGCCGAGGACATCTGTGACGACCCCGCCGCAGCTGTAGTGAGCCCCGGGCACCACCGGGATCGGTTGGCACGTGGGGTCGATACCCGCTTTGCGACATGACGCGGTCACCGTTGGGAAGCGCTGGGCGAAGTTCGCGATGGCACGTCCATCGAGATACACACAGGGATCGCCGGTCTCGGCAAGTCTCGCCTCGACGGCGGCGGCGACCACGTCACGTGGAGCCAGATCGCCCTGCGGGTGCACCCCGAGCGTGACGGAATTGCCCTGTGCGTCGATCAGTTTCGCGCCTTCGCCACGCAATGCCTCGGTGATCAGCGGACGCCGGCCCCGCCCCGACCCGTCGAACAGCATGGTCGGGTGGAACTGGATGAACTCCAGGTCGCTAACCGGCAACCCAGCCCACATCGCGAGCGCCACGCCATCACCGGTCGACCCCTGCGGATTCGTGGTGGCTTCGTAGAGATGGCCGAGCCCGCCGGTTGCGAGAATGACCGACGGTGCGTGGATGACGCCGAGCCCATCCTCGCTGAGCACCAACACGCCGGAAGCGATGCCCGAATCAATCAGCAGATCAACGGCGACATGGTTGCGGCGTATGTCGAGGTTGGCCGCCGCAACAGCCAACGCGCGCTGCACCTCGGCACCGGTGGCGTCCCCGCCCGCATGGATGATGCGTCGGCGGGAGTGGCCGCCTTCCCGGGTCAGTTCCCAACGGCCGGAAGCTGATTCGTCGAAACGCGCGCCGTCGGCAACCAGTCGGGCGACAGCGCGGTAGCCGTCGGCCACAATCGAAGCGACCGCGTCCGCGTCACAGATTCCCCCGCCCGCGGCGAGGGTGTCTGCGACGTGGGCCTCGATCGAGTCTCCCGTGCCGGATGGGACGTCCGGCAGCACCACGGCGATTCCGCCTTGCGCATAGAAGGTGGCGGTCTGACCGAACTTGCTCAGCAGCACAACCTTGCGCCCCCGCCGATGCGCCGCGAGCGCAGCCGCCAACCCTGCCACGCCCGTGCCGACGACGACGACGTCGGCGCGCTGCCTCCACACGGTCGCGCCGCCGCACCAGCGCGTCATTCGCCGCCGCCGGGCTGACCGATCTCGATCATCCGCTGCACACTGCGCCGAGCAGCCGCCGCGACGTCGCCGTCGACGTGAACCTCATCGGCACCTTCCACCAGGCAGCGCAGCAGTGCCGCCGGGGTGATCATCTTCATGTACTTGCACGACGCCCGCTCGTTCACGGCCCGAAAGTCGACGTCGGGCGCCGCACGGCGCAGTTGGTGCAGCATTCCAACTTCGGTGGCCACCAGGACCTGACGAGCCCCGGTTCGGTGTGCAGCATCGAGCATTCCACCCGTGGACAGGATCTTGACCCGCTCCTGCGGGAATGACCCCTCGCCGGCAAGATACAAAGCTGACGTGGCGCAACCACATTCGGGATGGACGAACAACTCCGCATCCGGGTGGGCGCGGGCCTGCTCAGCGAGCTCATCGCCGTTGATCCCGGCGTGCACGTGACATTCACCCGCCCATACGTGCAGATTCTTGCGGTCGGTCACCCTGCGCACGTGCGCGCCGAGGAACTGGTCGGGGCAGAACAGCACCTCGCGGTCCGCCGGAATCGAGTTCACGACTTCCACGGCGTTAGACGAGGTGCAACAGATATCGGTCTCCGCTTTGACCGCCGCAGTGGTGTTGACATACGAGACGACGACCGCGTCGGGATGCTCGGCTTTCCAGGCGCGAAGCTGTTCGGCGGTGATCGAATCCGCCAGCGAGCACCCCGCCCGCTGGTCGGGAATCAGCACAGACTTGGCCGGCGAAAGAATTTTCGCGGTCTCAGCCATGAAGTGCACCCCGCAGAACACGATCGTGCCCTCGGGCGCCTCGGCAGCGATACGCGACAAGGCCAGCGAGTCGCCGACGTGGTCGGCGATGTCCTGAATCGCCGGCAGCTGGTAGTTGTGTGCCAGCAGCGTGGCACCGCGCAGCTCAACCAGACGGCGCACGTACGCGGCCCATTCTGCGTCGCCGTCGACCCCGGAGAAACCACCCGGACCATCGACGATCCGGTCCAACAGATGGTTAGCGGGCAACTGATCGACGATCGTCATCTCCGCCTCCTTCCGTCCGTCGAGGTTTTCGACTTACAATCGAAAACATGTCCCATATTAGCACCACCCATGAGGTGCTGGCCGCCGTGTTCCAGGTTCGCCAAGGCCAGCGGCCGAGCACCCACCGGAAACCCGCACTTCACGCTCTACTGTGGCAGCGAGCCCTGAGCCCGGAGCGCGGTAAGTGGTCACTGCCGGGCGGGCAGCTGGGCGAGGACGAGGATATGACGGACTCGGTCCGGCGCCAGCTCGCCGAGAAGGTGGACCTGCGTGAGATTGCCCACCTGGAGCAACTCGCGGTGTTCTCCGACCCCCAGCGCGTTCCCGGAACCCGCACCATCGCGTCGACATTCCTCGGGCTGGTGCCCTCCCCCGCCACACCAGAACTGCCCACCGACACCCGCTGGCACCCGGTAAGCGATCTGCCGCCGATGGCGTTCGACCACGGCCCCATGGTCGAGCACGCCCACAATCGCCTGGTAGCCAAGTTGTCTTACACCAATATCGGGTTCGCATTGGCCCCAAACGAATTCGCGCTGTCCACGTTGCGAGACATCTATAGCGCCGCACTGGGTCACCCGGTTGACGCGACCAATCTGCAACGAGTGCTCGAACGCCGCCGGGTGATCACCAGAACCGGAACCACCGCACGATCGGGCCGAAGCGGGGGCCGACCCGCAGCCCTGTACCGCTTCACCGACTCCCGCTACCGGGTCACCGATGAGTTCGCCGCGTTGCGCCCGCCCGGGTGAGATGACTGGATTCTTAACGCCTCCTTAGGGAACAATGCTCAGGATGGACGTGGGCGGCGTGGTGCGGTCAACCGGAGCCGAGTGGATCGGACAAGCTCAGCACGAACCACTGCAGCGCGAAGTACGCCCGGTCATTCCTGCCTACGACTCGTTCCATCGGCCCCCGGCCGGTTTCGAACACGCCCGGCCCAGCACGGTGCTGCGGTCCCGTGATGTCGAACTCGCGTTCATGGGGCTGGTTCGGCAGCAATTCAACGCCACTCAGCTTCTATACCGGACCACCGATCTCAACGGAGAGCCCCGAGTCACCGTCACCACCGTGGTGATCCCCACCGAACGGGTGTCCAAGGGGCCGCTGCCGATCGTCTCCTACCAGTGCGCCATCGACGCCGTGGCCGGGCGCTGCTTCCCGTCCTACGCGCTGCGGCGCCGCGCGCGAGCCCTCGGCTCCTTCGCACAGTTCGAGTTCCTGCTCGTCGCGGCCGCACTTGCCGAGGGCTGGGCGGTCTCGGTTCCCGACCACGAGGGCACCACCGGCATGTGGGGTGCGCCCCACGAACCCGGCTACCACGTGCTCGACGGGGTACGCGCCGCAATCAACCACGATCCGCTCGGGCTGACCCCGGAATCGCCCATCGGCTTGTGGGGTTACTCCGGCGGCGGGCTGGCCTCGGCGTGGGCCGCCGAAGTCCAGGGCAGCTATGCACCCGAACTCAACGTGGTGGGCGCGGTCCTCGGGTCGCCGGTTGGCGACCTGGGCCACACTTTCAGACGGCTCAACGGCAGCCTTTATGCGGGCCTACCGGCGCTGGTCGTCGCTGCGCTGGCTCATATCTATCCCGGCCTGGACCGTCTCATCGCCGAGCACGCCACCGACGAAGGCAAGGCGACGCTGGCCCGGATCGAGAAGATGACCACGCTCCACGCCATGCTGCGGCTGGCCGGCAAGGACATGGCAGACCTGATCGACCGCCCGCTCGAGGAGATGCTGTTGACCCCGGAAGTCCAGCATGTCTTCAACAGCATCAAACTCGGGACCTGTGCACCTAAGCCTCCGGTTCTGGTTGTCCAGGCGGTGCACGACCGGATTGTCTCCGTCGACGACATCGACGAGTTGACCGAGACCTATACCCGCGGCGGCGCCAGCGTCACCTACCACCGCGACATGCTCAGCGAGCACATGCTCCTGCATCCGATGTCCGCGCCGATGACGCTGCGCTGGCTCAGGGACCGCTTCGCCGGTCGGCCGTTGCGGACGCACATCTCACGGACAAAGTGGCCCACGCTGCTGAATCCATCGACCTACCGGGGCATGATCACGCTCGGCGCGATCACGGCGAAGGTGCTGACGGGCCGACGGGTGGAACGTCAGCCGCTGTCCACGTTCGATCAATAGTTGCGGCGGGCCTTTCGACCCGCGGCCAGGCGCCGAGGTCATCGCGCGCGGTCGCGGTGGCGGCCAGCACGTACACCAACGCCGCGATTCCGGCCGGGAAGAGCACCGTTGCCGCCATCTGTAGGGGCGAATGGCCAAAGAACACCGTAGGTGCTTCCACGACGTAGTGGACCCGATGTTCTTCCGACACTGGCACCGCGGCCACCTCGACGGTCCCGTACCTCCAATGCGCGGCAAGGGCTCCCACTCCCGCGGCCGCCAGTCCGGCTCCGACACCGCCGACGGTAAGAGCAGCCGCCAGCACCGGCCCGCGGTGTGCGCGCCACTGCCACAGCAGAACCGCCGCCAGTACACCCAGCACCGAGAGCATGCCGATGAGCAACGCTGCCGCGGTGAACCAGTGATCCGACTCGCTGCCAAGGGATGCCGTGATCCGCTCGCCGCGACGGCTCAATGCCACCAACCCGTGGATGGGCGGGGCCAGCCACGCCCACAGCACCCCAACCACTGCACCCGCTCCGGCCAGACCGGCGACGACGGTCAGCGCAGCTCGCCGGCGCGAAACCCGCGGCTCATCGCCCGCGAGGCTCATCGCTGACACTCCAGATCCTTCGAGTCCACGATTCCATGCCTCGAGCACTTCGCCCACCAACCATCCGGTCGGACCTGCACGATCATCCGGCGCCCACACTCGGCGCAGAATCGGGGCGGCTCCAGGCCCAGCCGGGCGGCGGTCGAAACCGTGCCGTCCCCGGCGGCACCCGTGTACACGTTGTAGCGGCCGGCGCCGACAGGCGCGGGTAGATCCCCTTCGCGCGAGACGGCTGGGTTGTCGATGATCATCACCAAACTTGTCTACAGGCTGGCGTTCAGCGCTTTGATCGGCATCTGCAGATCATCGAGCAGCTCTAGGTCAGACTCGGCGGGCCGCCCCAACGTGGTCAGGTAGTTGCCAACGATCACAGCATTGATACCGCCCAGAATGCCCTTCTTGGCACCCAGGTCACCCAAGGTGATCTCGCGGCCGCCGGCGAAGCGCAACATCGTGCGCGGCAGCGCCAGCCGAAACGCTGCCACCGCCTTGAGCGCCTCGGACGCCGGCAGCACGTCCAGGTCTGCGAACGGGGTCCCGGGCCGTGGATTCAGAAAGTTCAACGGCACCTCGTGTGGGTCGAGCGCGGCGAGATCGGCTGCGAACTCGGCGCGCTGCTCCAGCGTCTCTCCCATGCCGAGAATGCCGCCGCAACACACCTCCATACCGGCCTCGCGAACCATTTGCAGGGTGCCCCAGCGCTCTTCCCACGAATGCGTGGTAACCACATTGGTGAAGAACGACCGGGCGGTCTCGAGGTTGTGGTTGTAGCGGTGCACTCCCATCGCCGCTAGGCGGTCGACCTGATCCTGGGTCAGCATGCCCAACGAACAGGCGATCTGGATATCGACCTCGTCGCGGATCGCCTCAATCCCCGCCGCAACCTGAGCAAGCAGGCGCTCATCCGGCCCGCGTACCGCCGCGACGATGCAAAACTCGGTCGCGCCCGTCTTGGCGGTCTGCTTCGCCGCCTCCACCAGGCTCGGGATGTCCAGCCACGCACTTCGCACCGGAGAGGCGAAAAGTCCCGACTGCGAACAGAAGTGACAATCCTCCGGGCAGCCGCCGGTCTTGAGGCTGATGATCCCCTCGACCTCGACGTCGGGACCGCACCATGCCATCCGAACGTCATGCGCCAACGCCAGCAGGTCATCCAGGCGGTCATCGGGCAGCCGCAGCACCTGCAGGGTCTGGTCCTGATCGAGGCCAACGCCCCGGTCCAGCACCTGCTCCCGGGCCATCGCCAGAATGTCGCTCACCCGTCGAGCCTCCTCGCATGTCTCGTCGGGCAGAGCCGACAATTGAACACCGTTCAGGTTAGGGTACTGGTGTGCAGCTCCACAAACGCGACGTGGTCGATGCCGCGACGGCACTGCTGGACGAATACGGGATCGCCGACCTGTCGATGCGGCGCCTGGCCCGCGAACTGGCAGTCTCCCCCGGTGCCCTGTACTGGCATTTCGCCAACAAGCAGCAGCTCCTGGGGGCGGTGGCCGACCGAATCCTGAACCCCCTCAACAACCCTGCCACCCCCAGCGCCGAAACCAGCACCTGGCGCGATCGCATCGTCGGCACCTGCGAGCGGCTTCGCGAAGCCCTGCTGTCGCACACCGACGGCGCCGAACTGGTGTCAGCCAGCTTCGCCGCCGGCCAGTCAGCGGCCATGAGCACCGTACTCGCACAGCTGAGTGCCGCAGCCGCCGACGCCGGTGTGGAACCGCCGCACGCCGAACTGGCCGCCCGCACCGTCATCTACTACGCGCTCGGCTTTACCGCCGACGAGCAGTCGCGGATGCAATGGGACGCCGCAGGCGCCGACGTCACGCACACCCTCTGGGCCGAGGACACCGGCGCCCGGTTCGCGTTCGGCCTGCGTCTGCTTGTCGACGGGATCGCCGCCCACAGTCACACCGAAGCCGACGCGCTCAGCTGATCGGATGCACGACTTTCGCATCCCCGTCCCAGTGCCGTAACCCCGTGAGGCGGCCGCGGATATCCCGGCCCAGCGTTGGCACCGCCAGCGCCTTCGACAGCTGCTCCGGCGGTATTCGTCGCGCGAGGGTGACGTGCGGCGTCCATGTGCCGGGCTCCGCGTGCGCCAGCGGTCCGTCCCCCATGTGCGGCAAACAGATCCGGTGCACCTCCGCATGCAGGCCGAGTAGCTCCGCAGACGGAACCACCAACCGCACCAGCGTGGCCGAGCGGCCGCCGAACACCATGGGCGCCCCGATCAGGCAGTCCAGCGGCAGCCGCATCAGCGCTGGGCGCAACGCGGCGGATACCGCATCGTCCATCCGTCCGGCCACGGTGAGAGTGACGTGCGGGCGGTTGGTTGCGGATGTGTGCGCGGCCTGACTACGCACCCCGGCGGCCGCCAGGTCGTCCCAGATACGTCGCACCACCAGGTCGGTCTGGTCGTCGAACAACAACTCGACAGAGTGGACCATCAGCCGCCGAGGCTCTCGACCCAGGCCCGTTCGAAGGCCGCCGCGCTGATCGATTCGAATTCGGGCACCGTCACCGCACCGAGGCCCGCGGGCAATCTCGCGCGCAGTGGGGCCATCCGGGCCAGGGCCTCGGCATTGTCCACCTCGGCTATTCCCGGCTCGGCCGGCCACGCACCGATCACCAGCCCGGCACTGACGATCTCGGGCACAGCCAGGGCCTCCAGGGTCAGGGCGGTGTGGTTGAGCGTGCCCAGACCCGGCGCGACCACGGTGAGCACCGGAGCGCCGAGGTCTCCGGCCAGGTCGCGCAGCGTCAGCCCGTCGGCTCCGATCTCCACCAACAGTCCGCCGGCCCCCTCGACGAGGGTCAGCCGGCCTGGCCGGTCCACCGCGGTCACCATATCCACCAGCGCCGCCCTGGCGGGCAACACCGCACCCACCCGTTGGGCGGCCGCCAGTGGTGCCAACGGTTCGGGAAATCTTGCCAGGGAATGTAATTCGCCGACACCAGACAGTCGGGCCGCCTCGGCCAGGTCGTCGTCACCATCCCGAGCTCCGGTTTGCACGGGCTTGCATATCGCGACGTCGATGCCTGCCATCCGCGCGTGACATGCCAGCGCCGCGGTAGCGACGGTCTTGCCGACGCCGGTTCCGGTTCCAGTGACGACGAGAACGCTCATACCGGCGACAACACTTCGCGGATCACGTCGCGCGCCAGTGTCATCTCGTCGTCGGTCAGCGACGCACGTGCGGTCAACCGCAGCCGCGAGGTGCCCGCGGGCACCGTTGGCGGCCGGAAACACCCGACCCGGACACCGCCCTCCCGGCACGCCGCGGCGGCGGCCAGGGCAACTTCCGGCGCGCCGAGGATCACCGACACGACCGCCGATCCCGGGACCTCCGCGACGTCACACATCGACGCCAACGTCGCGGCGTTCTCCAGCACCTGTCGGGTGCGCCATGGCTCCTCGACGAGCACCTGCAGCGCAGCTTGTGCGGCACCGACTGCCGCCGGCGCCAGGCCGGTATCGAAAATGAAGGGCCGAGCCGCATCGATCAGATGGCTGCGTACCGCCGCCGCGCCCAATACCGCGCCGCCCTGGCTGCCGAGCGCCTTGGACAAGGTAGTCGTCATGACCACGTCTTGAGCGCCGGCCAGGCCCACTTCGTGGAGCAGCCCGCGGCCCCCGTCCCCCCGTACCCCCAGCCCGTGCGCCTCGTCAACGATGAGCAGGGCTCGGTGTCGTCGGCAGACGTCGTGCAGTGCCCGCAGCGGCGCGAGCATCCCGTCGGTGGAGAACACCGAGTCCGTCACCACCACCGCGCGTTCTTCGGCACGCCCGGACAATGCCGCCTCAACCGCGGACACATCGGCATGCGGCGTCACCACGACCTTCGCCCGCGACAAGCGGCACGCGTCGACCAGTGAGGCATGGGTGCGCGCATCCGAAACCAGCAGCGATCCGGGCCCGGACAATGCCACCACGGCGCCGAGGTTGGCGGTATAGCCCGACGAGAACACCAGGGCCGAAGCGGCGCCGACGAAGGCGGCCAATTCGTGTTCGAATGCTTCGTGCAGCTCGGTGTTGCCCGTGACCAGCCGGGAACCGGTCGATCCTGCACCCCAGGTGCGAAGCGCGGCCACCCCGCCCTCGAGTACCGCGGGGTGCTGCGACAGTCCCAGATAGTCGTTGGAAGCCAGGTCCAGTTCGGTGCCCACCGCAGGGCGGGTGCGCAACGACCGTCGCAACCCGGCTGCCCGTCGCCGCGTTTCAACTTCCTCGAGCCAGGCCAGCGGGGACACTTCGACGCCCGTCACGCTGCTCCTCCACTGCACCCAATTGCACCAGATACGTCTTGAACACCGTTCAGGTTAATGCACCCGCGACGCCGACCATCGCCCCGGCGATCTGTTCGACCTCGACGCCCGAACAGATGTACGGGGGCATCGCATAGATCAGATTGCGGAACGGCCGCAGCCATACTCCGCGCTCGATCGCCGCCGGGGTGGCGATCCGCAGGTCGACCGGGCGGTCCAGTTCGATCACGCCAATCGCGCCCAGCACCCGCACATCCACGACATTGGCCAGCGTTCGGGCCGGCGCCAGACCCTCGGCCAAGCCCGCCTCGATGGCGCGCACCTGCGAATGCCAGTCACCCGATATGAGCAACTCCACCGATGCCGCGCCTACCGCGCAGGCCAGCGCGTTGGCCATGAACGTGGGACCGTGCATCAGTGCACCAGGGGTATTCGCGCTGATGGTGCCTGCGATGTCACGCGTGCACAGCGTCGCCGCCAGCGTGAGATACCCGCCGGTAAGCGCTTTTCCGACACACATTATGTCGGGGCTGATCCCGGCATGGTCGGAGGCGAACATGGCTCCGGTTCGACCGAACCCGGTCGCGATCTCATCGAGTATCAGCAGCACGTCGTGCTCGTCGCACGCCTCCCGCAGATCCACCAGGTAGCGCGGGTCGTGAAAGCGCATCCCCCCTGCCCCCTGCACCACGGGCTCGACAATCACGGCCGCGAGTTCGCCGGCATGCTCGGCAAGCTGCCGTCTGAAGGCCGCGCTGTAGCCGGGGTCATACGCCGACGGGACAAGCGGTGCGAACACCTGGTCGGCAAGCAGCGAGTTCGGCCCCGCCCACAGTTCGTGCATACCGCCCTGCGGGTCGCACACGCTCATCGGGGTGAACGTGTCACCGTGATAACCGCCCCGCCACGTCATCAACCGGTGTTTGCCGCCGCGGCCGGTGCTGCGCCAGTACTGCAGCGCCATCTTGACCGCCACCTCGACCGAGACCGATCCGGAATCGCTGAAGAACACCGTTTCCAGACCCGGCGGCGTCACCTCGACCAGCAACTTCGCCAACCGCGCGGCCGGCTCGTGGGTGAGCCCGCCGAACATGACGTGGTTCATCGTCGCCAACTGCTCGGTGATCGCGGCGTCGAGGACCGGGTGCGCATGCCCGTGGACGGCGGTCCACCAGGACGACATCGCGTCCAGCACCTCCACCGTACGGCCCCGGTGAATCAGGGTCAGCCAGGCGCCGCGCGCACCCACCGCCGCGACCGGCGTCAACGCGCCGACCCCGATGGGACTGTACGGATGCCAGATGTGGGCGGTATCGACAGCGATGATCTCGGCAGGCGTCAACGCAGGCACCTTCGGTAGATTAGCCGTCGACCATGATGACCCTCGCCCCTCCCCGGCCGGCATACCGCACGGACCCGGGTCCGCCCCCGCGCGCCGCGACGCCTCGCGTGAGCGCGCGCTCGTCTGGCGCCTACCGCCATGACCTGGACGGACTGCGCGGGATCGCGATCGCCCTGGTCGCGGTTTTTCACGTGTGGTTCGGGCGAGTGTCCGGCGGCGTCGACGTCTTCCTGGTGTTATCCGGCTTCTTCTTCGGTGGACGCCTGCTGCGCGGCGCGCTGACGCCGGGGGCGGCGCTACGGCCGCTTCCCGAAATCACCCGGCTCATCCGCAGGTTGCTGCCTGCCCTGGTCGTTGTGCTGGCCGTGTCAGCGGTGTTGACCATCCTGATCCAACCCGAGACCCGCTGGGAGACCTTCGCCGATCAAAGCCTGGCCAGTCTGGGGTACTACCAGAACTGGGAACTGGCCCGTACCGCCTCCGACTACCTGCGCGCCGGCGAGGGCGTCAGCCCGCTCCAGCACATCTGGTCGATGTCCGTACAGGGGCAGTTCTACCTCGCCTTCCTGGTCCTCATCCTGCTTTCCGCGTTCGGATTCCGCAGGGTGCTGCGACGGCACGTGCGGGTGGCGTTCGTGGTGCTTCTCGGGGCGCTCACGATCGCCTCGTTCGTGTACGCGATCATCGCGCACAACGCCGACCAGGCCACCGCCTACTTCAACAGCTTCGCGCGGGCATGGGAACTCCTCCTGGGCGCATTGGTGGGCGCGCTGGTGCCCTACCTGCGCTGCCCCATGTGGCTGCGCACCAGCCTGGCCGTGGTGGCCCTGGCCGCGATCCTGTCCTGCGGCGCCCTGATCGACGGCGCCAACGAATTTCCCGGCCCGTGGGCACTGGTACCGGTAGGTGCCACCCTGCTGTTCATTCTGTCGGCGGCTAACCGACAGGCCGATCCGCACGCGCGGGGCCGCATCCCCGCACCGAACCGTTTGCTCGCCTCCGCCCCATTCGTGGCACTGGGCGCAATGGCGTACTCGCTGTACCTGTGGCACTGGCCGTTGCTGATCTTCTACCTTGCCTACACCGGCCGCAGCGGCGTCAACGTCGTCGAGGGCGCGGGTGTGCTGCTACTTTCGGGGCTGCTGGCGTGGCTGACCACGCGCTACATCGAGGAGCCGCTGCGCGCGCGCAGTTCGGCGTCCGCCGCCGTTACCGCCATCTCCGCCTCGTCGGCCGTGTCGATGCGGAGCCGGTTGCGCCGTCCCACAATCGTGCTGGGGTCCACCGTCGCACTGCTCGGCGTAGCCCTCACGGCGACGTCGTTCACCTGGCGCGAGCACGTGACCGTCCTGCGCGCAAGCGGCGAAGAGCTCGCCGGATTGTCGTCACGCGACTATCCCGGCGCACGGGCGCTGACCGAGAATGCCCGGGTGCCCAAACTGCCCATGCGCCCGACGGTGCTCGAGGCCAAGAACGACATCCCGCAATCCACCATTGACCGCTGCATCGCCGATTTCAAAACCGTGAACGTGATCAACTGCACCTACGGCGACACATCGGCCGACCGCACCATCGCGCTGGCCGGCGGCTCGCACGCCGAGCATTGGATCACCGCCCTGGACCTGCTGGGCCGGCTGCACAACTTCAAGGTCGTGACCTATCTCAAGATGGGCTGCCCATTGACGACCCAGGAGGCCCCCCGGGTGATGGGCAACAACAGCAAATACTCCGAGTGCCGGGAATGGAACAAGCGGGTCATGCCCAGGATCATCGCCGACCACCCGGATTATGTTTTCACCACCTCGACCCGCCCGTGGAACATCAAGCCCGGCGACGTGATGCCGTCCTACTACCTGGGCATCTGGCAGGAATTGTCTGACAACGACATTCCCGTCTTGGCGATGCGTGACACGCCCTGGCTGGTGCGCGACGGGAAACCTCACTTCCCCGCCGACTGCCTGGCCCGGGGCGGGGACGGCAAATCATGCGGGATCAAACGATCCGAATTACTGTCAGATCGCAACCCGACGCTGGACTACCTGGAAAAGTTCCCGCAGCTGCATCCACTCGATATGAGCGATGCCGTGTGCCGTGCCGATCTGTGTCGAGTCGTAGAGGGAAACGTGTTGCTGTACCACGACTCTCACCACATCTCGAGGACGTATATGCGGACCATGACCGATGAACTGGGCCGTCAGATCGCCGCCATCACCGGTTGGTGGCCGAACTAATGTCAGCCCCCGGTCCGGCGCCGGCACCTGCCGTATGGCCGGGGACCGCCTACCCACTGGGCGCCACCTACGACGGCGCAGGAACCAATTTCTCGATCTTCTCCGAGGTCGCCGAACGCGTCGAACTCTGCCTGATCGGTACGGATGGCGACGAGCAACGCATCGAACTGGAGGAAGTCGACGGCTACGTGTGGCATTGTTACCTGCCCACGGTGGCCCCAGGTCAACGGTACGGCTTTCGGATACACGGACCCTGGAATCCTTCAGCGGGACATCGCTGCGACCCGAGCAAGTTGCTGCTCGATCCCTACGGCAAATCGTTTCACGGAGACTTCGACTTCTCCCAGGCGCTCTACTCCTACGATCTGGCGAGCGACGACCTGGCCAGCGGCGGCGAGCCGCCCCTGATCGACTCCCTCGGTTACACCATGACCAGCGTCGTGATAAACCCTTTCTTTCAGTGGGGTTCGGATCGCGCACCCCGCACCCCGTACCACGAGACGGTCATCTACGAGGCTCATGTCAAGGGCATGACACAGAAGCACCCCCATGTGCCCGAGGGACTTCGGGGTACCTACGCCGGCCTGGCTCACCCCGTGATCATCGACCACCTGAAGTCGCTCAACGTCACCGCGATCGAGCTGATGCCGGTACATCAATTTCTCCACGATCATCGATTGGTGAATCTGGACCTACGAAATTATTGGGGTTACAACACATTCGGATTCTTGGCACCCCACTACCAGTATGCGGCGACCAGAACCGCCGGTGGTGCGGTAGCCGAGTTCAAGACAATGGTGCGCGCCTTTCATGAAGCCGGTATCGAGGTCATCCTCGATGTGGTCTACAACCACACCGCCGAAGGTAACCATCTCGGGCCGACGATCAACTTTCGCGGGATCGACAATGCCGCCTATTACCGGCTACTCGACGGCGACAACCGGTACTACAAGGACTTCACCGGCACTGGGAACAGCCTCAACGTCCGCCACCCCCACACCCTGCAGCTGATCATGGATTCACTGCGGTATTGGGTGCTCGAGATGCACGTCGACGGGTTCCGGTTCGACCTGGCAGCAACGCTGGCCCGGGAATTCTATGACGTGGATAGGCTGTCGGCGTTCTTCGACCTCGTCCAGCAAGACCCGGTGATCAGCCAGGTGAAGCTGATCGCCGAACCGTGGGACGTCGGTGAGGGCGGTTACCAGGTCGGCAACTTCCCCGGACTGTGGACCGAATGGAACGGGAAGTATCGCGACACTGTGCGCGACTACTGGCGGGGTGAACCCGCGACGCTGGGCGAGTTCGCCTCGCGGCTGACCGGGTCGTCGGACCTCTACGAGGCGACGGGTCGACGGCCTAGTGCCAGCATCAATTTCGTCACCTGCCACGACGGATTCACCCTTGCCGATCTGGTCAGCTACAACCAGAAGCACAATGAGGCAAACGGGGAGGACGGCCGCGACGGCGAGAGCCACAACCGATCCTGGAATTGCGGGGTAGAGGGACCCACGGAAGATCAGTCGATCCTCGATCTGCGTGGCAAGCAGATGCGCAACATCATCGCCACCCTGATGTTGTCCCAGGGCACCCCGATGCTCTCACACGGCGACGAGATCGGCCGAACGCAGCAGGGCAACAACAATGTCTACTGCCAGGACAACGAGCTGTCCTGGATGGACTGGTCACTGTGCGAGACCAACAGCGATCTGCTGGAGTTCACCCGCAAAGTGGCACAGTTTCGCAAACTCCACCCGGTCTTTCGGCGCAGGCGGTTCTTCGATGGCCATCCGATGGGCCAGGGTGACCGGGTCCCCGACATCACCTGGCTGACGACGGCCGGCGCCCAAATGGACTACCACGACTGGGAAGCTCCCTTCGGGCAGAGTGTGGCGGTCTTCCTCAACGGTCAAGCTATCGCTGCCCCCAACGCGCGCGGGGAAAAGGTTGTTGACGATTCCTTCCTGCTGTGTTTCAACGCCCACGACGAGCTTCAGGATTTCGTTGCGCCGCAGGGCGACTACGCACAGCAGTGGACTGCCGACCTGGACACCGCCGAGCCGACGGGCAGCACCGACCTGGTGGTGGCCGCCGGCGAGAAAATACCGGTGCAGCCGCGGTCGGTGCTCGTTCTGCGTAAGACCGCCTGAGACATGCGCATTCTTTCCACCTACCGGCTGCAGATGCGTGGTCCGTCCAGCGGCGAGGCGTTCACCTTTGCCGACGCCGAGAAGCTGATCGACTACTTCGCCGGACTCGGCGTCTCACACCTCTACCTGTCCCCCATCCTCACCGCCGCCAAAGGCTCCAGCCACGGCTACGACGTCACCGACCCCACCACGGTGTCCGCCGAACTCGGTGGGGCCGAGGGCTTCCAGAGCCTGGCGGACGCGGCGCGAAGTCGTGACATCGGCCTCATTGTCGATATCGTGCCCAACCACGTCGGTGTCGACGCCCCCCGCCAGAACCCGTGGTGGTGGGACGTGCTGACTCACGGCCGGAAGTCAGCCTACGCCGAGTACTTTGACATCGACTGGAATGCCGACCCCGAAGGCCGAATCATCCTGCCCGTACTGGGTTCTGACGACGATGCGGCCGATCTGGCAGTCGATGGCGACCTGCTGCGGCTCGGCGCCCTGGAATACCCGATCTGTCCGGGGACCGGCGAGGGGACCGGAGCCGAAGTTCACAGTCGGCAGCACTACAAGCTCGTCGGCTGGCGCACTGGCAGCTGCGGCTACCGGCGGTTTTTCTCGATCACCTCACTGGCAGGCCTGCGCCAGGAGGACCGCACCGTGTTCGACGCCACCCATACCGAAGTTGGTCGTTGGTTCGCCGAGAACCTGGTCGACGGAATCCGTATCGACCACCCGGACGGTTTATCCGATCCCGCAGGGTATCTGGCGCGGCTGCGCGAACTCACCGGCCCGGAGGCGTGGATCGTGATCGAGAAGATCCTCGCCGTCGACGAGCCACTGGACCCGAGCCTGCCGGTGGCGGGCACCACCGGGTACGACGCCCTGCGCGAGATCGGTGGGCTCTTCATCGACCCCACCGGTGTCGACGCACTGACCGAGCTGGTCGACGCGGCGGGTGCGAACCATAACGCGACGCCGGAGATCGCGCGGGGACTGAAGGTCCGGGCCGTCACCGACACTCTGGCCAGTGAGCTGCGGCGGCTGTGCCGGGCCGTGGTCGCGGCGACCGGTCGCGACCACGAACGACTTCCCGAAGCGGTGGCCGCACTATTGAGCCATATCGGTGTCTACCGATCGGACTACCTGACACTGACTGCTGTGCAGCCCGTCGCCATCGCGGAAACCACGGCCCGGGACGCAGAGCTCGCCGAACCACTCGCCCTTCTCACGACAGCGATGGCGTCGCGGGCCGAGGTGGGCGTGCGGCTGCAACAGTTGTGCGGAGCCGCCAGCGCCAAGGCAATAGAGGACTGCCTGTTCTACCGTGATGCCCGGCTGGTGTCACTGAACGAAGTGGGTGGCGCGCCTGAATATTTCGGTGTCAGCGCCGCGGAATTTCACCGCCGCGCGGCCGACCGCGCGGCCCGGTGGCCCTATTCCATGACGACCTTGACCACCCACGACACCAAGCGCGGAGAGGACGTCCGGGCACGAATAGGGGTGCTGTCGCAGGTCCCGACAGTGTGGGCCGGACTCGTACGCGGCTGGGAGCGCATTACCCCGTCTCCCGATCCGCTCACCGGGTTGTTTCTGTGGCAGAACATCTTCGGAGTGTGGCCGAGGCAAGGCACGGTGAACACCGGACTTCGGGAGCGTTTACACAGCTACGCTGAGAAGGCCATCCGGGAGGCCGCGGTGCACACCACGTGGAACGATCCGGTCGCAGAGTTCGAGACCGCGGTCCACCGGTGGCTGGACGCGGTGATCGACGGTCCCGTCGCAGCCGAGTTGACCGCTGCCGTCGCGCGACTGGACCAGCACGCGCAGTCCGACGCACTGGGCCAGAAGCTCATTGCGCTGACCGCTCCGGGGGTTCCGGATGTCTATCAGGGCACCGAACTCTGGGAGGACAGCCTGGTCGATCCGGACAATCGGCGTCCGGTCGACTACTCCGCGCGGCGCGACGAGCTGTTGGCGCTCACTCGCCCGGCGACAACTGCGCACCCCAAGTTCCGGGTTGTGCAGGCGGCGCTTCGACTACGACGCGAGCGACCCGCTGCTTTCCTGACCGGCGAATACCGGCCGGTCCTGGCCGACGGTGTGGCCGACACGCACATCGTGTCCTTTCTGCGAGGCGACGCCGTCCTGGCTGCGGTCAGCCGCTGGACGGTCCGGCTGGCCGAAAGCGGCTGGGGCGACACCACACTCACAGTTCCGGACGGAGCCTGGACTGACGTGCTGACCGGCACCACCTACAGCGGCCGGGTGCCAGCCGGCGACTTGTTCGATGCGCTGCCCGTCGCATTGCTGGCGCGTGCCGATGCCTGAGCACGAGTTCGCCGTCTGGGCGCCACGCCCCAACCGCGTCCGCCTGGACATCGACGGAACACAGCACTCGATGACACGCGGCGATGACGCGTGGTGGCACACCGTGGTCGACGTCGCATCCGACACCCGTTACGGCTTCGTCCTGGACAATGACCCCCAGGTGCTGCCGGACCCCCGCTCCCCGCGCCAACCCGGCGGTGTTCACGAACGGTCCCAACTGTGGCGGCCGCAGCCAGGCTGCTGGACCGACGATGACTGGCAGGGTCGATCCATCCACGGCTCGGTGATCTATGAGTTGCACGTCGGAACCTTCACCGCCGAAGGAACATTGCCGGCCGCGATCGAAAGACTCGACTATCTGGTCGACCTGGGTATCGACTTCGTCGAACTGATGCCGATCAACGCGTTCAGCGGCACGCACGGTTGGGGCTATGACGGCGTGCTCTGGTACGCGGTGCACGAGCCCTATGGCGGCCCGGACGGTCTCGTCCGGTTCATCGACGCCTGCCATGCTCACGGGCTCGGCGTGTTGATCGACGCGGTGTTCAACCATCTCGGCCCGTCCGGCAACTACTTGCCGAGGTTCGGGCCCTACCTGTCGTCCGGGAGTAACCCGTGGGGCGAGTCGATCAACATCTGCGGTGCGGGCGCCGACTCGGTGCGACGCCATATCGTGGACTGTGCGCTTCGCTGGATGCGTGAATTCCACGCGGACGGCCTGCGGCTGGATGCGGTCCACGCCCTCGTCGACACCACCGCCTACCATATCCTCGAGGAGCTTAGTGCCGAAACCGATTCTCTGGCAGCAGAACTCGGGCGGCCGCTCGCCCTAGTCGCCGAGAGCGACCTGAATGATCCCAGGCTGATCACTGCACGGGACCGCGGCGGCCTGGGCATGACCGCGCAATGGGACGATGACATCCACCACGCGATCCACTCCGCTGTGTCCGGCGAACGTCAGGGCTACTACTGCGATTTCGGCACTCTGGCGGCACTTGCCCAAACATTGCGGCACGGCTACTTCCACGCCGGGACCTACTCGTCTTTCCGGCACCGGCGGCACGGACGGCCTCTCGATACCGCCACGATACCGGCGACCAGGCTGCTGGCGTACACGCTGACCCATGATCAGGTCGGAAACCGGGCGATCGGCGACCGGCCGTCGCAGAACCTCACCACCGGCCAGCTCGCGATCAAAGCCGCGCTCGTATTGGGATCCCCCTATTCAGCCATGCTTTTCATGGGTGAGGAGTGGGGATCGTCGTCACCGTTTCAGTTCTTCAGTTCCCACCCCGAGCCGGAATTGGCCCGTGCAACCGCCGAGGGTCGCAAGCGGGAATTCGCCGAACACGGCTGGAACGCCGACGACATACCCGACCCGCAGGACCCTGCGACGTTCGAGCGGTCGAAGCTGAACTGGGCAGAGGTCGGCGATGGGGAGCATGCACGGCTGCGGGACTTCTACCGAGACCTCATCGCCCTGCGCCGCAACGAGCCTGAGCTCGGCGATCCGTGGCTGGATCACCTGCGGATCGATTACGACGAGGATCGTCGATGGTTCGTCATGTACCGCGGATCGCTGTCGATATTGTGCAACCTCGGCCAAGAGCCAGTCGACATCATGGGCACCGGTGAGGTGGTGCTGACGTGGGGTGAAGCCGAGGTGGGCACTGCCGTAACGCGTCTGGCAGGCCATTCTGTCGCGATTCTCCGGTCGAAACTGAGCATGTGAGCGAAGAATTCGCCGAATCTCGTCGATAACTTCAGTTTCGGCAACCTCAGGTCAGGTAGCGGTAGGTTGGCGAGCCCGGTTCAAGCACCTCGACGTGGCATTCCGAACTCTGCATCCGGGCGATCAACCCTTCTAGATCCGATGCCGAACCCATCTCGATGCCGACGAGCGCTTCACCTGTCTCACGGTTATTGCGCTTGACGTACTCGAACAGGGTGATGTCGTCGTTGGGGCCCAGGACTTCATCCAGAAATCGGCGCAACGCGCCCGGCTCCTGCGGGAAATCGACCAGGAAGTAGTGCTTGAGCCCCAGATGCACCAATGAGCGTTCCAACACCTCACCGTAGCGGGACACGTCGTTGTTGCCACCGGAGATCAGGCAGACGACAGTCGATCCGGGCTCGATGTCGGCATCGGCCAGCGCAGCCACCGACAACGCTCCCGCCGGCTCAGCGATGATGCCCTCATTTTGATACAGGTCGAGCATGGCGGTGCATACCGCACCCTCGTCGACCGTGGTGATCGACACCATGTCCCCGGCGGCCGACAGCGCTGCGAACGGCAGTTTGCCCACCCGGGCGACCGCGGCGCCGTCGACGAACTGGTCGACGTCCTCAAGCGTCACGGGTGCACCGTTGGCCAGCGCGGCTACCAAAGCCGCAGCCCCGGCGGGCTCCACGCCGAGCACCGAGGTCGCGTTCGCCCGCTCCGCCAAATAGGTCGTGATCCCGCTGACGCACCCACCGCCGCCGACCGGGACGATCACCAGATCGGGTTCGGCGCCGAGCTGCTCGAGGATCTCCACCGCTATCGTGCCCTGCCCGGCCATCGTGCGAACATCGTCGTACGGCGGTACCAGAGTGGCGCCGGTGCGAGCGACGTCGCGCAGGGCGGCCTCGGCTGCCATGTCATAGGTTTTGCCCCCGACGATCAGTTCGATGAAGTCGCCACCGTGGTACCGGATCCGGTTTCGCTTCTGCTTCGGGGTCTTGGCCGGAACGTAGACACGTCCGTGCACGCCCATCGAGCGGCACGCCAGCGCGAAGCCCTGGGCGTGGTTACCGGCCGACGAGCACACCACCCCGGCAGCCTTCTCTTCTGGGATCAGCTGCATCAGCAGGTTGTAGGCGCCGCGCAGCTTGTACGAGCGCACGGCCTGCAGATCCTCCCTTTTCAGGTAGATCTGCGCGCCGGTGAGCGCCGACAACCGATCACTGAGCTGCAGCGGCGACTTCGCCACCACTGGAGCTATTCGCCGAGCAGCCTCATCGACGTCCGCGGCACACAAGGGTGCCACGGGATCGCGGCATTGACGATGGCTCAGCTCGGTGGACACCGCACAATGGTGCCACCGCTGCCCACCTCAGCAAAAACGGGATTCAGCGGACCGGCGTCAACACGAACACGGGGATCTGGCGATCCGTCTTCGTCTGGTAGTCGGCATAGTCGGGCCAGGCCGCCACGGCGCGCTCCCACCATGCCGCTTTCTCGTCGCCGAAGACCTCGCGGGCGTCGTAGTCGGCGACCTCGGTCGCGTCCTGCAGTTCGACCCGCGGGTTGGCCTTGATGTTGTAGTACCAGACAGGGTGCTTCGGGGCACCCCCGAGCGACGCGACGACGGCGTACTCGCCATTGTGCTCCACCCGCATCAGCGGAATCTTGCGGATTTTTCCGGTCTTCGCACCGATCGTCGTCAGGAGGATGACCGGCCTGCCCTTGAGCTCGGTACCCCTGGTCCCGCCGGATGCCATGTACTCCTCGGCGTTCTCGCGGGCCCAATCCAAGGTGCTGGGTTCATAATCTCCGGTAAGCGGCATGTAACCAGACTAGCGAAGTCGGCTTTCCTCAATCAGCACTTCGGCTAAGACTTGACCCGTAATTTGTTGTGGGTTTTGAGGTTCCAGAGTCCGGACGGCGACGACCTCGGCGGCAGCCTCGGCGAGCACCGCGCCTTTGTCCGCCGCTGCGGGCCGCGGTCTCACCGGGTCTGTGGGAGGCTGACCGACTGGTCGGTGAGCAGACTGTCCGCGGCAGCCAGCCCGGACAGGGCCACCATCGGCAGTCCCCCGCCCGGGTGGGCACTTCCCGAGGCGAGGTACAGACCGGGCACACCGGCCAGCCGATTGGGCGGACGCTTGAAGGCGGCGAACCGGTCGTTACTGGCCGCGCCGTAGATGGCCCCGCGGCTGCCAGGGAAGGCGGCGGCCAACTCCGCCGGACTACGGCGCCAAACCAGCGCATCGCCGTCCGACCACAATCCGGCTGCGCGGATTCGCTGTGTCACTGCAGCTTCGACGGCGTCCCACATTTCCGAATCCCGCTGAGCGCCAGCCGGTTCGGCCGGTGCATTGGCCATCACGAAGACCGGCTCGTCGTCGGTCCAACCCGCCCGCCCATGGCAGAGTTCCTGGGCGCAGAGGTAGACCGTCGGCGTCGCCGGTGGCCGGTCATAGTCGAAGATATCGGAGAACTCAGCGTCATAGTCGTCCGGAAACAGCACCTCATGAGCCACCCGGCCCGGCCGCCGGGCAGCCCGCAGTACCCCATTCCACCCGGACATCGACGCCGCCGCGGCCGGAAGGTGACGCCCGGCCGCCGGCAGCCCGGCGTCGCGCAGCCATCCAACATCGGCGTTCACCACAACTGCCCGGCCGCGCCGCTGCCCCCCATCGGTCAGGGCCAGCCCGACGACCGAATTCCCCTCCACCAGAACCCGTTCGACCGGTATCCCGCATTCGATCACCCCGCCGCGGGCCTCGATGGCGGCGACCAGCGCGGTGACCAGCGCGTACATTCCACCCTGCACGCCATACCCGCCGAGGGAAAGCTCCACGTGCGCAATACAGTTCAACGTGGCCGGCGCTTGCCGGGGGTCGCTGCCGTTATAGGTCGCGTAGCGACGCAACAACATCCGCAGGTGCGGCTCTCGAACGTGTCGGTCGATACCACCGACCATGCTGTGCAGCGGGTCGACTGCGGCCAGAGCCCGCGGGCGGCGCAGGGCCAGGGCGAACATCGCTGACCAGGTGGGGGCCGGACCGAGGACGAAGTTCGGCGCCGCCGCCTCCCAGATCCGGCGGCTGTAGGCCAGGAAGGCCGCCAGTTCAGCCTCCGCACTCGGTCCGAGAACCGATCGGATGTTGGCGAGCGTGCGGTCCGGGTCGTGGGCCACGTCCAGCACGCAACCATCAGACCAGCGGTAACGAAAACCCGGGTCGAGACGGCGCAGGCCGATCACCTCGTCCAGCCGCAGCCCGGCACGGGCGAACAGCCCGGCGAAGACCTCCGGCAGTGTCAGCACGCTCGGGCCGGTGTCGACCACCACCCCGTCCAACTCAACGATGCCGGCCTTACCACCCGGTCTTGCGCCGGCCTCGATCACCCGCACGGGCAATCCGCGGGCGGATAACGCCAGGGCGGCGGCCAGACCACCGATGCCGGCACCGAGCACCAGGATCTCCGCACCGCGCTCAGTAGGCATGCGATCTCCGGCGGCGGATGGTCCGGAGGATCCCCCCGGGCCGCACCAGCGGGACGAACCCGGGCAGCGGGTCCTGGGGGTGGGTGCGGGCCCGGCGCCCGTCGGTCGCCGCCACCGCGGCGATATCAATCGCAGCCAGACCCTCCAGCAGCGCCGTCTCGACAGCCGGCAGCAGGGCCTGCCCGGCGACCGCCGCCCCGGGCAGCGGCGGACCGAAGCGGACGAGCGCCGCCGGGCGGTCCCGCTCCAGAAACACGTAGTCGATGCATGCGACGATGACGTCCACCGGGCTGTGTCCGTGCATGACCGCGATACCGCCCTTGAGATCCAGCGGCCGCAGGTGGGGCGGACGTTGGCGGCCCTTGCGGGAAGATCCACACACCGCGGCCGGGCCGGTCAAGCAGAGCCGCCGAGTTCCGCAGGCATTCCCGGCTGCGTTCGGGGCTGCTGCGGTCCAGCGGCAGCGCCCCAACCCAGCCGAGGAAGGGCAGTTTGCCCAGGTTCACCGCGTCCATCACCGCCCACCCCGTACCGCCGAGGGCCTCATCGAGTAGCGCCAGAAGCAGGGCGTCCCACCAAGCGACATGATTGGAGGCGAACAGCACCGGCCGGTCGGCCAGCGTGGCACGCGCGCGGTCAAGTCCAGCCACCCACAAACCGTCCAGCCCGCGGGCCACCCGGTGGCGGGCGTAGGGGCGCGCCACACGAAGAAAGGCCGGGTGTCTGGTGTCCCCGGCCCGGTCCAGCGCCTGCCGGTCAGCCCCGCGGTCCGCGGGTGATCCGGGGTCCGGGGCGGGGTTCACACCGCCTCCCGCTGGGCGCGGGCGGCATAGGTGCGACCGCGCCAACGAATATCACCGCGCCGGCTGCACCGGAAGCTGTTCAGCAGGACACCCATCATCAGCGCCACGGCCAGCGGGTGCAGGAGCACACTAACCGGACTGTGGCCGTAGCGCAGCGCCATGATCAGACGCAGTGCCAGGTTGGCGCCCACGCCGACCGCAGCGGCCGCCGCCAGCCCCCCGGCGCCCGACAGCGCAGCGATCGGAAGGGCGACGAATGGTAGGACGAACACCAGCAGGTGCAGCATCAGCACGAGGATCAGCGCCAGCGGGTGACCGCCGATACCCTCGTAGAAGTTCTTCGAAAACCCCCGCCACAGAGATGCCCCGTCGCCGTACATCCGGCAGTCAGCCACCTGGTCGCCGTCGGCGAAAACGACCCGCCCGCCGCTCTGTTTCACCGCGCGGCACACGGCCATATCGTCCACCAGCGCGGTACGCACCCGCGCCCAGCCGCCCGCCGCGGCCAGCGCCGACCGCCGGATCAGAAGCAGCTGGCCGTTCGCCGCCAGCACCCGCGGGTCGCGGGTGCGGTGGATCAGCGGCATCGGCAACCAGGCCACATAGGACAGGTGCAGCAGCGGGATCATCAACCGTTCGGCGAAACTACCGGTTCGCTGGCGGGGTACCGCGGTGACCAACGCGGCACCGAGTCCGCCGGGCACCTGGTCGGCCGGGCCGAGCAGCGAGAGCATGCGCAGCACACCGTCGGGACGCAAGATGACATCGGCATCGATGTTGAGTAGCAGTTCGCCGCCCGACGCGGCGGTGAGCCGGTGCAGGGCGTGCGGTTTGCCGACCCAGCCCGGCGGCAGGCCGTCCCCGCCGATCACCCGGAGTCGGGGCAGTTCAGCCTGCAACCTCGCGAGCAACTCGCCGGTACCATCGGTGGAGCAGTCGTCGTAGACGATGATCTCGGTGATCGGACCGCGGGCACCGTCGGCCGCCCGTACGCAGGCCTCGATGTTGTGCACTTCGTCGCGGGCCGGTATCAGGACACTGACCCCTCCGGGTGCGGCCAGGGCGGCCGCCGGCAGCGGCCGGCCGCGGGTCCAATACAGCGCGTTGAACGCCACCAGGCCAAGCCCAGGCAAGGCGGGCAGGGCCAACAGGGCGGCCGCCACCTGGGCCCACAGCGGAGCGGATCCGTCGACCAGGGCGCCAACCGACAGCTCGTGGCTCATACCCGCACGGGGCCCGAACGGCCGATCAGTCTGGCCCACCGGCCGTCGCTATCACCGGAGAACAGCGGCAGCCACATCGAGTTCGGCCCGCCGGCACGGTGGACCCGCATCCGTACCAGGGGCCGCAGCAGGTCGGAGTCGACCCGGTCCGGCACCAGGTTCTCCCCCACGCCGTACCCCTGTTGCGCGCCGCACCGACCGCGCAGCAGATAGCGCTGATAGAACGGTCCGTTGTCGAGCACGGCACTGACTTCCGCCGACACCGGGCGGCCGTCTGGGTCGGCGAAAGTGACGCTAACCGGCCACGGCAGTCCCCAGAGGCTGCGGCGCAGGCCGCCCACCTCAAGACCGGGATCATCACACAGCCGGGAGCTGCCGTCGGCGGCGATCTCGACGACAAGATCCCGTGGCAGCTCCCCGGGTGCCGACGGGACAAGTCGATAAAAAACAAGGTCTCGGCCCGGCAGCGCGAGTCGGCCCCACAACCAACTCTGCACGCCGAGGTCATGTAGCGGCCGGGTGGCGCTGTTGCGGTCGTGATAGACGCGGCCCTCGACCCGAAAGTCGCCACCGGGGATCTGCAGGTGAAGACCACCCCGGCTGGCGGCGATCATCGGCGTCCACACGTGCGCCCCGGTCGGACCGGCGGGCCCGGCGGCCCTGGGCGGGTCACGGCGCAGCGGGCCGGAGAGCCGTAGCTGACCGGTGGCCCGGCCGCCGGTGGGCAGCGCAAGGTCGAGATCGGCCCTTAACGCACGAGTCGGAGCGTCACCCGCGGGGGACGGGGTGTCGGTGCAGGTAAACCTGCAGTCGCCGAGCTGCCAGGATCGGCTGTCCGGGCTCCAGGAGCATTGATCGGGGGCGAACTCGGACAACAGGTAGAACCGCTCGCGCCCACCCTCGTAGACGACCAGATTGACGCTGGGACGGTTGATCGGCAACTGCGGGCGGCCGATACGGGATGAGCGCGCGTAGCCCGGAAGGAAGGGCAGCCCCCACGACCAGATCAGGGTGGCGCCGCGGCCCCGGTCATCGACCAGGTCGACATAGAACCAGGTGAATCCGCCCGGAGCGTGCAGCACGGCGGGATCGGGTCCGCGGTCGGCGGAGCATAGCGTGATCAGGAGGCCTCCTGGAGCCGACGCGTTACGGGCCGGGAACGGCCGAAGTCTATCTAAAGCGTGTCGAACAACGTGGTTGAGTGTTCGGCACCGCCCTTCTCGGGCGTCGTCGGGTCCGGCCGCGGGTGCGGTGTGAACGTCGGTTCCCGCGTCTTTCGGGCTGGTTTCACCAACACGGGGGTGTTGGGCGGGCGGTACTTGTGTTATCGGTCAGCTCTTGGCCGAAGATTCTGCGACGACTCTTCATGACCGTTTCCAGCCCCGGCGGCGGCCGCGAGTAACAACTCGGCGAACTTCGCGCCGGCGGGTCCCATGTGCTCATGCTTGGGCCAGGCAAGGAAGATCGTCCAACGCACTGCCGGAGCTACGGGTACCGCCCGCAGATCGGGGAAACGGCTGGTTTCGCTGGCGGGCATGAAGATACTTCCAAGCCCATGCCGCACCAAGCGGGCCGCAACCGAGAAGTCGACGGGCACTTCGTAGGGATTGCGGGGCGTGATACCTGATGCGCTGAAGGCATTCTCGACCACGCGCCGCAGTCCGACGTCGGAGGGAAAACCGAGGAGGTCTTCCTCGGCGAGTTCGCTGAGTTCTATCTGGTCCCGCTGAGCAAGGTGGTGGTCGTGCCGACAGACGAAGAGCATCGGTTCCTCTGTCAGCAGGCGCATCTCGAGGTTGGCGGGGAAGCGATCCGGCGCCGATACCAACGCCAGGTCCAGTGAACCATCGGCGACCGCGGCCAGGTGCGCCCCCCGTCCGGCCAGGCTGTTGCGCAGCCTGATCCGGACGAGTGGATAGTCGCGGTGAAATTCTCCGAGGATTCCGGGCACATCCAGGGTGCTGAACGAGGCAAGTGATCCGAATTCGACGATGCCGGACAGCTCACCGCGGTAGTCGCTGATCGAGTCCTTCGCCAGTCGCGCCGCATGGATCACGCGGCGTGCATGGTCGCGGAACAATTCACCGGCCGGAGTGATCTGGATCTGCTGTCGGGATCGATCGAACAGTTCGACTCCGAGTTCTTTTTCCAGCTTGGCCACTGAAGCGGATAGCGCAGACTGGACAACATGGACCTGTTGTGCCGCCCGGGAGAAGTTCAACTCACTGGCCGCAGCGATGAAGTACTCAAGCTGACGAAGTTCCATCCTCGGGTACGTTATCAAAAAATCAGATGAAAACGATCATAATTAATCGCTGGACTGAATCACTGAGGGTTGCTGTGATGGTCGAATGTTTCGCCCAGTCGAGGTGTCATCGCCGGTAGCCACGCGGCCGGCATCGGGTTGTTCGCGCTATGTGGGCCGGATTGGCGGGCTCGCGGTCGCCCTGGGCGTCGGCATGGCGATCGCCTGCCTGCCGGCAGTGGCGTTTGCCGACGCCACCGACTCGGGTAGTTCGAATTCGCCGGCAGTGGAGACCAAGTCAGAACCGACGTCGCGGCCGGGGCCGTCGAGTACCGGCCACACGATCGAGAAGACCGCAGCCGCAACGTCAGAACTGGAGGACTCGCCAGCGCCGGCCTCGGATGAACTGGATTCGGAACAAGACCCCGATCCAGCGGTCGAGGCGATCGACGAACTCTCCGATCTTTCAGAGGAGGCCGATGGGAGTCCAGAGGAGCACGTGAGCCCTTCGGCTTCGGTTGGCAGCGATAATGACAGGCTTCTTGCCGCCGATGTCGCGCCGGCGGAAGTTGTTGACCCGGGCGCTTCGAGCACCGCCGAGCCGGACGTGCCGTCAGCCGAACCGACGCAGGCCGCCGCCCCGGTCCGCGCGGCGCGTTCGGCCGGCGGGTCCGCAAGCCAGACTTCCGATGACGTTCCGGCCGCTCCGGTCGCAGACCCGCTCAACTGGGCGGCCGCGGCGTATGTGCGCCGTGAGGTCGGCCTTGGCGCTGACACCAGCGTCTGGCTGTTTGGCCATGGGACCGCCGAGCATCCCGATGCAGGGTTGTTGTGGGGCAACGGATTCAGTTGGGACGCGACCACCTGCACCGGTGGCAGGGTCTGTCACGGCGGCTCCGCCGGCTGGTTCGGCAATGGTGGTGATGGCTTCAACGGCGGCCGGGGCGGCAACGGCGGGCTGTTCTTCGGCAACGGCGGGAAGGGCGGGGCCGGCGGCGCTGCGATGGCCCCTGGTGGCAACGGTGGACATGGCGGAACCGGCGGCGATGCAGGCTTTTTCGCGGGCAACGGCGGTGACGGCGGCGCTGGTGGCAACGGGGCGGACGGCATCGACGGCACAGCTGCCGCCATTCCAGGTGCAGCGGGTGCTGACGGCACCCGCGGCGGTTCCGGTGGGGCCGGCGGGGACGGCGGTTCGGGTGGCTGGTTCGGCCGCGGTGGCAACGGAGGGTCCGGAGGTGATGGCGGTGCGGGCGGCCGCGGCGGTGACGGCGCCGATGGCGACGCCGCGAATCCGATGGGCGGACGGGGAGGCGCCGGCGGCGCTTCAGGTAACGCGGGCCCGGGCGGCACGGCGGGCACCGGCGGCACCGACGGTGTTGACGGTGTCGTCGTCTCCGGTCCAGCACCAGACGGGGCCGAGGGCAGGACCTACACACCACCCCCCACGGTGCCACCCCCCACGGTGCCACCCCCCGCCGGCACCCCACCGGTCGCCCGCGACGACACTTTCGTCACCGCCCAAGGCACCCCGGTATTGGGCAACGTGCTTGCCAACGACACCGATGCCGACGCCGACAAGCTCAGTGCCGCATTGGGCGCCGGCGCGGCCCACGGCAGCGTGAACCTGAACCCCGACGGCGTGTTCAGCTACACCCCCACCTCCAACTTCGCCGGTACCGACGTATTCACCTACACCGCCTCCGACGGCACGGCCAGCAGCGACCCCGCCACGGTTACCATCATCGTCACGCCGGTCAACGACCCCCAGGAGCCCGGTGCGGCGCCCGCTCCCCTCGGCGCCCTGGCTGGGGGCACGACGTTGATGCTCGTCGGGCAGACCTTCCAGCAGGAATACACCGACTTCATCGAGGGAACCGGGCTGACCCCGGCCGGATCCTCGCACTACTCGACCTTCTACTGGGGAACGATCGAGCAGGGTGACGACGGCCCGAACGCCGAATTCTTGGACTACATCCGCGACAACGATCTCGGCGACTACGCCATGGTCGCACTGAGCCTCAAGGACAACACCCCGGCCGGGGGATACGGCCAGATGGTCAATCCGAATGCGGCCGACTACAATTCCAACGCGGTCTGGGAAGCGCTCAACGACATCCGAAACGGCATGTGGGACAATCAGATCGACAGTTTCGCCGACATCATCGCAAGCCGTCCCGACACTCAATTTCTGCTCCGCGTCGGATACGAGGTCGGCCTGCCGCTTTTCGCCTACACCGGCGAGCAGTACATCAATGACTGGCTCACCGAGAAAGCGAATTCGGGGATCAATGTGTTCGACAACCCTGACGCCTATCCCGAACTCGATCGTTATGCCTTCATCGACGCCTACAACCACATCGTCGATCGCATCGAATCCCAGGCCGACAACGTAGAGTTCGGCTTCCACCCGGTTCGGGGGCTGAACGACACCCAGTGGCTCTATCCCGGACCGGAGAACGTCGACTGGGTCGGGTTCTCGGTCTTCAACCACGATGTCGGCATGGAAGCCTACGGAATCGTCAATGCGCCGGGCCAGCGAATCGATCCAAACCTTGCCTTGGCCATGGATTTTGCGCGAGCGCAGGGCCACCAAATCGTCATTGCCGAGTCGACGGCACAGAATCCGGCTGCAGGCGATCCAAACCTGTTCATCGAGTACCTGGACCGCCTGGATGAGGTGGTCGAGCAGTACGACGTGGCGGCCCTGGCCTACATCAACTCCGACTGGCCCGCGCACGGATGGGGTCCCGAATGGGGCGATTCACGGGTCGAAGTAAACCCCGCGGTGGAGACCTTCTTCCTGGACACTTTCGGTGCCGGTACCCGCTACGTCTACGGCGATTATGGCTATGGCGATGGTTCAAGTCCGGTGCCAGAACCCCCGCCGCCCCCTCCCCCGGCACCAGATGCGCCGACCGGCTCCTTCCCGGTGACTCTGGTCAACAACACCGGCGGCGCCTTCGGCGACGACGAAATCTTCCTGACCATTCTCGGCCAGGCGCCGCCGGGGACCTGGTCGTGGGTCGACGCCGCCGGTGTGGCTCACCCACTCGACCACACCGCCGCCGACGCCCCGGGCCACCTGACAAAGGACTCGGTCAACTACGCCAACATGTCATTCAGCCTCGCCGACGCGGATGGTCTGCGGGTTCCACCGGAGATACAGGGCACCCGAATGTACGTCTCGATGGGCCAGCCCTTGTTCATCGGAATCGGCGCCGATAACGCCAGCTGGGCCGGGCCCGACCCGGCGTATCAACGCGATCCCAACTATCACACGGTGTACGACTACTTCGAGCTGACCTACGACCACGGCCGGGTCGCTTTCGGCGCCAACACCACCCAGGTCGACATGTTCGCAGTGCCGATCACGTTCACCCTGGAGCAGTCGGCCAGCGGCTTCTCGGCCACCCGGGGCCTGGAGGCAGCGCGCAGCGAAGTGTTCAACACCTTCGCCCAAGCGCTTCCGGCGGCATTCCAGCCACTGGTCATCAGAGATGCCTCGGGCAACCCGCTGCGGATGCTGTCACCGCGCACGGCCCAGCCTGGCGCGGTGGCCAGTTGGCTCGACGAACCAATCCGGGACTTCTGGGACAAGTACACCAACGAAACATTCACCCACAACGGCCCCGGCTACCTGGTCAGCGGCGGCGTCAACGCCGACACCCAACTGTTCGAATACACCGTGACCCCACCGGGCGGCGCGCCCACCGCGTACACCATGGCCAAACCCACGACAGCGGAAACCTTCGCCGCCGACGGCCCGTTCGCCGGTGCCGGGCTACAGGTGCTGTTCCTCGCCGAGCTCGACGCGGCGTTCAACCGGGGTGTGGCGGACACTCCCGGGCAGTGGAACAACGTCGCCGCCTACTATCCGGACGGCCAGCGATGGAACCCCTGGGCCAAGCTGTTTCACGACATCGGCATCGAACAACTCGCCTACGGGTTTCCCTACGACGACGTCAATGACCAAAGTTCGGTGCTGATCCTCAACAACACCGAACCGGCGGACCAGCTGCGAATTTCGATCGGATATTGAGCTCCCGAAGTCAGCACGCGAGGTTCCCGGATCATCCGCCCGGCGGACGGGCGTGAAGACGCACCAACTGCAGACCAGCCAGCGCCGCGACCTGGACCACGAGTACCACCACGATCAACAGTGTCACCGAATGCGAGTACAGCAACCCGGTCAGCGCTCCGCCGGCCGCGGCGGCGGTCCCGATCACCGCGGCGTAGACGCCATAGGCCGTAGCCCGGCGAGCCGGTCCAACCAGATCGGCGACGACGGCGCGCAGCGTCGACTCCTGGATGCCGACGGCCGCCCCCCACACCAGGGCCCCCACAACCACTGGTGCGATGTGGTCGGCGAAGGCCAATACCGGCACCAGTCCGGCCAGCACCGGTAGCGCGCCGAGGACTCGCGCACCGATGCGGTCATAGGTCCAACCGCTGATGAGTGCCGCGCCGGCGTCGGCAACCATGGCACCGGCATAGATCACCGGCACCACCGCCACCGGGACGATTCCCTGCTGAACCTGATGGAAGGACAGCACTCCGAATGTGGTGAATCCCAGCATGGTTGCCGCCGAGAAGCCGGCGTACTTCCAAAACGAACTGGGTAGCGACCGCAAGAAGCTTTGCGGGACGGCAGGTTCACTCGACGCCGTGGCTTCCACTTCGTAACGGGCCGGCTCGGGTACCCGGGCACGCAACCACAGCAACAGCATCAGGACACCCGCGCCCGGGATGGCCAACAACACCAGGGGCGGCCCAAAATCGCCGTCGAAGGCGAACAGCATGGCCGCCACCGCCAAAGGTCCGGCAACGGCCCCGACCTGGTCCATCGCCTCATGCACGGCAAAACCCCGGCCGCGACCCGTGACGGCGGCCGCGTGCGAGAGCAGCGTGTCCTTGGCCGGACTGCGCACCGCCTTGCCGACCCGTTCGGCGATCACCAGCGCGGCCGCCGCCCACAACACGCCGACGACGCCCAGGAACGGCACGGTAATCACCGTCAGGAAGTAGCCGGCGATGGCCCACGTCCAGAACCTGCCGGTGCGGTCGGTCAGCGGGCCCGAGACGATCCGCAGCAGGAGAGCCGCGGCCTCCCCCACCCCGGTGACGATTCCCACCACGACGGCGGTGGCGCCCAACGAGGCGAGCAACGGCCCGGTGATGGACCGGGCACCTTCGTAGACAATGTCGGCCAGCAGGCTGATCACGCCGAAGGTGGTGACGAACCGCCACGCACTCAGCCCCGCCGGCGGCGGTGAGTTCATCCGCCGAGACAGCCGGGACCCAACAACTCCTTGAGATCACCCATCAGCGCCGAAGACGGTGTCACCCGGAGCGACTGATCCAACTCGAGGGTGGTGATGCGCTCCCCGCTGATCAGCCGCAGATGCACCTGGGCAGTACCCGGATGACGTGTCAGCACCTGCTTGAGCGCGTTGACCTTATCTACGGTGCATTGCCGCGTCGGCAGGCTCAGCGCAACGGGCCGGTTCACCTGGGCACTCGAGAAATCAGGCACGACAAGCTGGTTGGCGATCAGCGAGATCCGGTCATCCCGGATGGCTACCTTGGCGCCCAGCAGCACGACGGCATCGTCGGCGATCTCGGCGCCGAACATCGCGTACGTCTGCGGAAAGAAGAGCACTTCGATGCCACCGGTGAGGTCCTCCAGTTGCGCTGAGGCCCAAGGCAATCCGTTCTTGTTGACCCGGCGATTCACCGACGCCAGGATGCCACCGACCCGAACCTGAGTGTCGTTGGCTACGTCACCATCCAGGATCGCCGGGATAGCGGTGTCCACCTGAGTGGACAGCAGGTGGGCGATACCGTTGAGCGGATGCCCCGACACGTAGAGTCCCAGCATCTCACGTTCGAGGGCGAGCTTGTGCTTGTCCTCCCACTCCTGGTCAGGCACCTTGATCGTGAACACGGACTCTCCGGAGTCGGCGCCGTCAGCACCTCCGAACAGGTCGAACTGACCCATCGCCTCGGCCTTCTTCGTGCCGAGCACCGAATCCACCGCGTCGGTATGCACCAGGAACAGCCCCTTGCGGGGATGCCCCAGCGAGTCATACGCACCGGCCTTGATCAACGACTCGGTGACCTTCTTGTTGCACGGCCCGATGTCGATCTTGTCGAGATAGTCCGAGAAGTCGGTGAACTTGCCCTTCCCAGTGCGCGTGCTGATCAGCGAGGCAACGACATTCGCCCCCACGTTGCGCACCGCCCCGAGTCCGAACCGGATGTCGTTGCCAACGGAGGCGAAGTTCTGCACCGATTCGTTGACGTCCGGCGGCAGCACCGTGATGCCCAGCCGACGACAGTCCGCCAGGTACACCGCTGCCTTGTCCTTGTCGTCGCCGACCGAGGTGAGTAACCCCGCCATGTACTCAGCCGGGTAGTTCGCCTTCAGGTAGGCCGTCCAGTAGGACACCAGGCCGTAACCAGCGGCGTGCGACTTGTTGAACGCATAACCGGCGAACGGAAGAATCGTGTCCCACAACGCCTTCACCGCGGCCTCGGAGAAGCCGTTTGTGGTCATCCCCTCCTTGAAGCCCTGGTACTCGGCCTCGAGTACCTCGAGTTTCTTCTTACCCATGGCCTTGCGCAACGCATCGGCTCTACCCATGGTGTAGGACGCGACTTTCTGCGCGATGAACATGATCTGCTCTTGGTAGACGATCAGGCCGTGGGTCTCGGCGAGGATGTCGCGCAACGGCTCCTCGAGCTCTGGATGGATCGGCTTGACCGCCTGACGACCGTTCTTGCGGTCGGCATAGTCGTTGTGCGCGTTCATACCCATCGGGCCCGGCCGGTAGAGTGCCAGCACCGCCACGATGTCGTTGAACTCCGTGGGCTGCATGCGGCGCAACAAGTCCCGCATTGGGCCGCCGTCGAGCTGGAATACGCCGAGAGTGTCGCCGCGGCCGAGAAGTTCGTAGGCTGCCGGGTCGTCGAGAGACAGTCCCTCCAGATCGAGGTCGATGCCCCGGTTGGCCTTGATGTTCTCGATGCAGTCCCCGATGATCGTCAAGTTCCGCAGCCCGAGGAAGTCCATCTTCAACAGGCCGATGTCCTCGCACGCCGGGTAGTCCCACCCGGTGATGACCGCACCATCCTGCGGGCGCCGCCACAACGGGATGGCATCGATGAGCGGCTCGGAACTCATGATCACCGCGCAGGCATGCACCCCGGCATTGCGGACCAGCCCCTCCAGGCCGCGAGCGGTCTGGTAGATCGTCCGCACGTCGGGATCGGTGTCGATCAGCCCGCGAACCTCTGCGGCTTCCTTGAACCGCTCGTGGTTGGGGTCGGTGATGCCCGACAGCGGGATGTCCTTGGCCATGATCGGCGGGGGCAGCGCTTTGGTGATTCGGTCGGCGATGGCGAACCCTGGCTGACCGTAATGTACCCGCGCCGAATCCTTCAGCGCCGCTTTGGTTTTAATGGTGCCAAAGGTGATGACCTGGGCAACCCGGTCGCTGCCCCACCTGTTGGCAGCGTAGCGGAGCATCTCCCCGCGGCGACGGTCGTCGAAGTCGATGTCGATATCGGGCGCCGACGGCCGTTCCGGGTTGAGGAATCGCTCGAAAAGAAGACCGTGCGGAATCGGATCGATGTTGGTGATGCCCAGCGCGTAGGCCACCAACGAGCCAGCTGCCGAACCACGGCCGGGCCCCACCCGAATGTCGACCGAGCGGGCGTAGTTGATCAGGTCCGCGACGATGAGAAAGTACGAGGGAAAACCCTTGTCGCAGATGACCTTGATCTCGTAATCTGCCCGTTCGGTGTAGTTTTGGCCGACGCCGGACGGGAACCGCCGTTGCAATCCGTCGGTGACCTCGTGGCGCAACCAGGTCTCCTGCGTGTGCCCGTCGGGCACCGGGAAGACCGGCATCCGGTCGTGCGGCTTCCACAGCTCGGCGTAGGACTGCACCCGCTCGGCGATCAGCAAGGTCGAGTCGCAGGCGCCGGGCACAGTGTCATCCCACAGCGCACGCATGTCGGCCGCGGACTTGAGGAAGTACCCGTCGCCGTCGAACTTGAACCGGGTGGGGTCCGACAGGGTCTTCCCGGTCTGCACGCACAACAGCGCCTCGTGGTTGTGCGCGTGGTCGCGGGTGACGTAGTGGCAGTCGTTGGTGGCCAGCGGCGGGATCGACAACTTCTTGCCGAGTTCGAGTAGCCCCTCGCGAACCCGCCGTTCGATGTCCAGCCCATGGTCCATCAGCTCCAGGAAGAAGTTGTCCGGACCGAAGATTTCCCGCCACTTCCCGGCCGCTTCCAGGGCCTCGCGGTCATGACCGAGGCGCAGTCGAGTCTGGACCTCGCCCGAAGGACAGCCGGTGGTGGCGATGACGCCCTCGGCGTGCTCGGCGATCAGCTCGGCGTCCATCCGCGACCACTTACCCAGCTGGCCCTCGAAAGACGCCAAAGATGACAGCTTGAACAGGTTGCGCAACCCGGTCGCGTTCTCCGCGACCATCGTCATGTGGGTATAGGCGCCGCTGCCCGAGACATCATCACCCTTTTGGCCCGGGTCTCCCCACAGGACTCGTTTGGTATCGAAACGCGAGGCCGGAGCGATATAGGCCTCCACGCCGATGATCGGCTTGATGCCCATCTCGGTCGCCGTATTGTAGAACTCGCTGGCGCCGAACATGTTTCCGTGATCGGTCATGCCCACCGCGGGCATCTCCAGCCGCTGCGCCTCGGCGAGCATCGGACTGATCTTCGCAGCACCGTCGAGCATCGAGTACTCGGTGTGGTTATGCAGGTGAACGAACGACCCCGAGGACCGCCAATCTGAACCACTCATAGGGTGGCCAGTCTATGACCGGCCGCCGACGGCGCGCGGCGTGTCGCGCTGCGTGTCTCGCCGGCTGTGCCCGGGCCTCGACAGCGCAGTTCATCCCGCAGTCAACCGCGCCTGATCGCCTTGAACTTCCTGCACTGTTCGGTGAGCGCGACCTCGGTGGGCAGGCGCTCCAGTGAACTCGCGCCGTAGAAACCATGACAGGTCTTCGCACGGTTCAGGACGTACTCGACATCCTGGGGCGTGGCGACCGGTCCGCCGTGGACCAAGATGAGCACGTCCTCCTTCTCGGCGCGTGCAGCGGCGCCCCATTCGTCAACCAGGGCCACGCACTCATCGAGCCCGCGGGTCGTGTCCGCGCCAATCGCGCCGCCGGCGGTGAGACCCATATGGCAGACGACGAGGTCTGCCCCGGCTCGCGCCATCGCGACGGCGTCCTGACTATCGAAGACGTATGGGGTCGTCAGCATGCCCTTACCGTGTGCCAGGCGGATCAGGTCAACCTCTTGGGCATAAGAGATGCCCGATTCCTCCAGGTTCTGGCGAAAGACACCGTCGATCAGGCCGACGGTCGGAAAATTCTGAATCCCTACGAAGCCGAGCCGTATTAGGTCATCCAGAAAGACATCGAAAACACAGAATGGATCCGTCCCGTTGACCCCTGCCAGAACAGGCGTATCACGGGCAACGGGAAGCACCTCCTTGGCCATATCGACAACGATCTCGTTGGCGTTGCCGTAGGCCAACAGTCCCGACAGCGATCCGCGTCCGGCCATCCGGTACCGGCCCGAGTTGTAGATAACGATCAAATCGATCCCGCCGGCCTGTTCACACTTGGCCGACAGGCCGGTACCCGCCCCACCTCCCACGATCGGGATGCCCTCGGCCGCCATCGCATGGAGACGCGTCAGCGTCGTTTCCCGGGAGAGTTCGGTCACGATCAGATCCGCACTATCTCGCGAAAGTTCTCGACCAGCGCATCGGCAAATTCGACCTCGTTGATCGCGTGCGGGATTCGAATCAGCCGGCGGCTTGCGGTCTCGTTGACGGTGGCTTCCAGTGCGGAGAACAGGGCATCGTCAGCCGTGTCGTCATGAAAGGGACCGCCAGCCACGTCGAGGCTCGATACGCCTCGCTCCGGAATCAGAAAGCGGACCTCCCCCTCCATCTGGTTCAGCTTCGCCGCGATCCACAAGCCCATCCGATGGTTCTCCTCGGCGGTCGTCCGCATGAGGGTCACTTGCTGGTTATGTACCAAAAGCTGACGGTCCCGGTACTTCTGCGGGACCGTCTCCATCTCTCCGAAGTTGACGATGTCCAGCGCTCCGCATGAACCAACATAGGGCAGACCCGTGCGAATCGCAGCGCCCAGACGGTCTTCGCCCGCGCTCATGACACCCCCGGCCAACAGATCGGCGATCTCGGTGGTGGTGGCATCGATCATTCCGGCGAGGCGCCCCTCGTCGGCGAGTTTCTCCATCGTCTGTCCACCGGTTCCCGTGGCATGGAACACCAGACATTCGAAGCGTTCGGTCAGTTCGGACACGACGCGGTCGACGCAGGGCGTGGTCACGCCGAACATGGTCAGACCGATCTCCGGCCGGTCTTGCTGGTCGGCAGCCGGCACTACACCGGCCGCCGCGCCCGCCATCATATGGGCGGCGTTCCCCAGGACCACTCTCGAAATCGAATTCAATCCTGCGATGTCGACCACCGAGTACAGCATGGCGATGTCGTTCGGGCCCACGTAGGCGGCCACGTTGCCGGAAGCCACCGTCGAGACCATGATCTTGGGTACTCCAACCCGAAGCATCCCCATGCCCGGCGTGATGAGCGCGGTGTTTCCCGATCCGCCCAGCCCAATCATGCCGGAAATGAGATGCCGGTGCCGCCGCACCCAATCCGAAAAAACGTCGGACATCTGGGCAATTGCCGTTCCTCGATCAGAGACCCTGGACAGCTTTTCCGGAGCTCCCGAGTATTCGGCCTTGAGCTGGGCCGAGCCAACATCGGCCGGTGCGTTCGAGCCCCCCGGGCTGACGTCGATCAACTTCGCGGGCACCCCGGCGGCAACGATGAGATCCGTGACGTACTGCAACGCTTCGGCTTTGGTGTCGCAGGTTCCGACAACGGCCACGAACTTCTCTTCAGGGTCGACTGGCATCGGTTCGTTCCTCACACATCGGTGCGGCGCAGGCCGTCCAACGCTCGTTGCAGGTCGGCGGGGTAAGGACTGGTGATCTCGACACGCCTCCCGTCAGCCGGATGCGCGAATGCCAAGAAGCTGGCGTGCAACCACTGGCGTTCCAGCCCAAGCCTGCGCGCCAAGGCCGGATCCGCGCCGTAGGTCAGGTCCCCGCAGCACGGATGATGCAACGCGGCGAAGTGAACCCGGATCTGGTGGGTGCGACCGGTCTCGAGCTCAATGTCGAGAAGACTTGCGGCCTGGTGCGCCTCCAGGGTGTCGTAGTGGGTCACGCTGTGCCTGCCGCCCGCGACGACGGCGAACTTCCAGTCGTTACCCCGGTGGCGGCCGATCGGCGCATCGATCGTTCCGCTGGACGGGTCGGGGTGGCCCTGGACCAGCGCGTGGTAGCGCTTCTGCACGGTGCGTTGCTTGAATGCCCTCTTGAGCAGGGTGTACGCCCGCTCCGACAGCGCCACCACCATGACGCCGGAGGTGCCGACATCCAACCGGTGCACGATGCCCTGGCGCTCGTGGATTCCCGAGGTGCTGATCCGAAAACCGGCGGCCGCCAACCCGCCCAATACCGTCGGACCATGCCAGCCGACGGTGGCGTGCGCCGCCACCCCGGGCGGCTTGTCGACCGCGACAATGTCATCGTCGGCATACAGGATCGACATGCCCTCGATCTCCACCGGCGTGTTCTCCACCGGAGGGGGCGCCTCGGGCAGCTGCACCTCCAGCCAGCCGCCCGCGATCAGCTTGTCGGACTTGCCCGCACGGGTCCCGTCGAGTTCGACGCCGCCCTGCTCGGCCAGTGCTGCCGCCGCGGTGCGTGACAGCCCGAGCAGGCGGGCCAGGCCGGCATCCACCCGCATTCCGGCCAGTCCTTCCGGGACCGGCATCGAACGTGTCGCCATCAATCCCCGGACTCGTCGTCCGGCTGGCGCCTCCCGACGGTGTCCTCGGCGTCGTCCGGCTGGCGCCTCCCGACGGTGTCCTCGGCGTCGTCCGGCTGGCGCCTCCCGACGGTGTCAAAATCAAAGCCGAACAACGACAACCCCACCAACAGGATCGCACCGCCCACCACGGAGGGGTCTGCCACGTTGAACACCGGCCACCACCCGATGGACAGAAAGTCCACGACATGACCGCGCAACGGCCCCGGTGATCGGAAGAACCGGTCGACGAGGTTACCCATGGCACCGCCGAGAATCATGCCGAGACCGATCGCCCACCACGGAGACACCAGGCGACGGCCCATCCAGATGATGCCGACGACGACGCCCGTGGCAACCACGGTGAGTACCCACGTGTACCCGGTCGCCATCGAGAACGCCGCGCCCGAGTTGCGCACCAGAGTCCACGTCACGGTATCGCCGACTATCGATACTGGCTGACCGGGCGTCAGCAACCTCACCGCCATCACCTTGGTGACGATGTCCAAGGCCAGCACCACTCCCGCCACGGTGAGCAGAAGGCGCAGGCGACGCCGTTGCCCACCCTGCGGTGGCCCCACGGCCCCGTTGCCGGCCACCGGCTCGACCGGGCTCGATGATTCATCATTCACGCCCACCATCATCGCAAAGAACCAGTGCGGAACAATTCCACCCATGGGCCGACTCGTCGTCATAGCCACCGGTGGAACAATCTCGACCAACGCGGGTAGTGACGCCGTGTTGCGCCCCACCCTGTCCGGAGCGGACCTGACCGAGGGTCTGGATGTCGACGCGATCGACACGATGGCGCTGGACAGCTCCCAGCTGACCCCCGCGGATTGGGACCGGATCGCCGCGGCGATCCGGTCGGCGTCGGCCGACCAGGGCACTGGAGGGATCGTCGTCACCCATGGCACCGACACGATGGAGGAGACGGCGCTGTGGCTGGAACTCACCTACGACGGTGAGGTGCCCGTCGTGTTGACCGGCGCCCTGCGCAGCGCTGACGCACCCGATGCCGATGGGCCGGCGAACCTTCATGAGGCGCTTGGCTACGCGGCCAGCCCCGCCGCCCGCGGCCTTGGCGTCGCCGTGAGCTTCGCCGGCCGGGTGTTTGAACCGCTGGGTCTCTACAAGGTGGCCACCGGTGATCGACAGGGGTTCGCGGGCCGCACGCTGGGCCGGGGAAAGGACCGGCCATTTCTCGGTGACCTGGCGGCAGCCGCCGCGCCGCGGGTGGACATCGTCGTCGCTTACCCCGGCGCCGATACCGCCGCGCTCGACGCCTGTGTCGCCGCCGGCGCCCGGGGCATCGTGCTGGAAGCGCTGGGCTCGGGAAACGCCGGTACCGCGCTGGTCGACGGGGTACGCCGACACTGCCGCGACGGCGTTGCGGTCGCTGTGTCGACGCGGGTGCCGGGTGCATGCGTCAGCCCAAGCTATGGGCCTGGACACGCCCTGGTGGATGCGGGCGCGTTCGTGGTGGGGCGGCTTCGGCCGTCGCAGGCGCGCGTGCTGCTGATGGCCGCTTTGGCCAGCGGCAGCCACGTGCCGAGCGTCTTCGAGCGCTGGGGTTGACCAGACGACGCAGCGGCTACGGCGCGCTGTGGCGACGGGCCAGCTCGTTGACGAAGTCCGGCCAGTCCAGGCTGTCCACCGGATCGGCGCGGGTCACCGCGGCGTCGTCGACCCGAAACGTCCGCGACTGCCCGGGACCGGTACTGCGAGTTTCGAAGCGCACCGTCATGACACCGTGCCCGGCGCCCTGGATCCACCCGTGCCCGTGGGCGGCATGCACGACGTCATCGCCGACACGCCATGCCGCCGCCGCAGGATCGGCGTCAGCGGAGGGCTGCGGCGAACCGATGCTGGATACCTCTTCGGCCACCATCAACTCCAGATCGGGAAACAGCGGCTCCTGCTGAACTTCCGACAAACCGGAGAAGCCTATTCCGACCAGGCGAATCGGACCGATCTCTACCGGGTCGAGGAGGAGTCTGCGCGCGGTCGCGTTCAGCATCGCAGCGTCCTTGGTCGCATACGGCAGCGTGGCAGACCTGGTGAGAATGCTCATGTCGGATTTCTTCAACTTGACGGTCACGGTGCGAACCCCCCGACCGTCTCTGAGCAGACGCCGATGGGCACTCTCGCCTATCGGGCCCGCCGCCTCGCGGAGCTGGTCGAGGGTAGTCAAGTCCGCCGGGAACGTCGATTCCGCACTGATCTGCTTGGCCGGCGCGTTCTCGGCGACGGGCCGATCATCGATTCCTTGTGCCAGCCGGTGCAGCGCGGGACCGACCGTAGGCCCGAGAATGTTCACGACCTCGGAGTCTGACAGCGCCGCGAAGCCACCGACGGTGTCCACCCCAAGCCGGTGCAACTTCTCCTCGGCAACAGGTCCGATACCCCAGAGCCTGCGCACCGGTAGCCCATCGAGCAGCACCTGTTCCTGTTCGGGCGGCACCACGGTGATTCCGTTCGGTTTGGCCAGACCCGAGGCGATCTTGGCGATCTGCTTGCCCGAACCCGCACCGACGGAGGCGACCAGTCCGGTAGCGGACGCAACCTCGGCGCGCAGCGTCTCGCAGTACGCCTCCACCTCGGCTAGCGGGGCACCGGCGAGCTCAGCGGGCTCTCCGAACGCCTCGTCGAAGGACAACTGTTCGACAACCGGCACCACCGTGCGCACCGTCTCGAAGACGCGGCGGCTGGCCAGCCCGTACACCACACCGCGCGGCGGCAGCACAACCGCCGACGGACCGACCAGCCGACGCGCCTGATGCATCGGCATCGCCGACCGGGCACCGAAGACCCGCGCCTGGTAGCTGGCTCCCGCCACCACACCGCGGCCGCCGAGACCGCCGACGAGCACCGCCCGACCCTGCAGAGTGGGCCGGGTCAGCTGCTCGACGGACGCGAAGAACGCATCCATGTCCAGGTGCAGGACCCAACGCGCGCCCACACGGCGAATGGTATGCGTCTAACGTTGCAGGCGTGTACGACGTACCGATCCGCGACGAGTCCATCCGCCTGGGGCAGTTCCTCAAGCTGGCGAATCTCATCGACAGCGGTGCAGACGCGAAGTCGGTCATCGCCGACGGTCTGGTCAGCGTCAACGGCGAAGTCGACACCCGCCGGGGGCGACAGCTGCGGCCGGGCGACACCGTTCTCATCGCAGACCGCAGCGCACGCGTCGCGCAAGCCTGAATCCTGGGCTCAGGCCTTCGCGAGCGCGACCCGCACGCCGTCGCCGATCTCGGTGGCATCGACGGGCACGCCGAATTCGAAACTGGTCGCCAGTATTTCGCTGGCAATCAGGTCTCGGTGCGCGCGCGCCCACGGCTCGTGCTCAGCGGGCACCGAGATCACCACCGCGATGCGGTCGGAGACGTCCAGCCCGGTTGACTTGCGCAACTCCTGCAGCTCCCGGATGCGGTCCTTAGCCCAGCCCTCGGCTTCCAACTCAGGAGTGAGGGTGCCGTCCAGCACCACCAGACCCGCCCCGTCCGGCAGGGCTGCGGTCCATTCCGGGTCGGCAGCGACCAACCTGGAGGTGAACTCCCCGGGCAACAGGATCGCCGGCCCCGCGGTCAGAGTGCCGTCCGCGTTCAACTCCCCCTGCCCCGCTTTGACCGCCTTGATCGCGTGCTGCACGTCCTTGCCGATGCGCGGACCGGCGGCGCGGGCGTTCACCGCGAGCTCGAATCGGCCGTGCACGGCGATGTCGTCGGTCAACTCGACGGACTTGACGTTCAGTTCGTCGGCGATCAGATCCCGGAAGGGGGCCAGCGCGGACGGATCAACCGACTTGTCCAAGGCGACAGTCAACTTCGGTAGTGGCAGGCGGACCCGCAGCTTCTTGGCCTTGCGCAGTGAGGATCCTGTCGAGGCGACTTCGCGCACCAGGTCCATATCGGCGACCAACTGCCGATCGGCGGGCAGCAATTCGGCGTCCGGCCAGTCGGTCAGATGTACTGAGCGCTCCCCGGTGATCCCCCGCCAGATCACCTCGGTGATCAACGGGAGCAGCGGGGCGGCCAACCGACTGGTCACCTCGAGGACGGTATGCAACGTGTCGATCGCGTCGGCGTCTTCTTCCCAGAACCGGGAACGCGAGCGGCGCACGTACCAGTTCGTCAGGGCCTCGGTGAACTGGCGCAATTGGTCACACGCGGCGGAGATGTCGCAGACGTCCAGCGACGCGGTCAGACTGTCCCGCAACGCAGCGAGTTTGGCCAGGATGTAACGGTCCAGCACGTGGGGCGAGTCGGTGCGCCAGACGCCCTTCGCCGGCGCATACAGCGCCAGGAAAGTGTAGGCGTTCCACAGCGGCAGCAGCACCTGTCGGACTCCCTCGCGGATGCCCTGCTCGGTCACCACCAGGTTGCCACCGCGCAGGATCGGCGAAGCCATCAGAAACCAGCGCATGGCGTCGGAACCGTCCCGGTCGAACACCTCGCTGACGGCGGGATAGTTCCGCAGCGACTTGCTCATCTTCTGGCCGTCGTTGCCCAGCACGATCCCGTGCGAGACACAGGTCCGGAATGCCGGTTTGTCGAACAACGCCGTCGCCAGGATGTGCAGCGTGTAGAACCAGCCGCGGGTCTGTCCGATGTACTCGACGATGAAGTCGCCGGGGAAGTGTGCCTCCGCGCCCGACTTCTCGGTGTCCGCCTCCTCGCTGCCGGGGTCCTCCGCCGCGCCACCGGCGAACCATTGCTGATTCTCGAACGGATAGTGCACCTGCGCGAAGGGCATCGACCCCGAGTCGAACCACACATCGAGCACATCGGGGATCCGGCGCATCGTCGACCGGCCGGTCGGGTCGTCCGGGTTGGGCCGGGTCAATTCGTCGATGAAGGGACGATGCAGATTCGTCGGACGCACCCCGAAGTCCCGTTCCAGCTCATCGAGGCTGCCGTACACGTCGATCCGCGGGTACGCGGGATCATCGGACCTCCACACCGGAATGGGAGTGCCCCAGTATCGGTTTCGCGAGATGGACCAGTCGCGCGCGCCCTGCAGCCACTTGCCGAACTGCCCGTCCTTGACGTGGCCGGGGTACCAGGTTATCTGCGAATTGAGTTCGACCATACGGTCGCGGAATTCGGTGACCCTGATGAACCACGACGACACCGCCCGGTAGATCAGCGGATTGCGACACCGCCAGCAATGCGGATACGAGTGTTCGTAGGTGTCGTGACGCAGCAGCACCGCACCGTTGACTCGCGCGGAGCCACGTTGACTCTTGAGATCACGGATGATCTGCGGATTGGCGTCGAACACGTGCTGGCCCGCATAGTCGGGCACCGTGGCGTCGAACCGACCCTTGGCGTCGACCGGGGTGACCGCCTCGATACCGGCGGCATGCGCGATGTCCATGTCGTCCTCGCCGTATGCCGGCGCCAGGTGGACCAGCCCGGTGCCATCCTCGGTGCTGACGAATTCGCCGGCCAGTACGCGAAAAGCGTTGGGCGAGAACGCCTGGCTGTCATGGAAGTACGGAAACGGTGGCGCGTAGTGCACACCGAGGAGATCCCGGCCTGAGTAGGTGGTCACGATCCGCGGGTCTTCACCGAGCTCACGCGCGTAAGCACTCACCCGGGCCGCCGCCAACACGTAGCGCCGCCCATCGGGAGCCTCGGCGAGCACATAGTCGACGTCGGGGTTGACCGCGACGGCCTGATTGGACGGCAGAGTCCACGGCGTCGTCGTCCAAATCAGCAGGTAGGCCCCAACGAGATCGTCGGCCCCTCCTGCGTCGACCCGGTAGCCCACGGTAACTGCCGGATCCTGCCGGGCCTGATAGACGTCCTCGTCCATACGCAGCTCGTGGCTCGACAGGGGCGTCTCGTCATTCCAGCAGTACGGCAGCACCCGGTTGCCTTCATAGGCCAGATCCTTGTCCCACAGCTGCTTGAAGGCCCAGATCACCGACTCCATGAAGCCGAGATCCAATGTTTTGTAGTCATTTTCGAAGTCGACCCAACGCGCTTGACGGGTTACGTAGGAGCGCCACTCGTCGGTGTATTTGAGTACCGAGGCTCGGCAGGCGTCGTTGAACTTCTGGATGCCCATTTGTTCGATCTGGCTCTTGTCGGTGATGCCGAGCTGACGCTGCACCTCGAGTTCGGCGGGTAGGCCATGGGTGTCCCAGCCGAATCGGCGCTCGACCTTGTAGCCGCGCATCGTCCGATAGCGGGGCACGATGTCCTTGACGTATCCGGTCAGCAGGTGCCCGTAGTGCGGGAGTCCATTCGCGAACGGCGGCCCGTCGTAGAACACATACTCCGGCGCACCGTGGCGGCGATCGATGCTTGCGCGGAAGGTGTCGTCGCCGGCCCAGTAGGCCAAGACATCGGCTTCGAGCGCCGGGAACTCGGGCGCCCCGGACCCCGGCCTCGGGTAGGCGGTCACGTGCGTACGTCTCCTGTGCCAGTCTCGTCAGGCACGGGGACGACGCCGCGCCGGTGCGCGAGCGCCGCGGTACCACCCCGCTTGCGCACCCGCGGTGCGCCGCTCAATGCAGGGCGATGACGGGCCCACCCGTTCGGCTCTACTGGACGTTGCGGGCCGGAATGACCGGGCGCAACGCTGTTCTTCCGAAAGCTCCCCGGTGATGGCCGGATCGACGCTGGTGGCCCAGAGTCTAGCGGGCCTGCGCCGGGGGCTGTCGCGGCGCCGCAGTATCCGCGGTGATCTGGATCAACGCACGGGGGAAATCCGGAATCAGATCGCTTTCCGGACGCGGTCGGCGAACGGCGCGCCGAACTCCCGTACCGGCTGATAGCCCTTCTTGCGAGCCAGCGCCACGCCCCGGCGGATCAGGGCGGCAGTAGCGATGAAACCTGCCTGATCCGGAACGACCAAGGGGGTGAGCAGTCGGTTGTGCACGAAACCGAACGCCAGCCCGGACTGCGGATCCGCCCAGCCCAGAGAGCCGCCCATTCCGACGTGCCCGAACCCGGGCATGATCCCACCGAGTGGCAGCCCGTGATAACCGAGGTGGAAGGCCATCGGCATGACCATGTTGTGATCGGGCCGCAGGCTCGGCCGCCCCACCAGTGCAGCGGTGGTCTCGCTGGAGAGAAACTGGGTACCGTCGATACGTCCGCCGTTGGCGAGGGCACCGTACATACGGGCGAGGGCACGAGCCGTGGCCACGCCGTTGGCCGCAGGCATCTCACTGTCAAGCAACGGCATATCACCCTGCAAGAGCGCCTTGATGCCAGGGGAATACATCGTTCCGAATGCGCCCGAGAATGGCAGGGCGGCGACCCGCGGCGCCACCATGTTGAATATCGGGTTCTGCAGCGGACTCTGCGGGCCGAGGATACGCGCGGCCTGCGTCGGCGCCTCCTCGGGCGGCCGTCCCAGGTGCAGCCCATCGGTGTTCAACGGCGCGGCCACCTCAGTGCGCACCAACTCGCGCATCCCTTTGCCGGTGACCGCGCGCGCCAGCCCGGACAACAGCCAGCCGAAGGTCAGCGCGTGGTAGGCCGGCTTCCCAACCAGCCAGCTGACCGGTTCCGCCGCCAGACGCGCCTCCATCCGGACGTGGTCCAACAGCTCATGCTTCGCGGCGCCGTTGAGATGAGCCAGGCCTGCCCGGTGTCTCAGTATGTCGCGCACGGTGATGCCCGACTTACCTTTCGCGCCGAACGCCGGCCAGTACTCGGCCACCGGAGCGTCGTAATCGATCAGCCCGCGGTCGGCCAGCCGGTGGATGACGGTCGCGGCCACCCCTTTGGTCGCGGAGAACACCATGGTGCCGGTGTCGGCGTTCCAGTGCCGATTTCCACGCCGGTCAGACCAACCGGTCCAGACGTCAACGACGGGCTCGCCATCGAGGTAGACGGCCAGCGCACCGCCGCCCAGGCGGCGGTGCGGGAACATTTGTGCGAACAGGCGCACCGCGCAGGCAAAGTTCTCATCGGCAGCGCCCTGGACACCGCGCGGCAGGGGATAACCAGCAGCCCCGGCTGAGAGTGCCGCGCTGCGCTCCCGGTTCTTGACGCCCGTCATGATTCTTTAAATTTACTCCGGACTACGGCAAAGATAAGCGGAGTTATCGATTTGTTAATCGAAGTTCTTCGGCGGCCGGTCGGCAGCCTCGAGGAGCAGCCGGGCAGCAAGCGCCGGGGTCAGTTCACCGTCACGGACCCGGCGCTCGACATCGCTTCGGATGCGCCGCACGCCGGGACTGGTCAGCACCCGGTCCACTACCGTGTCGCGGACCATCGACCAGGTCCATTCGACCTGCTGAGTACGTCGGCGGGCGTCGAATTCTCCAGCCTCGATGAGCACGTCGCGATGCCGCAGAACCGTTTCCCAGAGCTCTGCCAAGCCGGTTCCATCCAGCGCGCTCATCGTGACAACTGGTGGACGCCAGAGCGTCTCACGCGGGTAGATCAGCCGGATGGCACCGGCCAGCTCGCGCGCCGCAGCCTTGGCCTCGGTGGCATGTTTACCATCGGCCTTGTTGACGACAACGATGTCGGCGAGTTCGAGGACGCCTTTCTTGATGCCTTGCAGCTGATCACCGGTTCGGGCCAGGGTGAGGAACACGAAGGTATCCACCATGTTGGCGACAGCCACCTCGGACTGACCCACCCCGACCGTCTCCACCAGGATGACGTCATAGCCCGCTGCTTCCAGCAAGACGATCGTCTCGCGTGTCGTCTTCGCGACGCCACCCAGCGCCCCGGACGTGGGAGAGGGCCGGATGTAGGCGTCCGCCTGAACCGCTAACCGCGCCATGCGGGTCTTGTCCCCGAGAATCGACCCCCCGGTGCGGGTGGATGAGGGATCGACGGCCAGCACCGCAACCCGGTGGCCCCGCTCGATGAGGTACATGCCGAGCGACTCGATGGCGGTCGACTTGCCCACGCCCGGAACCCCGGTGATGCCGACCCGCACCGCCGGCCCGGATTGGCAGGACAGCTCCAGCAGCAGCTCCTGGGCCTGCTGCCGATGGTCGGCGCGGGTTGATTCGATCAGCGTGATCGCCCTTGCCAGCGCCGAGCGGTCACCCTGACGGACCGCGGCCGCCAGCTCACCGACCGGTTGACTCATCTACGTCAGCGAGTAGCCGAGGCGATCAGCCAGCTTTTCCAGCAAGCCGATTGCCGCGTCGGCGATGCCGGTGCCCGGCGGAAAGATCGCCGTCGCGCCGGCGGCGTAGAGCTCGTCGAAGTCACCCGGGGGAATGACACCGCCGACCACGATCATGATGTCCGGCCTACCGACCTCGCGAAGTGCATCCCGAAGCGCCGGGACCAGCGTCAGGTGGCCGGCGGCAAGGGAGGACACTCCGATCACGTGCACATCGTTGTCGGCGGCTTGGCGCGCAACCTCATCGGGGGTCGAGAAGAGCGAGCCCACGTCGACGTCGAACCCGATGTCGGCAAAGGCGGTCGCGATCACCTTCTGCCCGCGGTCGTGGCCGTCCTGACCCATTTTGGCGACCAGGATCCTCGGCCTTCGACCATCGGCTTCGGCGAACTTCTCGACCAATTCGGTTGCTACTGACATCTTGCCTGCAGTGTGCCCCATGCCTACCTCATCCCGGTACACACCGGCGATGGTTCGGATCTCGGCTTGGTGACGGCCGTACACCTTCTCCAGCGCCTCGGAGATCTCGCCGACCGTGGCCTTGGCGCGTGCAGCGTCGATCGCCAGCGCCAGGAGATTGTGTTCCGGCCCGCCGGCAGCCGCCGCCGCCCGCGTCAATTCGGCCAGCGCCGCCAGCGTCGCGGCGTCATCGCGGTCGGCACGCAGTCGCTCGAGCTTGGCGAGCTGCTCGGCGCGCACGCGGCTGTTCTCGACCTTGAGCACTTCGATCTCTTGGTCGGTACCGTCGGCAGCGACCTGGTACTTGTTGACCCCGATCACCGTCTGCTGACCCGAGTCGATACGTGCCTGAGTGCGCGCGGCAGCCTCTTCAATACGAAGCTTGGGGATGCCGGCGTCGATGGCCTGGGCCATGCCGCCGTGCTCGGCGACCTCGCGGATATGTGAACGTGCGCGCGCCGCCAGGTGATGAGTGAGCCACTCCAGGTAGTAGGAGCCGCCCCACGGGTCGATGGGTCGGGTGGTGCCCGACTCCTGTTGCAACAACAGCTGAGTGTTGCGCGCGATGCGGGCCGAGAAATCGGTGGGCAGCGCCAGGGCCTCGTCGAGCGCGTTGGTATGCAGCGACTGGGTGTGCCCCTGCGTGGCGGCCATCGCCTCGACACAGGTGCGCGCGACATTGTTGAAGGCATCCTGTGCGGTCAAGGACCACCCCGATGTCTGCGAATGCGTGCGTAGCGAAAGGGATTTGGGGTTCTTGGGTGCGAACTGTGCAACGAGTTCACTCCACAGCAGGCGGCCCGCGCGCAGCTTGGCGACCTCCATGAAGAAGTTCATCCCGATACCCCAGAAGAACGACAGCCGGGGCGCGAACGTGTCGATGTCCAGCCCCGCTTCCAGTCCGGCCTTGATGTATTCGACCCCGTCGGCCAGCGTGTACGCCAACTCGAGATCGGCGGTGGCACCGGCTTCCTGGATGTGGTAGCCGGAGATCGAAATGCTGTTGTACTTGGGCATTTTCGCACTGGTGTAAGCAAAGATGTCGGAGATGATCCGCATCGACGGCTTGGGCGGATAGATGTAGGTGTTGCGGACCATGAACTCTTTGAGGATGTCGTTCTGGATGGTCCCGGCAAGCTTCTCCGGCGGCACGCCCTGTTCTTCGGCCGCCGCGACGTAGAGCGCAAGGATCGGCAGCACCGCGCCGTTCATCGTCATCGACACCGACACCGACGACAGGTCGATACCGTCGAAGAGCTGGCGCATGTCGAGGATGGAATCGATGGCTACACCAGCCATTCCGACGTCGCCGGCCACCCGAGGGTGGTCGGAGTCGTAGCCTCGGTGGGTGGCCAGGTCGAAGGCCACTGATAGGCCCTTCTGTCCTGCGGCCAGGTTGCGCCGATAGAACGCGTTGGATTCCGCCGCGGTCGAGAAGCCGGCGTACTGTCGGATCGTCCACGGCTGATTGACATACATCGTCGGGTAGGGCCCCCGCACGAACGGCGGCTCTCCGGGCATGCTGCCCAGTGGATAGCCTGCCTGGACAACCTCGTTGCGGTCGGTGCCAATGTAGACCGGCTTGACGTCGATGCCCTCGGGAGTTGCCCAGTCCAGTTGGTCGGCTGTGTACCCGTGCGCCGCGGCCGCCGCGGACATCTGGCCGGCAACATCGGCCACCGTGGGGGGTGCCGGCGCGCGCTCGCCGCGCAGCGGAACGTCGGAAAAGCTGCCGATATGTTCCGTCCCGCGGCGCCTCGTCGCGTGCGTGGTGCGGGTCGCGCCCGTCATGTCCGTCATGCCCCCAATCGGGTCAGCAGGTCCGACAATGCGGTGACCGCGTCGATGTCGGCGTTCAGATAGCCATCCGGCTTCGCACCGTCGGCCGCCTGCTGGGATCCGGCCAGCAGAATGTGGTGCACTCCGGCCTGACGTGCGGCCTCGAGAACCCCGGCGGCTTCGGTCGCGTAGCGGGCGTCGGTCCCGCAGATCACGGCGACCTCGGCGCCACCGGCATCAGCCACCGCCTTGTCGACCCCGGCGGCCTCCAGCGGCCCCGGATTGACTGCGGCGATGCCGCCCGACGCCAGGAGGTTCGACGCGAACGTGGTGCGGACATTGTGCTCAGCGAGCGGACCCAGCGGCAGCAGCAGCACCGTGGGCCTGGCGCCTTCCTCCTGCAGGCGGACATCCGAGCGGCTCCGCAGCGTTTCGAAGTCCGCCGGATAGCGCAACACCCCGGGGAGTGCATCCCCGTGCGGAAGAGGTATTTCTGCCAGGTTGGGGTACTCGTTCACCCCGGTCAACACGGTGCGCCGGTGCGCGACATCCTCGGCGCGCCGCTTGGCGACCTCCCCGATGCGCTCACCGACGTAATCTCGGGCGGCCTCGAAACCGCCCTCGGCTTCGATCTCCTGAAGGTGCCCCCACGCCTGCTCGGCCAGCTGGCCGGTGAGGTCCTCGACAAACCAGGAGCCGGCCGCAGGGTCCAGCACCCGCCCGATGTGGGACTCCTCGAGCAGCAGCAGCTGGGTATTTCGTGCGATGCGGCGCGCGAAACTGCGCGCGGTACCGGGAAATCCACCGGGAATGGCGATGTCGAACGGGTGCACCAGGACGGTGTCGGCACCCCCGATACCCGCCGAGAACGCGGCGACCGTGGTGCGCAACATGTTCACCCAGGGATCGCGCTGCGCCATCATGGCCAGCGAGGTGCTCGCGTGCACGGTCGCCCCGCCCGCCTCGGGCTCTCCGACGACGTCGGCCACCCGGCCCCAGATTTGCCGCGCAGCACGGAGTTTGGCAATCGTCATGAACTGGTCATCGTCGGCCGCGAACCGGAAACTGATCTGCTGGAGCGCCACGGCGGTGGGCAGCCCGGCGGCGACCAACAGGCGCAGATAGGCCACCCCCGCGGCCAGCGTGGCACCCAGTTCCCACGACGCATTGGAACCCAAATTGTGGAAGACCGGACCGTCCACCGTGATCGCCCGCACGTGCCCGCCGAACACGGCGACCTTCTCCGCAGTCGCCGCCACCTCGCTGACGCCGGGAGCGGGCCGGCCGACCAGCGCCGCGCTCAGCGGATCGGCGCCCAGATCCACCGACAAGCGGGACCGCTGATCGGCGTCGAGTCCGGTGAGCAGTCCCAGCAGAGCATCCGTGGCGTCGACATACGTCGAACCGCCAGCGGCGATTTCCAGCGCAACGGGTACGAGATCGAGAAACACCCCGTCGAGCAAACCGCCCAGCTGCGCAGGCGTCACACAACCCGCGACCGCGTCGCCGGTCCCACCGGTACTGCCACCAACCTTCAGCACCAGCGCGCTGACGCCCTCTGCCAGCCCGAGCAGGATCTGGCCGTTGGCGTCCTCCTCCGCCGAACCGCCGGCGGGAAACATCTCGGCGACCTTCCAGCCCGACTTCACATCGCGCAGGGCATCGCCACCACGCACAAACGGCCAGTGGCCCGGCAAGCCCGGCTCACTACGTTCGTCCGCACCGGTGTACAGCGGCCGAATCGGGAAACCCTCGTAGGTCGGCGAATCGAGCAATCGCTCCGGGTGGTCGGGCAGATCGGCGGGATCTCGCCCGGTGGTCCTGGCGAGAACACCTGCCACGGCCGAGCGCCATCGGTCGAGATCGGAATCAAGCACACCAGCGACGGCACCGGCACCGGGTTTCTGCACAACCCTCAGGCTAATTGATGACGGCCGGGCCGGCGTGCGCCGGTCAGGTGACGTGCCGCGACGATCACCGGAGCGCTCGGCCCGCACCCCGTACTGTGGGTAGCCGTGAATACCGTCGTCAATACGCTGCGGACAGTCCGTGCTGCGGTCGTCGCGACGGTCAAGAGTGTTCCCACCCGCCGGTTGGTGGCCATCTCATCGGTGATTGTGATTCTCATCGCAGTTGCGGTCCTCGTCCCGCTGCCGACCGCGGTACAGCTTCGGGACTGGGCAACATCGGTCGGCCCGTGGTTCCCGCTGGCCTTCTTGGCCGCGCACATCGTGGCCACGGTGTTCCCGTTCCCGCGTACCGTCTTCACGCTGGCCGCGGGCCTTTTGTTCGGTCCGTATCTGGGGGTGCCGCTGGCTGTGCTCGCCAGTACCGTCAGCGCGGTCATCGCGGTGCTGCTGGTGCGCGCGGCAGGCTGGCAGCTGGACCGACTCGTGAATCATCCGCGCCTGGATGCGGTGAATGCACGACTCGCCGCGCGGGGCTGGCCCACCGTGCTGTCGATGCGACTGATTCCGGCGGTCCCATTCTCGGTGCTGAACTATGCGGCAGGCTCATCTGCGGTCCGGGTGCTGCCCTACACGCTGGCCACCTTCGTCGGACTTCTCCCCGGAACCGCGGCGGTCGTCATCCTCGGCGACGCACTCACCGGCAATATCAGCCCCCTGCTGTTCGTAATGTCACTCTGCACGGCCAGCGTCGGGATAGCCGGCCTGGTCTACGAGATCCGGGGGCAGCACCAACGTCAACGCCAACATCGACGCCAACATCGACACCGACACGAAGGCGGCACGTCCGCCCATCCGACCGCCGAGCCCACCCGACCCGCCGGATCGGCGATCACCGCCGGCTGACCGCAGGCCCTTTCGCGGTCATCGTCCCGAAGAGCACCAACAACGACGACGCGGCCAGCAGACCCGGGCTCCAGTCCTTGGCCCGGACGTGAAACCCTACGGCCAAAACGAAATACACAGTCAGCATGAACGTCGTCAGCCGGGCCAGCGCCGGGAAGCGGTACGCCGACGCCAGGCCGACCGCGGAAGCGGCCTTGACGATCGGAAGCACCGGCCGCAGCCGCGGATCAAGGCCCACAGCATCGAGCGACTGCGAGATCGGTTCCACCGGGATCGCGCAGGCGACTGCATCCCCGGCCTGGAACGCGGCCAGTAGGGCGTACGTCTTCGGCGACGTGAGCGCGGTCATTTCTCGGTGGCGCCGTGGCGCGGTGTCGAAGGCTGCGGCTGTGGGTAATCCTTCGCAGCCGGCTTGGATTGCTGGGACAACGGCGGATACTCCGGCCTGCTGTCAAGTGACCCCGCAACAGGGGCGCGTGCCTCAGCCACCGCCTGAGCAACGGCCTGGGCGATCTCCGGATCGGTCTGGGTGTTGAACCACTCGGCGACCTCGGCCGAGTCATCCTCGGGCTTCGGCAGGTTCTCGTCCACCGGCGTGGGCGTGTAGCGGAACACCCCGTCCTCACCCGGCGCCCCCAGCATCTTGGCAAAGCCCTGCAGGGCTCCACCGAAATCGCTGGGTACCAGCCAGACCTTGTTCGCCTCCCCCTTGGCCATCTGCGGCAGCGTCTGCAGATACTGGTAGGCCAGCATCTCCGGGGTCGGGCGGCCGGCCTTGATCGCAGCGAACGTCTTCTCGATCGCCTTGGCCTCACCCTGGGCCTGCAGGTAGGAGGCCGCGCGCTCGCCCTGGGCGCGCAGCATCCGGGACTGGCGGTCGGCTTCGGCGCTGAGGATGGCCGCCTGCTTGGCGCCTTCGGCGGCCAGAATCTGGGACTGCTTCTGACCTTCCGCCTGCTTGATCGACGCTTCCCGGTGACCCTCGGCGGTCAGGATCATCGCCCGTTTCTCCCGGTCGGCGCGCATCTGTTTCTCCATCGAGTCCTGGATCGAGGGCGGCGGGTCGATGCTGCGCAGCTCCACCCGCGCCACCCGAAGGCCCCAGCGATTGGTGGCCTCATCGAGCACACCGCGCAGCTGGCCGTTGATGGAGTCGCGCGACGTCAGCGTCTCCTCGAGCGTCATACCGCCCACCACGTTGCGCAGCGTGGTGGTGGTCAACTGCTCGACGCCGACGATGTAGTTGCTGATCTGGTACACCGCCGCTTGTGGGTTGGTGACCTGGAAATAGACGACGGTATCGATGTTCACCGTGAGGTTGTCCTCGGTGATCACCGGCTGGGGCGGGAACGACACCACGCGCTCACGGAGATCGACCCGCGCCCTGATCTTGTCAATGAACGGCAGGAGCAACGTGAGCTGGCCGGACACCGTCTTGCTGTAGCGGCCCAGCCGCTCGATCACCGCCGCCTCGGCCTGTGGCACCAAAGCCACCGACTTGGCCACCACGATGACGGCGAACAGCACCAATGCGACCAGTAGGACCAACCCTGCAACAGCACCATCCACGACGAACTCCTTTCCTAGATGACCTTGGCGACGACCGCGGTGGCTCCGTCGATGTGAACAACGGTCACCTGATCGCCGGCTTGGTAGACATCGTTCTCGTTGTACGGCCGCGCCGACCACACTTCGCCGTCGAGCTTGACCTGACCTTCATGGCGCGCAACCCGATCCAGAACCAGTGCGCTCTTGCCTTCCAGCGCCTTGGCCGGCTCGAGCAGACCCTTGCCCGATTGCATCCGCCGCCGCAGCGCGGGGCGCACACCCACCAGCAGCAGGATCGAAACCAGCAGGAACACCAAGCCGTCGGCCCAGATCGGCCAATCGAGAAGCCAGCTCGAGCCGGCCGCGGCCAATGCCCCGCCGCTGAGCATCAGCAGGAACAGGTCACCGGTGAGGGCCTCGGCACCGGCCAGCGCCAATGCGGCGATCAGCCAGATCAAGGGAACGGGCATGACCCGAGCCTAGCGTGCAACCGGCCGCGCCAGCAGGTGAGAACCAGAGTCAACAACTACACTGCCAGCATCATGTGGTGCCCCAGTGTCTCGCTGTCGATTTGGGCCAATGCCTGGCTCGCCGGCGCCGCCGCGCCCGATGACGTCCTGGATGCGTTAACCCAATGGACTCCAAGACATTCCGTCGCCGCGTATGATTCGGTCGCGGCCGAACGCACCGGGTTGCCCTGGCCTGATCTCGATGACGTCGGCGCGGTTTCGCTGCTGCAGACCATGCGTGCCGCAGCCCGGCCGGCCGCAGCCCCACCCGCAATCATGCTGGCGCTCCCGGTTCCCGGAGACGTGCGGGGGTTGCCCCCGGGTACGCAATTCGCCAGAGACGCCGTGGCCTCGGGCGAGGCGATCGTGGTGGGGCAACCCGAGAATGCGATCGGGCTGGTCCCCGACCTCGAGTACCCGGACTCCCCCGCCGGCAACGGCGATGCCGAGTTCGAGTTCGAGCCTGACCTGTGTGCATTGTCGTGGACGGTGTATTCGCTGCCCACCGGACCGGTGCCGGTGCATCTCGATCTCGGCGAGGCCGAGTACGCGCTCCGCGACGCGGTACGGGCCGCCGCCGATGCCCTCGGAGCACTGCGCGCAAGTGGCTCCGGAGCTGAGTTCGCCGATCCGCGCAGGGTGGTCGAGCAGGTGCTCGAATCCACCCAGGCGCATCGAATCCCCGACCATGCGCCGTCGCGAGCGGTGCGAGTCCTTGAGAACGCCGCACACGTCGACGCCATCATCACCGTCAGTTCCGGGCTCATCCCGAGTGGCTTGCAGAGCTCTTCGCAGGTTCAACTCGCCAGTGACGCGCTGCGCCCGCTCACCTCGGTGGTTCGTTCGGCGCGACTCGCCGCGGTGGGATCGATTCTGCAATCTGCTTGGCGCGGTTAGCTTTTAGCTGGAGCAAGCCGGAGTGCACAGTTCGCCGTTGACCGTACAGCCATACCCCGGCACCGTACCGTCTCCCTGCGCCCGGGCCGCCGGAAGGCCGAGGCGCAGCTCGTCGAGCAGGCCGACGACCAGTTGGGCGAAGCGGGGCTGCGCGTTGGGAGTCGACGCCCGCGCGAACGCGATCCCCGCGTCGGCGGCCTGCTCCGCCAATTCGGTGTCGAGATCCCAGACCACCTCAATGTGGTCGGCAACGAATCCCACCGGGCAGACGATCACCGCCTCGGTGCCCTCCCGAGACAGCGCTGCCAGATGATCGCCGACGTCGGGCTCCAGCCACGGCACGTGCGGCGGGCCCGAACGCGACTGCCACACCTGATCGTATGCGCCGTAGCCCGCAGCGGCAGCTACCAGCGCGGAGGTGCGTGCGACCTGGCGTTGATAGAGGTCCGGGCCGCATCGTGCGGTGGCACGTATCGGGATGGAATGCGCTGTGAACACCAACCGGGCGTTGTCGCGCACCGATTCGGGTAGCGTCGCGCCCGCCGCATTGATGGCGTCGGCGAACATTTCCACCAGCAGCGGGTGATCGAAGTACTGCCTCAGTTTGGTCAGCTCCGGCGCGTGGGGGCCGGCGGCCGCCCGGCCACGTTTGATGTCTTCCTGATACTGGGTACAGCCGGAGTAGCCACCCCAGGCCGATGTCGAGAAAACGGCAGCGCGTCGGACCCCGTTGTCCCGCATCTGCGCCACCGCATCCTCGACGTAGGGTTCCCAGTTACGGTTCCCGAAGTAGACGGGCAGTTGCATTCCCCGGCGCGCCAGTTCGGCCTCAATCGCGCCGATCAGGTCGCGGTTGATGCCGTTGATGGGAGACACCCCACCGAAGTGCAGGTAGTGCTCCGCGACGGCCGCCAGGCGCTCAGGGGGGATTCCCCGGCCGCGAGTGACGTTCTCGAGAAAGGGCATTACCTGTTCGGCGCCCTCCGGGCCACCGAACGACAACACCATCAGTGCGTCGATGTGTGGTTGGGTCATCAGAGGAGCTGTGTGCTCGCCCCGCCATCGGCGTAGATGATGGTGCCCGTCGTCGCCGGAAGCCAGTCGGACAGCAGCGCGCAGACCGTCTTCGCCACCGGGGTCGGGTCCTTCATGTCCCAGCCGAGTGGCGCACGTTGATCCCAGCCCTCCTCGAGCAACTGCATCTGCGCGCCGGCCTCATCACCCAGCGCGCCCCCGACGATCGCGCTCATCGCGAGCGTGCGAATAGGTCCTGCCGCAACCAGATTGGACCGCACCCCGACCTTCCCAGCCTCGCGCGCGACGAACCGGTTGACCGATTCCAATGCGCTCTTGGCTACCGTCATCCAGTTGTAGGCCGGCATGGCGCGCGTCGGATCGAAGTCCATGCCCACGATGCCACCACCGGGATTCATGATGGGCAGCACCGCTTTGGCCAGCGAAGCATACGAGAACGCCGAGATGTGGATGCCCTTGGCGACGTCCTCGTAGGGCGCCTCGAAGAACGGGTTGATACCCATGCCGGTCTGTGGCATGAAGCCGATTGAGTGCACTACACCATCGAGCTTGTTGCCGGCACCGATCACCTCGCCGACCCGGCCGGCAAGGCTCGCCAGGTGCTCGTCGTTCTGCACGTCGAGTTCCAGCAGCGGAGCCGGGTGGGGCAACCGGTCGGCAATGCGCTGGATCAACTTCATCCGGTCGTAACCGGTGAGCACCAGCTCGGCGCCGGCCTCCTGGGCGACCCTGGCGATGTGGAACGCAATCGACGAATCGGTGATGATCCCCGTGACGAGGATGCGCTTTCCTTCGAGAAATGTCACAGTGAAACGTCCTTATCTCTTCATTTAGTGGCCCATACCCATGCCGCCGTCGACCGGAATCACCGCACCGGAGATGTAGCTGGCATCTTCGGACGCCAGGAAGCTGACCACCCCGGCGACCTCGTCGGCGGTGCCAACCCGCTTGGCGGGGATGAACTCCAGCGCGCCTTCCTGTATCCGCTCATCCAGGGCGCGTGTCATTTCGGTGTCGATGTAGCCCGGCGCCACCACATTGGCGGTGACTCCGGCCTTGGACAGCTCCCGCGCGATCGAGCGGGCCATTCCGATCAGACCGGCTTTGGAGGCGGCGTAGTTGGCCTGGTTGCCGATGCCCCAGGTGCCCGAAACCGAACCCACGAAGATCATCCGGCCGAATCGCTTGCGCTGCATGCTGCGCGATGCCCGCTGCGCCACCCGGAACGCTCCGGTGAGGTTGGCATCGATGACCTTCTGGAATTTCTCCTCGGTCATGCGCATCAGGAACGCGTCCGCCGCTATTCCGGCATTGGATACCAGGACCTCGACGGGACCCTGATGCTCATCGACTGCGGTGAAGGCACGATCGACGGCTTCGTTGTCGGTGACGTCACATTCGACGCCGAAGAGCCCGTCCGGGGCGCCCGAGCCGCGGTGCGTGACCGCGACCTTGTGGCCGTCGGCTGCCAGCCGCTGCGCCACCGCCAGACCGATACCGCGGTTTCCACCCGTTACCAGCACTGACCGGGAGACGAAAGGAGGACGGCCGCCCGCTATTTCACCGGCGGTGTCGGTGGGATTCTCGGTCCGAGTCATGACCGCCAACCTAACGTCTCACCCATTCGGGTCCGCAGTCGCCCTCGTGCGTGTTCAGTTGGGCAGGCGTCGGTTGATCAACAGGGCTCCGAGCGCGGCGACGGCGAGCACCAGCGCGCCCAGCCGTAGCCAGCCCACGCTGGCGTCACCCTTGATGGTCTCGTAGCCGATCTGTTCCTGCAGGTTGGTGAAAACCTGCTTGAGCTGCTCGAGGCTGGAGGCGGTGAACGCGTTGCCGCCGGATAGATCGGCGATCTGCTTGAGCATCTCGTCGTCGACCGGGACCGGTTGCCTCTGGTCGTTGATCTCGACGTATCCGTAAGGCGTTCCGAACGACACCGTCGAGATGGGCACACCCTGGTCTTTGGCCGTCCGCGCGGCGGTGAAAGCGCCCTTGGGGTTGTCCGGATTGGACGGGACGGTCTCCTTGCCGTCTGACATCAACACGATGCGCGCCGGCGGCGGCTCGTCGCCACCACCGATCACCGCTCCGACCGTCGCAACGGCCTGCAGGGCGGTGAAGATGCCCTCGCCGGTGGCCGTTCGATCGGCGAGCTGCAGCTTGCCGATCGCATTCTTGGTCGCCTCCCGGTTCGTGGTCGGTGAGACCAGCACGGTGGCGGTTCCGGCATACGCGATCAGACCCAGATTGATGCCGGGCGTGAGCTGATCGGCGAACTGCTTGGCGGCTTCCTGGGCGGCCGCCAGCCGGTTCGGGGCGACGTCGGTCGCGCGCATGGACTGCGACACATCCATCACCAGCATCACCACGGCGCGGTTACGGGGGATCCGGACGTCGTTCGTCGGACCCGCCATGGCGATGGTGAACAGCACCATCGACAGGACCAGCAGGGTGGCGGGAAGGTGACGCCACCGGCTGGGCCGGGCCGGGGCCACGCTTTCCAGCAGCTCCATGTTCGCAAAGCGCAGAATCCGCTTATGGCGGGCCAACTGCACGACGATGTAGAGCCCGATCAGGCCGAGGACAACCACCAGGAAGAGGAAGAACCACGGGTATTTGAAGCCCGTCAGTGACATCGGCCCGAGCAGGGGTACGTTCATGTGCTCATCACCGTCCGGCCAGGGCGCTACGACGCCGGCTCGCGACGAACCGGACAACGTCGGCGATCCAGTCACGATCGGTACGCAGACTCAGCAGCGGCGCATCGCAGCGACGCAGCGTGCGCGCCACCTCGGCCCGGTGTGCGGCGGCCGCCTTCTCGAAGTCGGTGCGAAGTTGCTCGTCGATGGTGAACTCGCGGGTACGACCCGTCTCGGTGTCCTGTAGGACGACGTCGCCGACGGCGGGCAACTCGACATCCCGGGGATCGAGGATCTCGATGCCGAGCACCTCGTGCCGCCCGGCGATGGCCCGCAGCGGGCGCATCCAATTGATCGGCCCCAGAAAGTCGCTGATGATCACCGCCATGCCGCGGCGCCGCTCGGGCCTGCGCAGCCCATCGATCGCCGCGGCGAGGTCGCCGCGGACCCCCACCGGCGCCCGCGGGGTGGTGGCGATGGCACGGAGCAGCTCCTGTTCGTGCAGCCGGCCCGACAACGCCGGCACCCGGCGCGTGGTGTCCCCGTTGGAGATGATCGCGCCGATCCGGTTGCCACCACCGCTGTTGAGGAAGGCGATCGACGCCGCGGCGGCCACCGCGAGATCACGTTTCTCGCAGCCGGCGGTGCCGAAGTCGAGGCTGGCCGATATGTCGACCACCAGCCAGGTCTCCAACTCCCGGTCGGCGATCATCTGCCGGACGTGGGGATGGGTGGTACGAGCGGTGACCGACCAGTCCATCCGACGCACGTCGTCACCGGGCTGGTAGATCCGCGACTCCCCCGGTTCGGAACCCGGCCCGGGCAGCAGCCCGAGGTGGTCACCGTGCAGCACCCCGTCGAGCTTGCGCCGGACCGTCAATTCGAGCTTGCGCAGCGCGGCCGTCAGCGCCGGGTCACGGATCTCCCCGCGCTTCATCGAGGGCAGATCGGCTGTGCGGCCGGACCGTTGCGCGCCTGGTGAGCCTGAGGATGAAGTCACTTCGATGAGCCAGTTGGTCTGGTCAGCGACCACCGGCCGCGGCCGCAGCGGCCGGGACCGCGGGCGCAACCGAATGGCCTTGCTGCGGAATCGCATTCACTTGAGGCAACGCGACGGTCTGCAGGATACGGTTTACCACCGTCTCACTGGAGATCTCGTCGGCGAGCGCATCGTAGGTCAGCACCAGACGATGGCGCAGCACGTCGGGAATGACCTCGACGACATCCTGCGGGATCACATAGTCGCGGCCACGCACCAAAGCCAGCGCCCGGGCGGCGGCGATGATGCCCAGCGACGCACGCGGAGACGCGCCATACGCGATCCAGGGCCTCGCGTCGGGCATCCCGAACTTCTCGGGCTCACGGGTAGCGGTCACGATGCGTACGACGTAGTCGACCAGCGCATGGTGGACGAAGGTGTTCGCGGCGACGTCCTGCAGGTGCAGCAGGTCCTGGGTGGTCAGGATCGCTTTGGCCTCCGGGGGTTTCACACCCATCCGGTAGATGATCTCGCGCTCCTCCTCGGGCGAGGGGTAGTCGACGTTGAGCTTGAACAAAAAGCGGTCCCGCTGTGCTTCCGGAAGCTGATAGACGCCCTCCTGCTCGATGGGGTTCTGGGTGGCCATCACCAGGAACGGGCGGGGCAGCGGGAAAGTCTTGCCGCCGATGGAGATCTTGCGCTCGGCCATCACCTCAAGAAGGGCGGACTGCACCTTCGCGGGGGCGCGGTTGATCTCGTCGGCGAGCAAGAAGTTGACGACCACCGGGCCGAGTTCGATGTCGAACTCCTCCTTGCCTGCGCGGTAGATGCGGGTACCGACGATGTCGGTGGGCACCAGGTCGGGGGTGAACTGGATGCGGGCGAACGTTCCACCGACCACTTTGGCAAGGGTCTCCACCGCCAGCGTCTTGGCTACCCCGGGCACACCCTCGAGCAGCACGTGGCCCCTGGCCAGCAGGCCGACCAGCATCCGCTCGACCAGCAGATCCTGGCCGACGATGATCCGTTTGACCTCGAAGATCGCGCGCTCGAGGGTATGCACCTGCTGCTGCAGGTTGCCGTTGGACAGTGCAGAACCCGATTGCGCGGCGCTCTGCGCGGCATGAGCACCGGCGGCATAACCCGGCGCGGTCCCGGAATATCCTCCAGCGCCTTGCGGCGGCCCACTCGGTGAGGTCATCAACGTTCCTTCCACATGCGCAAGCCATGCTGGTCAATACGGCGCGGACCCGTTCTGGCCGCGCGCTCGCCGTCAACTATTCCAGTTGCTTGGAAATCCGTCGACGTTGCCCCGAGGTGCGCCGCGTCGCGTGCCGGTATTTCACCGGTCCTACCCGGGGCCGCCTCAGGGGACACTCAGGATTCGATGATGCGGGCCACGTACGGCTGCAGACCCGCAGAACGCACGGGGCTGACGGTAACCTTGCCCGCGCTGCCGGAAGCCTCCAGCATCTTCCCCCCGCCGAGGTAAATGGCCACGTGCTGGCTACCCCCGGGGCCCCAGAACAGCAGATCGCCACGCTTGGCCTGATTCGTCGGAACCTTACGCCCGGTGTCGTACTGGTCTCCGGAGTACTTCGGGATCAGTACGCCGACGCCGGCGAAGGCGAATTGGGTGAAGCCGGAGCAGTCGTACCCGACGATATTGGCGCCGGAGTCGATTCCGCGGCTGGGGCCGTTGGGCTTCCCGCCACCCCACGAGTACGGCGTACCGATCTGCGAGCCGCCACGGCGGATCACATGCTCGATCGCCGCCGGGCCGCGCACCACCCCCGGAGCCACGCCCAGCGGTGGGCCGAACCCCAGGCTGCTGAGGAACTTTCGGCCGAGATCCATGGTGATCTTGGTGGCCTGGGCCGTCGCGGCCAGTGATGCGTTGGCCATGGACAACGGATCGCCCGGCGCCCCGGCGCTGAGAATCTTGGGCAGAGTCGGATCCCACAGACCGTTGGCCGGCTCCGCGGACACCGGCGCCGCCAAGCCCAGCGACAGCGATCCTGCTGCGATCAGCGAGAAAAACGTTCGACGCAGACCCGTCACCATTCGACCATTCGGACGGCATACGGCGTCATACCGCTGGTGCGCACCGGCGAGATCTTGACCACCGAACCGGTGTAGGGCGCCTCGAGCATCTGCCCGTTGCCCAGGTACATCGCGACGTGCTGGCTGCCGTTGGGGCCCCAGAAAAGCATGTCGCCTCGGCGCATCTGCGCCGTCGGCACCTTGCGACCGGCGTTGTATTGCGATCCGGAATAGTGGTCGAGCTTGATGCCGATGCCGGCGAACATGTAGAGCATCAGCCCCGAGCAGTCGAATCCGACCGTCCCCGCGCCGGAATCGATACCGCGGCTGGGCCCGGCGGCATTGCCACCGCCCCAGGAGTAGGGCACGCCCAACTGCGACATGCCGCGCTTGATCACGAACTCGGTGGCCTGCGGCCCGACCACCGCCGGGATCGCGCCGTTGGTGATGCCGGTCTCCGTGGGCAGCAACCCGAGGCTTTGCAGGAATTTGCGCCCCAGGTTCTGGGTGATCTCCAGCGACGTCGTGATGATCTTGATGACCGCGTTGATGATCTGAATCGGGTCGCCACTGACGAACGCGCTCGGAATCTGGGGCAGCGTCATGTCCCAGGCGGTGTCCCGGTTGCCGGTGGTGGGGTCGATGTCCCAGTCGGCGCTGGGGTCGCGGGAACCCGCCTCACCGCCGGGCACGACTGCGGCCTGAGTCTGCACCGGGGCGCTGGGCGGAGCGACGGCCACCTGGCGCGCCGCTGCCAGCTTCGCCTGGGCCGTCTTACGCTCGTCGGCGAGCCGATCGAGCTCGACCTGCTGCCGCTGGAAGGTTTCCTGGGCGTCGGCCAGCGCCGAAACCGCGTTCTGCTGGCTGGTCTCGGCGGCCTCGACAGCCTCGTCGGCGAGCTGCTTGGCCAGCCTGGCCGCGGACTCCTTGTTGATCTGCTCCGTGCGGGCGCGCCGAAGGTTGGCCATCACACGCTGAGCACTGACCGACAGGGTCTCAGCTGTGGCTGCGGTGTTGAGGATGTCCGCGGGATCCGCAGCAGTGAGATAGGAACTCGACGGGCCGCTGACGTACATCGCGGCGGCGAATGTGTCGAAGCGTTGTTGCGCGGCGGCGATCGCGGTGTTGGCGTCCTTGACCCGCTGGGCGCTGGCCTCGACCTCCACTTGGGCGGCTGCGGCGTTGTCCCGCGCGGTCTTCACGTCGAGGATCGCCTTGTTCACACTCTCCTGTTTGATCTGGATCGCGGCACCGAGGTCTTGCAACTGCTGGTTGACGTCGGCAACCGCAGTCACCAGCGTCGCCAGGTCGTCTGGGTTGGCGGGCTGGGCCTGCGCCAGTCCGGGCGTCGTCAGCACCATGCCGAACGTCAGGGATACCGCGCACAGCCGCGAAGCGGAGGCGCCGCCAGGGATGCGTCTCATCGGACTCAAAGTCTCCTAAGGCTCCACGAAAGCGTGTGGGCGTATTCTCGGGCGCCCAAGCTCAGAAGTCACATTAAGAACATCTGCAACAACAGGCACTGTTTGTACCGTACGTCACATCTGACGCTAAGGAAACTTCAGTCACAAATTACACAGATGTAATTGGCTGTCAGCGTTACCAAATGGTGATGTTGCAATTTGCTCAAAAAGTGCTAAGAGCTAATCAGAGCTGTTGGAGGTCGCTTCTGCAGACTCAGCTCGTTTGCCAAATAGCTGCAGTAATCGGGTGCCGGCGACGGCCAATACCACGGCTAATACCAGCACTATCGTGAATGGCGTCCAGGGAAAGTGGGAGTTCGTCAACTCGCCGACAAAATTCTGCGCGGATTGCACCGAGTCGCCGGTCTTGGCCAGGTCCTGGCCGGCTTCCAGCGTCACCCGGTCGAAGGCCGGACTATAGGTGCCGGCGAAGTTCGGGCTCATCGCCAACACCGTCGCACCCGGGTTCGCCTCGCCGACCTCGGTGGCGATGTCCCGCAGCGGTGTGTCGATCGGCGGGTTCAGCTCGATGACGACGATCTTGAGATCGATTCCCTCACTGCGAGCGTCCTCGATGACCTGCCGGAGGGCAGGAACCTGAGCTTGATCGGCCGGCGGCACGCTGACACCGTCCGCCGCCACGTCGGCCATCACCTGCACCATGTCGACCTCCGGCGGGATGTACGACGGAAAAAACGGCACCTGGAGCGGGATCACGTGCGGTCCGGTCACAGCAGCACGGTACGCGATTGCCGGGCGGCACCGGCAGTGGCACCACAGTGGCGACGCGACTTTTTTGGGCAGATATGCCATCGGGGTAGCAACACGGGCGCGCGAGGACAAGACTGGAATGCGACCACTGCCGAAACAACCCACTTGTCTTGCAGGACAAGCGTACTGTTACGATGTCGAGCGCCGTTGACACAGCCCGTCGCGGCGATGATCAAGCCGGGAGCTGATGTGAGCAGCAAGAATTCATCCGTGAACTCGTACGGAGCACGCGACACGCTCAAGGTCGGTGCCAACAGCTACGAGATCTATCGACTCGGCGCGGTCCCGGGTACTGAGAAACTTCCGTACAGCCTGAAGGTCCTCGCCGAAAACTTGCTGCGCACCGAGGACGGCGCCAACACCACCAAGGAGCACATCGAGGCGATCGCCACCTGGGATCCCGAGGCCGACCCCAGCGTCGAGATCCAGTTCACCCCGGCACGCGTGATCATGCAGGACTTCACCGGCGTGCCCTGCATCGTGGACTTGGCCACCATGCGCGAAGCGATCGGCGACCTCGGTGGAGACGCCGAAAAGGTCAACCCACTGGCCCCCGCCGACCTGGTGATCGACCACTCGGTGATCGCCGACCTGTTCGGTCGTGCAGATGCATTCGAGCGAAACGTCGAGATCGAATACGAGCGCAACGGCGAGCGGTACCAGTTCCTGCGCTGGGGCCAGGGTGCCTTCGACGACTTCAAAGTGGTACCGCCGGGCACCGGGATCGTGCACCAGGTCAACATCGAATACCTGGCCCGGGTCGTGTGGGACCGCAACGGAGTCGCCTATCCCGACACCTGCGTGGGCACCGATTCGCACACCACCATGGTCAACGGCCTCGGCGTGCTGGGCTGGGGTGTGGGCGGCATCGAGGCCGAGGCGGCGATGCTGGGCCAGCCGGTGTCGATGCTGATCCCGCGGGTGGTCGGCTTCAAGCTGACCGGCGAGCGTCCGGCCGGCGTCACCGCCACCGACATAGTTCTCACCGTCACCGAGATGCTGCGCAAGCATGGCGTGGTCGGCAAGTTCGTCGAGTTCTACGGCGCCGGCGTCGCCGAGGTACCCCTCGCCAACCGCGCCACGCTGGGCAACATGAGTCCCGAATTCGGCTCCACCGCAGCGATCTTCCCAATCGACGACGTCACGATCGATTATCTGAAGATGACCGGCCGCAGCAGTGATCAACTCGCGCTGGTCGAGGCGTATGCGAAAGAACAGGGCATGTGGCACGACCCGGAGCACGAGCCAAAGTACTCCGAGTACATCGAGTTGGACCTCGGCGACGTCGTCGCGTCTATCGCCGGCCCCAAGCGTCCGCAGGACCGTATCGCGCTGACAGAGGCAAAGACGGTCTTCCGCAAGGACATTCACAACTACGTCGAGGAAAATCATCCGGCTGAACACACCAACGTCGACGAGGCAGTCGAGGAGACGTTCCCCGCCAGCGATCCGGTGTCGCTGTCCTTCGCCGATGAAGGCGCGATCGACGTGCAATCCGCGGCCAACGGCGCAGCGGGCAGGCCCAGCAAGCCGATGCGGGTCGAATCCGACGAGCGCGGTAATTGCGTCATCGATCACGGCGCCGTCGTGATCGCAGCCATCACCTCGTGCACCAACACGTCCAACCCCGAGGTGATGCTCGGGGCAGCGCTGCTGGCCAAGAACGCGGTCGACAAAGGTCTGACGGCCAAGCCCTGGGTGAAGACGACCATGGCCCCGGGCTCGCAGGTCGTCACCGACTACTACGACAAGGCCGAGTTGTGGCCGTACTTGGAGAAGCTGGGCTTTTACCTGGTCGGCTATGGCTGCACCACCTGCATCGGAAACTCCGGCCCGCTGCCCGAGGAGATCAGCAAGGCGATCAACGATGCAGATCTGTCGGTCACGGCAGTGCTGTCGGGGAACCGGAACTTCGAGGGCCGGATCAACCCCGACGTCAAGATGAACTACCTGGCATCGCCACCGCTCGTGATCGCCTACGCACTGGCGGGCACGATGGATTTCGACTTCGAAACCCAACCCTTGGGCAAGGACCACAGCGGTGCCGACGTCTTCCTCAAGGACATCTGGCCGTCGCAGAAGGACATCGACGACACCATCGCGTCGGCGATCAACACCGAGATGTTCACCAAGAACTACGCCGACGTCTTCAAAGGCGACGAGCGCTGGCGCAATCTGCCCACCCCCAGCGGTAACACGTTCGAGTGGGCCGACGCCTCGACCTATGTCCGTAAACCGCCTTACTTCGACGGGATGCCCGCCGAGCCGCAGCCGGTTACCGATATCGCTGGAGCCAGAGTGCTTGCCCTGCTGGGCGATTCGGTCACCACAGACCACATCTCCCCGGCCGGCAGCATCAAGCCGGGCACGCCGGCTGCGCAGTACCTGGACGCCCACGGCGTCGCCAGGAAGGACTACAACTCCTATGGCTCACGGCGGGGCAACCACGAGGTGATGATTCGCGGCACCTTCGCCAACATCCGGCTGCGAAATCAATTGCTCGACGACGTGTCGGGCGGCTACACGCGCGACTTCACCAAGGGCGGCGAGCAGGCGTTCATCTACGACGCGGCACAGAACTACGCCGCTCAGGGCATCCCGCTGGTCGTACTCGGCGGCAAGGAGTACGGGTCCGGCTCCTCGCGCGACTGGGCGGCCAAGGGCACCAGCCTGCTCGGGGTGCGCGCGGTCATCGCCGAGTCGTTCGAGCGAATCCACCGCTCCAACCTGATCGGTATGGGGGTCATCCCACTGCAGTTCCCCGAAGGAGAATCTGCGTCGAGTCTCAAATTGGACGGCACCGAGACCTTCGAGATCACCGGCATCACCGTGCTCAACGAAGGCAAGACGCCGAAGACCGTGCATGTCAAAGCCACCAAAGCAGACGGGTCCCATACCGAGTTTGATGCGGTCGTTCGCATCGACACTCCGGGTGAGGCCGATTACTACCGCAACGGTGGCATCCTGCAGTACGTGCTGCGCAACATGCTCAAAACGTAGCAGCGTGAGATGCCGCGGGTAACCGACGATCATCTGGCGGCGCGTCGTCGCCAGATCCTCGACGGCGCCCGCCGGTGTTTCGCCGAGCACGGCTACGACAGGGCGACCGTTCGCCGCCTCGAACACACCATTGGGCTTTCGCGCGGAGCCATCTTCCATCACTTTCGGGACAAGGACACGTTGTTCTTCGAGCTGGCTCGGGAGGACGCCGAACGCATGGCCGGCGTGGCGACGCGGGACGGCCTGATCCAGGTGATGCGTGAGATGCTGGCCGCCCCAGATCAGTTCGACTGGCTGGCCACTCGCTTGGAGATCGCGCGCAAACTGCGCAACGATCCCGCCTTCAGCCGGGGCTGGGCAGAGCGCTCGGCGGAGTTATCGGCAGCCACCACCGAACGCCTGCGACGCCAGAAGCGGGCCGGGCGACTGCGTGACGATGTGCCCGCCGATGTGCTCCGCACCTACCTCGAGTTGGTATTGGACGGCCTGCTGGCGCGGCTGGCATCCGGAGACGACCCACGACGGCTCAGTGCGGTGCTGGACCTCGTGGAGGCGTCCGTGCGGCAACCGTAGACGTCAGGCAAGCTCGATGAGGTCACGGTAGTCGTCAGACCAGAAGTCCTCGGTGCCGTCGGGCAACAGCACGACCCGCTGCGGATCCAGCGCCTCCGCCGCCCCCGGATCGTGGGTCACCAGCACCACGGCGCCCACGTAGCTGCGTAGCGCATCGAGGACCTGTTCCCGCGAAGCGGGATCGAGATTGTTGGTCGGTTCGTCGAGCAGCAACACGTTTGCGGTCGAGGCGACGAGCCCGGCCAGTGCCAGTCGAGTCTTCTCGCCGCCGGACAGTGTGCCGGCGGGCTGGTCGAGCTGCGCGCCGGAAAACATGAACGCGCCCAACAGGCCACGCAGGTCCTGCTCGCCGGTGTCCGGAGCGGCATGGCGGATGTTCTCCCAGACGGTCGCGTTGTCGTCGAGGGTGTCGTGCTCCTGGGCGAAATAGCCGATCTTGCAACCGTGCCCGGGCTTGAGTTCGCCCGCGTCGGGGCTCTCCGTCCCGGCCAGCAGCCGAAGCAGCGTTGTCTTGCCCGCGCCGTTGAGCCCAAGCACCACCACCCGGGACCCCCGGTCGATCGCGAGGTCGACGCCGGTGAACACCTCCAGAGATCCGTAGGTTTTCGTCAGACCCGTGGCGACCAATGGGGTTCGTCCGCACGCAGCGGGCGTCGGGAACTTTATCCGGGCCACCTTGTCGGCCACCCGCTCGTCGTCGAGTGCCGCCATCATGCGGTCCGCGCGCCGCAGCATGTTCTGAGCAGCAACGGCTTTGGTGGCTTTGGCGCCCATCTTGGCGGCCTGGGTACGCAACGCACCGGCCTTGCGCTCGGCGTTGGCCCGCTCGCGGCGGCGCCGCTGCTCGTCTGTGGCGCGGGCATCCAGGTACTTCTGCCAACCCATGTTGTAGACGTCGGCCTCGCCGCGGACGGCGTCGAGGAACCACACCCGATTCACGACGTCGGCAAGGAGGTCGACGTTGTGGCTGATGACCACCAGCCCGCCGGCGTGGTTCTGCAAGAAAGCCCGCAGCCAGCCGATCGAGTCCGCATCGAGGTGGTTGGTCGGCTCGTCGAGTAGCAGCGTGGTCGATGAGCCGGCACCTGTGCCGCCCCCCTCGCCGGCAGCGAAGAGGATGCGGCTGAGCTCGACGCGGCGGCGCTGACCGCCGGAGAGCGTCCGCAGCGGCTGGTTGAGAATGCGCTCGGGCAGCCCCAGGCTCGCGCAGATGCGGCCGGCCTCGCTCTCGGCTGCGTACCCGCCGAGGGCGGCGAACCGTTCCTCAAGCTGCCCGTAGCGGCGCACCGCCTTGTCGCGGGCGGAATCGTCGGCCACCTCCGCCATCAGCGCCTGCTGCTTCTCCAGATCGGCGAGAAGAGTGTCCAGCCCACGCGCCGAGAGCACCCGGTCGCGGGCCAGCATGTCGAGGTCACCCTCCCTGGGGTCTTGCGGCAAGTAGCCGATTTCACCAGTCCTGGTGACCGCCCCGGCGTAGGGCTCGCCCTCCCCGGCCAGAATGCGCAAGGTGGTCGTCTTACCGACGCCGTTGCGACCGACCAGACCGATACGGTCACCCGGCTGGATGCGAAGCGCGGCGCCGTCGACCGAGAGCAGTGTGCGCGCCCCAGCGCGGACCTCCAAGTCCGTGGCGGTGATCACACTCGTTTCCCCTACTACTTGTCGTCGGTGAAGACAGGGGCTCGCTTCTGTGCGCGTGCCGCAACCGCTTCCTCGAAGTTTCCGGTGAGCATGCGAAGGTACAGCTGTCCCAAACCCTCGGCCTGCATGTGCCCTTCGAGGCTCGTTGCGTCCAGTCCACTCCACAGTGTGCGTTTGGTCAACTCGACTCCGGGCCGGGAAAAGGACGCGATCCGCTCCGCCATGTCCAGACAACGGTCGAGCAATTCGGTCGCCGGAACCGACGCCGACACCAGCCCGATCCGCTCGGCTTCCACGGCGCTCGCATCACGCCCGGTCAACATCAACTCGAAAGCCCGTGAAGTACCGATAGCGCGCGGAAGCAGGAACGACAGACCCAACTCGCTGGCGGTCAGGCCGTTGTTGATGCCCGCCGCGCGGAAATAGGCGTCGGTGGACGCCACCCGGATGTCGCAGGCCAGCGCGAGACATAAACCTCCACCGATGGCCGCTCCGTTGACCGCCGCGATGACGGGCTGATGCATCTTGCGCAGTGCCAACACGACCTCGTCGAGCACCTGCATCGACCGCAGCGCGTAGGTCGGCCTGGTCAGGCCATCGACGTTGGGCACCGAACCGGCCGACCGGTGGTCGGCTCCCGAGGAGAATCCGCGCCCCGCCCCGGTAAGGACGATCGCGCGCACCGTGTTGTCCGAGTTCAGGTGGTCAAGGACCGTCTTCAGCGGCACCATCAGATCGAAGGCCATCGAGTTCATGCGTTCGGGCCGGTTGAGTGTTACCAGCGCGACATGCTGTCGTGGCCGATCTACCAGAACGAAACGGGAAGAGTCTCGCGGGTTCACGCTTGCACGGTATCGGGCGGGCCTTCAGGCACTACGGCTGGCCGGGCGCCTCGCCGTTGCCCTGCGCGGCGATCGCCGCGTCGACATCGAATGCCTTGATCTTCTCCACCAAGTCCTCCAGCGCCGCCGGGGGAAGCGCGCCCGCCTGGTTGAAGACCAACGTGCCCTTCTTGAAGGCCATCAGTGTCGGAATGGACCGGATGTCGGCCGCGGAGGCAAGCTGCTGTTCGGCCTCGGTGTCCACCTTCGCGAACACGATGTCGGGGTGCTTGTCCGATGATGCCGAGAAGGTCGGGGCAAACTGCTTGCACGGCCCGCACCACGATGCCCAGAAATCGACCAGTACGATCTCGTTGTCGGCGATGGTTTGGTTGAAATGTTCAGCGGTGAGGTCTTGAGTAGCCACGCCAGCGTCAACGCATGGTGACGCCCTCGTGTTCCCAGTACGTGTTCCCAGTATGTGTTCCCGGCGCTCACCGGTACTCGGGGTTGACGAAATCGTATCGGCAGCCCGCGTCCCAGCCGGACCTGATGTTTCCATGGGCGGGAATCCCGCCGGCTGACTTCAGGCTGCGGGCGAGGTGCATCAGATTCCACGTCATGAACGTGGTGTTCCGATTGGTGAAGTCGTTGTCCGGGCCACCTGATCCGGGATCCAGGTAGGACGGCCCCGGACCTGCTTCCCCGATCCACCCGGCGTCGGCCTGAGGCGGGATGGTGTAGCCAATGTGCTGCAGCGTGTACAACACGTTCTGGGCGCAGTGTTTGATGCCGTCCTCGTTGCCGGTGATCAGACAGCCACCAACGCGGCCGTAATACAGGTACTGGCCGGCTTCGTTGAGCAGGTGCGAGCCGCCGTACAACCGTTCGTGCACCTTCTTCATCACCGAGCTGTTGTCGCCCAGCCAAATAGGGCCGGCGAGCACCAGGATGTCGGCATCCAGGACTTTCTCGAAAACCTTCGGCCAGTCATCGGTCGCCCACCCGTGCTCGCGCATATCGGGCCAAACGCCGGTGGCGATGTCATGATCGACCGCCCTGACGACGTCGACCGCGATGCCGTGCTTGGCCATGATGCCCGTACTGATCCCGATCAGCCCGCCGGTGTGGCTGGGTTCGGGAGAACGCTTCAGCGTGCAGTTGATGAACAAGGCCCGCAGCCCGGTGAAGTCGAGATCTATGCCACTCACGTCTGCAACTCCTTCATTTGGTGTGCTCGCCCCAGCGGCGGGACTCACACGGTGAATCCGAGAGCTCTGAGCTGTTCGCGACCGTCATCGGTGATCTTGTCCGGACCCCACGGCGGGTTCCACACCCAGTTGATCTTGATTTCCTCGACCAGCCCGGCGCCGACCAGGGCGCCCCGCGCCTGGTCTTCGATGACGTCGGTGAGCGGGCACGCCGCCGAGGTGAGGGTCATATCGATCAGGGCGACCGCGCCGGCCTCGCTCTCTTCGACGTTCAACCCGTAGACGAGGCCCAGGTCGACGATATTGATCCCGAGTTCGGGATCGACGACGTCGTGCATCGCCTCTTCGATGTCGGCGAGCAGTTCGTCGTTGGGTACTGCTGTATCACTCATCGATTCTCCTCACGACTTTCCGTGGCGCTGGCCTCCGCCAGCGCTCCACCCGATGCGCCGGCCTCCGCCAGCGCTCCACCCATGGCGCTGGCCTCCGCCAGCGCGGCCTTGAACGCCGCCCAGCCCAGTAACGCACACTTCACCCGCGCCGGGTACTTCGAGACGTCCGCGAAGGCCACCCCGTCACCGAGCAGATCCTCGTCACCGTCGATCCGGCCGCGTGACGACACCATCTCCGAGAACGCGGCAACCGTCTTGAGCGCGTCGCCCACGGTCAGTCCGATCACCTGGTCAGTGAGCACCGACGTCGACGCCTGGCTGATCGAGCAGCCCTGCCCGTCGTAAGAGATGTCGGTGACAGTCTGGCCGTCCTCGGACAGCGCCACCCGCAGCGTGACCTCGTCTCCACAGGTCGGGTTGACGTGACTGACTTGCGCGCCGTAAGGCTCCCGTAGACCGCGATGATGCGGATGCTTGTAATGGTCCAGGATCACTTCCTGGTATATCTGCTCCAGTCGCATCGTCAGTCGCCGGCCAAACCCCGGGTGTCCCCCGCGCCGAAGAATTCCACGGCCCGGCGCACGCCCGCGACCAGACGGTCGATCTCCTCGACGGTGTTGTAGACCGCAAAGGAGGCCCGTGCCGTCGCAGCGACACCGAACCGGCGGTGCAGCGGCCACGCGCAATGGTGACCGACGCGCACAGCCACACCGTCATCGTCGAGAACCTGCCCGACGTCGTGCGCGTGCACACCGTTCACCACGAACGATACGGGCGAACCGCGATCCCGGGTGGAACGTGGTCCGATGATCCGGACGGCGTCGATACCCGACAAACCGTCCAACGCGGCGGCGACCAACTCGGCCTCATGCTGCTCGACCGCGGCCATCCCGATGTCTTCCAGATACCGGGCGGCGGCACCGAGGCCGACCACCTGCGACGTCATCGGGGTGCCCGCCTCAAATCGCTGCGGGGCCGGCGCGTACGTGGTGGCCTCCATGGTCACCGTCTCGATCATCGACCCACCGGTCAGGAAAGGCGGTAACGCGTTGAGCAGCTCACCGCGACCGTACAGCACACCGATACCGTTGGGGCCCAACATCTTGTGGCCGGAAAACGCGGCAAAATCGACATTCAGCTCGTGGAAGTCCACGGGTTGATGCGGGACCGACTGGCACGCATCGAGCAGCGTTAGCGCGCCGACGGCCTTCGCCCTGTCGACCAGCTCGGCAGTCGGCGTCACCGCACCGGTGACGTTCGAATGGTGGCTGAATGCAACGAGTTTCACTCGCTCGTCGAGCTGCAGCGAGTCCAGGTCAATGCGCCCTGCTTCCGGCCCCTCGGAGATGACCCCGTACCAGCGCAGCTGCGCTCCTGTCCGTCGGCAGAGCTCCTGCCAGGGGATCAGGTTCGCATGATGCTCCAGTTCCGTCGTGACGATCACATCGCCGGGTCCGACCGCTCGGTCGAACCGGTCGTCCCCGATCGCGTACGACACGAGATTGATGGCCTCGGTGGCGTTCTTGGTGAACACCAGCTCATCGGGGTCGGCGCCCACGAACGCCGCGATATCCGCGCGGCCCTGCTCGTAGGCGTCGGTCGCCTCCTCCATCAGCTGATGCGCCCCGCGGTGCACGGCCCCGTTCGAGCGGAGCAGGAAGTCGCGTTCGGCGTCGAGCACTGGTAGCGGCCGCTGGGAGGTCGCACCGGAATCCAGATACGCCAGCCGACGTCCGCCGCGCATCACCCGATCGAGGATGGGAAAATCCGCCCGGATTCGGGCGATTTCCTCCAGACCCGGCGCGTGACTGACGGTCGTCGTCATCTCAGCCACCTCCGCCTAGGTGGCTGATGCAGCCTGAGTGAAGCGCTCATAGCCATTTTCCTCGAGTTCGTCGGCCAGTTCCGGGCCGCCGGACTGAATGATCCGACCACCGAAGAACACGTGAACGAACTGGGGATGGATGTAGCGCAGAATCCGGGTGTAGTGCGTGATCAGCAGAATCCCGCCGTGCTCTGCCTCGGCGTAGCGGTTGACGCCCTCGCTGACGACTCGAAGCGCGTCGACATCCAGCCCCGAGTCGGTTTCGTCCAGGATTGCGATCTTTGGCCTGAGCAGCCCCAGTTGCAGAATTTCATGCCGCTTCTTCTCGCCGCCGGAGAAGCCCTCGTTGACGCTGCGCTCGCTGAACGATGGGTCGATGTCCAGATCGGTCAGCGCGCCCTTGACCTCCTTGACCCAGTGCCGAAGCTTAGGCGCCTCGCCACGGACCGCGGTGGCAGCGGTGCGCAGGAAGTTCGACATCGACACCCCAGGAACCTCGATGGGGTACTGCATGGCCAGGAACAGCCCAGCCCGAGCCCGTTCATCGATGCTCATCTCCAGAACATCGGCGCCGTCGAGGGTGATCGACCCCGAGGTAACGGTGTATTTGGGATGCCCGGCGATGGCGTAGGACAGGGTCGACTTGCCGGATCCGTTGGGTCCCATCACAGCGTGGGTCTCCCCCGATTTCACGGTGAGGTTGACACCCTTGAGAATAGGGATGTCCCCTTCGTCGGTCGAGGTGACGGAGACGTGCAGATCCTTGATTTCCAGTGTGGTCATAGCTACGAGGTTCTCGATTCAGTGATTGCTAGTTCTCGTTCGATGGCCGCGGTGAGGCGCTCGCGAACCGCGGGGACGGTGATCTTGGCGATGATCTCGTTGAAGAAGCCACGTACCACCAGGCGGCGTGCCTGGGCCTCCGGGATACCCCGGGCACGCAGATAGAACAGTTGCTCGTCGTCGAACCGGCCGGTGGCGCTGGCATGTCCGGCACCGACGATCTCACCTGTCTCGATCTCCAAGTTGGGCACCGAGTCCGCGCGGGCACCGTCGGTGAGCACAAGATTGCGGTTGACCTCGAAGGTGTCGGTGCCGCTGGCCTCGGCCCGGATCAGCACGTCGCCGATCCACACGGTGTGCGCATCGGGCAGAGCGGAGTCCGGATCCCCTTGCAGCGCACCCTTGTACAACACATCAGACGTGCAGTTCGGCTGAGCATGATCGACCAGCAACCGCGACTCGAAGAACTGGCCGTCGTCGGCGAAGTACGTACCGAGCAGCTTGGCATCTCCGCCCGGGCCAGTGAACCGCACTGTCGCGGAGGTGCGGACGACGTCACCGCCAAGGGTGACATTGACGTGCCCGAGAACCGCATCTCTACCCACCCGGGCGTGGTGCGCGCTGACGTGCACCATGTCATCGGCCCAATCGGCGATCCAGATCACCCTCAGGGCAGCCGAGTCGCCCACGATGATCTCGACGTTGTCGGCGTAGGTTCCGCTGCCGCGAAGATCGACGACCACGATGGCCCGAGCCAGTTCTTCGACCCTGATCTGCAGGTGCCCATAGGCCACTGCCCCTTCGCCCGGGCCGGTGACCGTGATCTCGATGGGTTCGGTGAGCTCGACCTCCCGCGCGACGGTGACCACGGTCGCGGTGTTGAACGACGAGAATGCCTGCGCGGCAACGCGGTCTGCAGGAACGCCACCGTCGCCGAGTCGCTCATCGCCGCGGCGCACCGATTCCACCGTCACGCCGGGACACCCGGCGACCTCGATCTGCGCTTTGCCGCTGGCGGGCGCGGAACCGTCGTGCAGTCCACGCAAACGCTTCAGTGGGGTGAACCGCCACAGTTCGTCGCGGCCGCCGGGCACTTCGAAGGCGTCGACATCGAAGGAGGCGAACAGCTCGCCCTTGTTGGCGACGATCCCTTCGACTGCCTCGGTGAGATTGTTGGTATCCGTCACTAGCCGACCGCGCCTTCCATCTGCAGCTCGATCAGCCGATTGAGCTCCAGTGCATACTCCATCGGCAGCTCCTTGGCGATCGGCTCGACGAACCCGCGCACCACCATCGCCATGGCTTCGTCCTCGGTGAGTCCGCGGCTCATCAGGTAGAAGAGTTGATCTTCGCTGACCTTCGACACCGTGGCCTCGTGCCCCATGGTGACGTCATCCTCGCGGATGTCCACGTAGGGGTAGGTGTCGCTGCGGCTGACCGTGTCGACCAGCAGTGCATCACATTTGACGCTGGCACGAGATCCGTGGGCACCCTTGTTGACCTGTACCAGGCCGCGGTAGGAAGCCCGTCCACCGCCACGCGCGACCGACTTGGACACGATGTTCGACGATGTGTTCGGCGCCAGGTGCAGCATCTTGGCACCGGTGTCCTGGTGTTGGCCTTCACCGGCGAACGCCACCGAGAGCACCTCGCCCTTGGCGTGCTCGCCGGTCATCCACACCGCCGGGTATTTCATGGTGACCTTGGAACCGATGTTGCCGTCGACCCACTCCATCGTGGCGCCGGCCTCGGCGCGGGCCCGCTTGGTGACCAGGTTGAAAACATTGTTCGACCAGTTCTGAATGGTGGTGTAACGGCAACGACCACCTGGCTTGACGATGATCTCGACCACTGCGGAATGCAACGAATCAGACTTGTAGATGGGAGCAGTGCATCCCTCGACGTAATGCACGTAGGCACCCTCGTCGACGATGATCAGTGTCCGCTCGAACTGGCCCATGTTCTCGGTGTTGATCCGGAAGTAGGCCTGCAGTGGAATGTCGACGTGCACGCCTTTCGGCACGTAGATGAAGGAGCCGCCCGACCACACCGCAGTATTCAGCGCGGAGAACTTGTTGTCCCCGGCTGGGATCACCGTGCCGAAGTACTGCTTGAAGATATCAGGGTGTTCCTTAAGCGCGGTGTCGGTATCTAGGAAGATAACCCCTTGTGCCTCAAGGTCTTCCCGAATCGAATGGTAAACAACCTCTGACTCGTACTGGGCAGCTACGCCGGACACCAACCGCTGCTTTTCGGCCTCCGGGATACCGAGCTTGTCGTAGGTGTTCTTGATGTCGGCAGGCAGGTCGTCCCACGTCGCGGCCTGCTGTTCACTGGAGCGCACGAAGTATTTGATGTTGTCGAAATCGATGCCCTCGAGATTGGAACCCCAGTTCGGCATCGGCTTCTTCCCGAAGGTGCGCAAGGCCCTCAGCCGGATGTCGAGCATCCAGTCGGGCTCGCTCTTCTTGGCCGAGATATCCCGCACGACGGCTTCGGACAGCCCGCGCCGGGCGCTGGCGCCCGCGGCGTCCGAGTCGGCCCAGCCGTAACCGTACTTGCCCAAGGAAGCGATGGTCTCTTCCTGGGTGAGCGGCGTCTCTGGTGTGAGTGTCACTGCGACACACTCCTCTTGCTCTTGTCGTGGCTCCCACGCGGGCTGGTGCGCCGGAGGTCGTGCGGGCGGTCCTAGTGTTCGGCCTGCATTAGCGGGACGTGGGTGGTACAGGCGCAGTCTCCGTTGACGATGGTCGCCAGCCGTTGCACATGGGTGCCCAACACCTGGGCCATCGCCTGCTGTTCGGCCTCGCACAGCTCGGGGAATTCCTCGGCCACGTGCGATACCGGACAATGATGCTGACAAATCTGCACCCCGCGGGCGGGGCCGCCCACCCGAGTGGTGGTGGTGGCATAGCCGGCCTGGGTCAGCGCGTCGGCGATCCGGTCGGCCGCCGCCTCGACATCGTCGGAGTTCGTACCCGCCGCGGGGTCGACATCGGCCAAGATCGCGTCGATTCGCCGGCGGGCGAATGTCTGGACGGCCGCATCGCCGCCCAGCTCGCGCAGTTCGCGGATGGCCGCCGAGGCCAGGTCGTCGTAGGTGTGCTCCAACTTGCCCCGACCGGCAGCGGTGAGCTGGTAGCGCTTGGCCGGCCGGCCGCGCCCCTCCTGCTGCCACGCCGCCGCGGCATTGGCCTGTGCGTCGCCGACGTCGATGAGCGCGTCGAGATGCCTGCGCACGCCGGCGGCGGACAGCCCCAGCTGCTCTGCGATACGACTCGCCGTGGTCGGACCCAATTCCAGCAGCAGCCGGACAATCTCGCCCCGCGTGTCCCCGTGAGTATCCCCGGAGGCGTCACCATCGGCAGCGTGCACCGGCGCCGACTGCACTGCAGTCGGCGGGACGCCCTGCGAACCGATTTTCACAACACAAGTGTGACGCAATTAAGGAACCGGGTCCAGCAAGGGTACCCTTACCAGCCGCGAAGGCTACGCTGCCCTCGTGGCAGCCCGCCTAAGCTCACTAAGCGCGTCGATCGCCGGCTGGCACGGCGACGAGCGGACGGTCGGCAGTCCGCTCAACGACGCCGAGCTCATCGCGATGCGCCGGACCCGCCTGTTCGGAGCCACCGGCACGGTGCTCATGGCGATCGGCGCCCTCGGCGCCGGTGCGCGCCCGGTAATCCAGGACCCGACGTTCGGCGTCCGGCTGCTCAATTTGCCGTCGCGCATTCAGACGGTCTCGCTGACGATGACCACCACGGGTGCGGTGATGATGGCGCTGGCCTGGCTGATGCTCGGGCGGTTCGCACTCGGCGAGCGGAAGATGACGCGAAGCCAGTTGGACCGCACCCTGCTGCTCTGGGCGTTGCCGCTGCTGATCGCGCCGCCGATGTACAGCAAGGACGTGTATTCCTATCTGGCGCAAAGTGAGATCTCCCTGCAGGGCAACGACCCCTACCTGGTCGGCCCGGCCCCCGGACTCGGCCTCGGCCACGCCTTCACCTTGTCGGTGCCCAGCCTGTGGCGGGAAACCCCGGCACCCTACGGGCCGCTGTTCCTCTGGATCGGTCGCGGCATTTCGGCACTGACCGGTGAGAACATCGTGGAAGCGGTGCTGGCCCACCGTCTGGTCGTGTTGCTCGGCGTCGGCATGATCGTGTGGGCCACACCGCGACTGGCGCGCCGCTGCGGGGTGGCCGAGGTGAGTGCGTTGTGGCTGGGCGCCGCCAACCCGCTCTTGTTCATGCACCTTGTCGCCGGCATTCACAACGAGGCGCTGATGCTGGGGTTGATGCTGGCCGGTACCGAGTTCGCATTGCGCGGCATCAGCGGTATCAAAGCCGGGGTCTCGCTGGTACCGCGACCGCCGGCATGGCCGCGGGACCGCCAGCAGTGGGCGCGCTGGTATCCGATGGCGATGCTCCTGACCGGCACGGTGCTGATCACCGCTTCATCCCAGGTGAAGTTGCCGTCGCTGCTGGCACTGGGGTTCGTGGCGATGGGGCTCGGTCATCGACTGGGCGGCACTATCAAGGCATTCGCCATCGCCAGCGGATCGCTGGGAGCGGTGTCGCTGGCGGTGATGACGTTGATCGGCTGGGCCAGTGGGCTCGGGTTCGGTTGGCTGTTCACCCTCGGCACCGCCAACGTCGTCCGTAGCTGGATGTCGCCACCGACGCTGCTGGCCTTGGGCACCGGCCAGGTCGGTATCCTGCTCGGTCTCGGTGACCACACCACGTCGGTGCTCGCGCTGACCCGTGCGATCGGCGTCAGCCTGATCGCGGTGATCGTCACCTGGCTGCTCTTCGCCGTGTTCCGCGGTCGGCTGCACCCGGTAGGCGGACTCGGGGTCGCGCTCGGGGCGACCGTACTCTTGTTTCCAGTCGTGCAACCGTGGTACCTGCTATGGGCGATCATCCCGCTCGCCGCCTGGGCCACCCGGCCCGGTTTCCGGGCGGCGGCGATCGCCGCCACCCTGGTGGTCGGAATCTTCGGCCCGACCGCCAATGGCGACCGTTTCGCGCTGTTCCAGATCGTGCTGGCAACGCTGGCGAGCGCGGTGATCGTGCTGGTCTTGATCGCATTGACCTATCGACGATTGCCCTGGCGCCCGATTCCCGAGCCGACCGGCCCACCCACCGCTCGCCCCGACGCCTACGCTGAGTCTCCGTGACCTCCGGTGTTGTCGGCTCCTCACGCGAGCGCTCATCAGCAGCCCCCATGGTGCTGCGCGATGTCAGCAAGCGGTATGGATCGACGACCGCGGTATCCCAACTCGATCTCCATGTCGAGGCCTCGGAGGTGTTCGCGTTGCTGGGCCCCAACGGGGCCGGGAAGACGACCACGGTTGAGATGTGCGAGGGCTTTATCAGGCCCGACTCCGGCCAGATCTCGATCCTCGGCCTGGACCCCATCGCCGACAACGCCGAGATGCGGTCACGCATCGGAGTGATGCTGCAGGGCGGTGGGGCCTATCCGGCGGCGCGCGCCGCCGAGATGCTCGACTTGGTGGCCTCCTACGCCGCCGATCCGATTGACCCGCAGTGGCTGCTCGACACCCTCGGGCTGACCGACTCGGCCCGCACTACCTATCGGCGCCTGTCGGGTGGACAGCAGCAGCGCCTCTCGCTGGCCTGCGCTGTCGTCGGCCGACCGGAGTTGGTGTTCCTCGATGAGCCCACCGCGGGAATGGACGCCCAGGCGCGAATCGTGGTGTGGGAGTTGATCGACGCGCTCCGGCGTGACGGCGTGACGGTGGTCTTGACCACCCACCAGCTCTCCGAGGCCGAGGAACTCGCCGACCGGATCCTGATCATCGACCACGGTAAAGCGGTCGCCACCGGCACCCCGGCTGAATTGATGCGCAGTGGCGCGGAGAACCAACTACGGTTCCAGGCGCCGCGGATGCTGGACTTGAGCCTGCTGACAGCGGCCCTGCCGGAGCGTTACCGGGCGGTCGAGACCTCGCCGGGCGAATACCTTGTCGAGGGCCATATCGATCCGCAGGTGCTCGCCACCGTGACCGCCTGGTGTGCCCGACTCGATGTGCTGGCCACCCACATGCGCGTCGAGCAGCGCAGCCTCGAGGACGTGTTCCTCGAGCTGACCGGGCGGGAGTTGCGATCTTGAGCAATCGTTTCGCGCCGGGAACGTTCACTCCCGATCCCCGGCCTGCCGCGGTGTCGAGGATGCTGAACGCACAGTTCAGGCTGGAACTGCGCCTGCTGCTGCGCAACGGGGAACAACTGCTGCTCACGATGTTCATTCCGGTCACCTTGCTGGTGGGGCTCACGGTGTTGCCGTTGGGTTCGTTCGGGGAAAACCGCGCGGCCACGTTCGTCCCCGCCATCATGGCGCTGGCGATCATCTCCACCGCGTTCACCGGCCAAGCCATCGCCGTCGCCTTCGATCGCCGCTACGGAGCCCTCAAGAGGCTCGGGGCCACCGCTCTGCCCGTGTGGGGCATCGTCGCCGGAAAATCGCTGGCGGTGGTGGCGGTGGTGGCACTTCAGTCGATCTTGTTCGGCGCCATCGGTGTCGCGCTGGGATGGCGCCCGCCGCTGGCCGGACTGGCGATCGGCGCGGCGATCATCGCGCTCGGCACCGCCGTATTCGCCGCGCTCGGCCTGCTGCTGGGGGGCACCCTGCGCGCCGAGATCGTGCTGGCCATCGCCAACCTGCTCTGGTTCGTCTTCGCCGGCCTGGGAGCCCTCACCGTGGACGGCGCCCTGGTCGGATCCGGCGCGCAATGGGTGGCGCGGCTGACACCGTCGGGTGCCCTCACCGAGGCCCTGTCCCGTGCGATGACGCTGTCGGTGGATTGGTTCGGCGTGGCAGTGCTCCTCGTGTGGGGAGCCGTCGCGGGGCTGTGCGCGTTGCGCTGGTTTCGCTTCACCTGACGCCGCGGCGGCAACGGCCCCTACTACGGGCCGTAGTGAAGCAGCCTCTACCATCGGAGCGTGCCCGTCGGACGACTCTTGCCCAGGCTGTTTTACGGGTTCGTCGACCTGTTTCCCGAACCAAGCCTGCGCGTTCAGCGCCTCTTGGCCGCAGCCGTCGTTCTGACCCAGGGCGGGATAGCCGTCACCGGCGCGATCGTGCGTGTCACCGCATCGGGCCTCGGCTGCCCCACCTGGCCGCAGTGTTTCCCCGGCAGCTTCACGCCCGTTCCCGTCGCCGAAGTCCACTTGGTCCATCAGTTCGTCGAGTTCGGCAACCGGTTGCTGACCTTCCTCGTAGTGCTCACCGCCGCGGCCGCGGTCATCGCGGTCACCCGCGCCAGACGCCGACGTGAGGTATTGATCTACGCCTGGCTGATGCCAGCGTCGACGGTGGTGCAGGCCGTGATCGGCGGCATCACGGTGTTGACCGGATTGCTGTGGTGGACGGTGGCCATCCATCTGCTGGCATCGATGACGATGGTCTGGGTAGCCGTGCTGCTGTACGTCAGGATCGGCGAGCCGGACGATGGAATCCCGGTCACCCGCGTGCCCGAGCCGTTGCGGCATTTGACCATTCTGGTCGGTGTTGCGCTGTCGGCGGTGCTGGTGACGGGCACCCTGGTGACCGGCGCGGGTCCGCATGCCGGCGACAAGAGCCTCGAGTCGCCGGTGCCCCGGCTGCAGGTGGAAATCACCACGCTGGTGCACATGCACTCGTCGCTGCTGGTTGCCTATCTGGCGCTGCTGGTCGCCCTTGGTTTCGCGCTCTTGGCCGTGCACGCACCCAAGGAGGTGCTGCGGCGCCTGGTCGTGGTGGTGGCATTGGCCGCGGCCCAGGGGGTGCTCGGGACCGTGCAGTTCTTTGCGGGCGTTCCACCGGCGCTGGTGGCCCTACACGTGGCGGGAGCGGCCGCCTGCACGGCGGCTACCTCGGCGCTATGGGCGTCGATGCGAAAACGGGCCGAGCCCGAACTCGTGCAGCGCTGACTCGACTCCGAGGGCGAACCGGCGCTGCTGGCGGTGCCGCGTGGTGTCGTCGAGCTGCCGCCAGCCCAGAGACGGTTCCACGAGTTCCAGTTCCAACAGCCTGGGAGCGTCGGCTCCACCGAGTACATCGACGCGGGCGTAGAGCAAGTCGGTGATACCGATATTCAGGTGGGCGGCCGCGGCGGCGAGTGCCGCATGGCCCAGGTCCCAGAGCTCGAAGTCCGGTTCGGCCGGCTGCAGTCGCTCCTCGGCGTAGGTCCCCGACTCGTCGAACACTGGCGCTCCGCCCGCAGGTGGCAGCAGCGGGCCCTTGCGGAATGCGTGGGACTGCTCACCGCGAATGAACACCAACGCCATCTCACCGTCGTTGACGCTCCCGTCGAACGGTTGCACCAGGACGGTCTGACCGCGCGCCTGCAGCAGAGCGGCGTGCGCAACAGCCTCCGATGCCTCGGAAAACCGCAGGGCGCCAACCGAACCCGCACCCACCGCGGGTTTGACGACGACATCGCCGGCCGGAACGCACACTCGCTCACCCGGGGCGAAGAACGCGCTGGGAACAGTCGGCACGCCCGCTGCTGCCAAATCACCCAGATACCGCTTGTCGGTGTTCCACGCGATGACCTTCGGCGAGTTCAGCACCAACGGCACCCGCCCGATCCAGGCGAGGAACTCGTCGAGTCGGTCCACGTAGTCCCACGTCGCACGCAGGATCACCAGGTCGCAATCCTGAGCTGCCGGATCGTCCCAGGACAACCAGCGGGCGTGCAGGCCGCGTCCACGCAGAGCCTGCACCAGGCCGGCGTCGTCACCGTCGCCCTCGGGCAGTGCGGGGCAACCGGCGAACACGATCCGGGGATGGAAGAGGTCGGGTCGGGCGGGCTTCATGGCTGAACCGATGGTACCGAGAAGGCATGATGGCGCTATGTACGCCATTGAAGTCGCCGTGACCGGCGGGCCCGAAGTCCTGTCCTGCGTCGAGCGGCAGCAGCCCGTTCCCGGCCCCGGTCAGGTGCTGATCAAGGCGGAAGCGGTAGGCGTGAACTTCATCGATACCTACTTCCGCTCAGGTCTCTACCCTCGGGAAGTCCCGTTCATCGTGGGCGCCGAGGTGTGCGGAACCATCGAGGCCGTCGGCGACGACGTCGCGGCGCTGAGCGTAGGCGACCGGGTGGTCACCGCCCAGGCACTCGGGGCCTACGCCGAATACTGTCTGGCTCCCGCAGATTTCGTTGCCTACGTGCCGCCGGGGGTGGCAGCCGAGGTGGCGGCGTCGGCACTGCTGAAGGGGATGACGGCGCACTACCTGATCAAGTCCACCTATTCGGTGCAACAGGGCGACACGGTGTTGATGCACGCAGGCGCCGGTGGCGTCGGGTTGATCCTCACCCAGTGGGCGACCAGCCTGGCCACCTCGGTGATCACCACGGTCTCAACCCCGGAGAAGGCCGGGTTGTCCCGACAGGCCGGAGCCGTGGACGTGCTCGACTACCCGGACACCGACGAAGGGGGCGCCGCACGCTTCGGTGACCGGGTGCGCGAGTTGACCGACGGCAACGGCGTCGCGGCGGTCTACGACGGCGTGGGCGCCGCGACGTTCGAGGCCAGCCTGGCCAGTCTCGCCGTTCGCGGAACGCTCGCGCTGTTCGGCGCGGCCAGCGGGCCGGTTCCACCCCTCGACCCGCAGCGGCTCAACGCCGCGGGGTCGGTGTTCCTGACCCGCCCCAATCTCGCCCATCACACTCGCACGCCCGATGAGTTCGCCTGGCGCGCAGGCGAGTTACTCACCGCAATCGCCGACGGCACGCTGACCGTCACGGTCAGCAACCGCTACGAGTTGCGCGACGCCGAGCAGGCGCACCGTGATCTGCAGGGCCGCAAGACCGTCGGCTCGGTGGTGCTGATCCCCTGACCGGCTCAGACGGTGAACAGGGTGGGCAGCGCCAATGCCGAATCCACCGCCAGCGCGACGAAAACCACGGACAGGTAGTTGTTGGACTGCAGGAACAACCGTAGCGGTTTGACCGGCTCACCCTGGCGGACGCCGGAGTACAGCTGATGGGCCATCACCAGGAACCAGGTGCCGGCCAGGATCGCCACCACCGCATACAGCCAGCCGGTGGCCAGGGCCAGGGCCAGCGTGGCCGCCACAGTCAGCCAGGTGTAGATCAGGATCTGTCTGGTGACCTGCTGCTCGGTGGCCACCGCGGGCAGCATCGGTACACCTGCCGCCTGGTAGTCCTCTTTGTAGCGCATGGCCAGTGCCCACGTGTGCGGCGGCGTCCAGAAGAAGATGATGAGGAACATCACCAGCGCGGGCCACTGGATCGTTCCGGTCACCGCGGACCAGCCGATCATCACCGGCATGCACCCTGCCGCCCCACCCCAAACCACGTTCTGAGAGGTACGCCGCTTGAGTAGCAGCGTGTAGACCAGCACGTAGAACGCAATGGTCGCGCCGGCCAGGTGCGCGGAGAGCAGATTGGTCGTCCACCACAACCAGAAGAACGAGCCGACCGAGAGCGCCAGGCCGAACACCAGGGCGTGGCTGCGCGGCACCGTGGCGCGAGCCAGCGGTCGGCGTTCGGTGCGCTTCATCATCTTGTCGATGTCGGCGTCGGCGACGCAGTTCAGCGTGTTGGCGCCTGCGGCCGCCAACATCCCGCCGAACAGCGTGTTCAGGATCAGCAATGGGTCGACGCTGCCTCGGTTGGCGAGCAGCATCGCCGGGATGGTGGTGACGAGAAGCAGTTCGACGACGCGTGGTTTGGTCAGGGAGAGGTAACCGAGAACGATCGCGCGGATTCGGTGAGGCGCCCCGGCTGATGCCGCAGATTCACTGACAGACTCGCCGACGAGGTTGCCTTCGCGAATTCTCACGCAACCAACTCCTCAACGACAGCATGGGCGCCCGGCGGCTTCTACTACAGAGGATGGTAGACCGCGATGGTCCATTCCGGTAACGCGGTGGTCCATTCCGGTAATTGGAGGTCGACTTGCGCCGCACGCTGTATCCGCTGACCATCCCGCATTAGGGTGTTGTGCGGAATGCCGGGGGAAGTCTGAAGCCCCGCCTAGCCAAGGAGTGCGCCTGCGTGACCACACTTGAAGAGATCACCTCTCTGACTCGTCCCAATCATCCCGACGATTGGACTGAGCTGGATTCGGTGGCGGTAGACACCGCGCGGGTATTGGCTGCTGATGCGGTGCAGAAGGTGGGCAACGGGCACCCGGGTACCGCGATGAGCCTCGCTCCACTGGCGTACACCCTGTTTCAGCGGCAGATGCGGCACGACCCCTCCGATGTGCATTGGCTGGGCAGGGACCGTTTCGTGCTGTCGTGCGGACATTCCAGCCTGACCTTGTACATCCAGCTCTATCTCGGCGGGTTCGGCCTGGAGCTGGCCGACATCGAAGCGCTGCGGACCTGGGGCTCCAAGACCCCCGGGCATCCGGAATTCCGGCACACCGAAGGCGTGGAGATCACCACCGGTCCGCTCGGCCAGGGTCTGTCCTCGGCGGTGGGTATGGCGATGGCAGCGCGCTACGAGCGGGGCCTGTTCGACCCGGACGCGGCCGCCGGCACCAGCCCGTTCGATCACCACATCTACGTGATCGCCTCGGACGGGGACATCGAGGAAGGTGTCACCAGCGAGGCGTCGTCGCTGGCCGGCACCCAGCAGCTGGGCAATTTGATCGTGTTTTACGACAAGAATCAGATCTCCATCGAGCACGACACCAACATCGCGCTGTCCGAGGATGTCGCGGCGCGCTACCGCGCATACGGCTGGCATGTCCAGGAGATCGAGGGCGGCGAGAACGTCGTCGGGATAGAGGAGGCCGTCGAGGCGGCCCGCGGGGTTACCGACAAGCCGTCGTTCATCGCGCTCCGCACGATCATCGGCTATCCGGCCCCGACGAAGATGAACACCGGCGGTGTCCACGGTTCCGCCTTGGGGGCCGATGAGGTGGCGGCCACCAAGAAGGTGCTGGGCTTTGACCCCGACAAGAACTTCGAGGTCCGCGACGAGGTCATCGCCCACACCCGCAAGCTGGTGGAGCGGGGCAAACAGGCCCACCAAGAGTGGCAGACGGGATTCGATGCGTGGGCGGAGCGCGAGCCTGAGCGCAAGAAGCTGCTGGACCGCTTACTGGCCCACGAACTACCCGAGGGCTGGGACGCTGACCTGACCCACTGGGAGCCCGGCTCCAAGCCGCTGGCCACCCGCGCGGCCTTCGGTCAGGTGCTCAACGACGTGGCGCCCAACCTGCCCGAGTTGTGGGGCGGTTCGGCCGACCTCGCGGGCAGCAATAACACCACCATCAAGGGCGTGAAATCGTTCGGGCCGCCATCGATCTCCACCGATGACTTCACCGCGGACTGGTACGGACGCGTGCTGCACTTCGGTATCCGCGAACATGCAATGGGCGCGATCCTGTCGGGCATCGTGCTGCACGGGCCGACCCGCGCCTTCGGCGGCACGTTCCTGCAATTCTCCGACTACATGCGTCCCGCGGTGCGCCTGGCCTCCCTGATGGACATCGACACCGTCTATATCTGGACCCACGATTCGATCGGTCTGGGCGAGGACGGACCAACCCACCAGCCGATCGAGCATCTCGCCGCGCTGCGGGCCATCCCGAACCTGTCGGTGGTGCGCCCGGGTGACCCGAACGAGACCGCTTACGCATGGCGCAGCATCATCGCCCGCGGAAACGGGAGTGGGCCGGTGGGATTCATTCTGACCCGACAGGGTGTTCCGGTCCTCGAGGGCACCGACGCCCAGGGCGTCGCCAAGGGCGGTTACGTGCTCGACGGCGGACAGTCCGCCGGCGACGCCGACGTCATCCTGATCGCCACCGGTTCGGAACTGCAACTCGCGGTGGAAGCCAAAAAACTGTTGGCGGACAAGAACATCAACGCCCGTGTGGTGTCGATGCCGTGCCTGGAATGGTTCGAATCCCAGCCCGAGGAGTACCGCGAATCGGTTCTGCCCCGCGATGTTTGCGCCCGGGTGGCCATCGAGGCGGGTATCGCTCAGAGCTGGTACAGGTTGGTCGGCGACACCGGCGAGATCATCTCGATCGAGCACTATGGCGCCTCCGCTGACGCCACGACGTTGTTCCGCGAGTTCGGATTCACACCCGAGGCTGTCGTGGCCGCCGCACAACGATCGATAGCGAACCAGAAGTCATAGCAAGCAAAGGGAAGCGAAGGAATCCGACATGACCCAGAACGCGAACCTGGCCGCACTGTCCTCGGCCGGCGTATCGGTATGGCTCGATGACCTCTCCCGCGAGCGGCTACGGACCGGCAATCTGCAGCAGCTGATCGAGACCAAATCCGTGGTCGGCGTGACCACCAACCCATCGATCTTCCAGGCAGCCCTGTCCAAGGGCACGGCCTATGACGATCAGGTCAAAGAACTCGCGGCCCGCGGCGCCGACGTCGACGCGACGATCCGCACCGTCACCACCGACGACGTGCGCAGCGCCTGCGATGTGCTGGCCAAACAGTATGAGGCCTCCGGCGGGGTGGACGGCCGGGTCTCCATCGAAGTCGATCCGCGCCTCGCCCACGACACCGACAAGACGATCCTGCAAGCCATCGAACTCTGGAAGATCGTCGACCGACCCAACCTGCTGATCAAGATTCCCGCCACCCTGGCCGGT
>JAHZJB010000042.1 GCA_022601135.1 Actinomycetes bacterium | reverse complement strand
CGGCGGCCCCACCCAGGCCTCGAACCTGAAATGCCTGTGCCGTAAACATCATTTGATCAAAACGTTCTGGGGCTGGGGTGATGACCAACTACCCGACGGCACCATCATCTGGACCTCGCCGGCCGGGGTCACCACCCTCACCACCCCCGGGAGCGCGCTGCTGTTCCCCACCCTGTGCACCCCGACCGCGCCACCACCAGTGCGCACCGCACCCCCCCCCCCGCGGCGCAAAGACCCCAGCGCCGCGATGCCGCAACGCCGCACCACACGAACCCAACACCGAACCACACGCATCCAGGCCGAACGACGCCTCACCCGACACCACCGCGAAGCCGACCAACGCTGGCAACAACAACTCCACACCATCACCGCCATCCACGACCCACCACCATTCTGAGTAGCCTGAGCGGCATGGCGACCGTCTTCACAAAGATCATCAACGGCGAGATTCCGGGCCGATTCGTCTACGAGGACGAGGAGATCGTGGCCTTCCTGACGATCGAACCGATGACCCAGGGCCACACGCTGGTGGTACCGCGGGCCGAGATCGACGAATGGCAGAACCTTGAACCGGCGGTGTTCGGCAAGGTCATGGAGGTCTCACAGCTGATCGGCAGAGCAGTGTGCATCGCTTTCGGCGCCGAACGGGCCGGTGTGATCATCGCCGGCCTCGAGGTGCCGCATCTGCACGTTCACGTGTTCCCCGCAAGAGACCTGTCGGACTTCGGATTCGCCAACGTCGACCGCAACCCGTCACGGGAGTCGCTCGACGAGGCGCAGACCAAGATCAGGGCTGCGGTCGCGCAGCTGCGCTGATCGGGAACGCCGCATCGGTGATGCTTGGCAGGCTCACCCGAAATCGACATCCTCTGCCCGGGGCGGTGGTCACGCTGACGCTGCCGCCGTGCGCACGAACCAATGAGTCGACTATCGACAGCCCCAGACCACTGCCTCCGCTGGCACGCGCCCGCGAGGAATCCGTCCGGAAGAACCGCTCGAAAACGCGCTGGGCGGCCTCCGCGTCCATCCCCGGTCCCTCGTCGCACACCTCGAGCACAACATTGTCGGCGTCGGTACCCACTCGCACGGTGAGGGCTGCGCTCTCCGGAGTGTGCTGCAGAGCATTGGAGACCAGGTTGCTCAGCACCTGACGCAGTCGGGCGTCCTCACCCAGCACCTCGGGGATCCCCGGCCCGTCGAAGACTTCCATGCGAACCGTGCGTTGCGGCGCGATCGACTTGGCGTCGTGTACCGCGTCGGCGGCCAGCGCGAGCAGATCTACCCGCTTCTGCTCCAACGGACGCTGCGCGTCCAGCCGGGCCAGCAGCAACAGGTCCTCGACGAGTCCACGCATTCGGTGCGATTCGCTTTCGATCCGCCCCATCAACATCTCGACGTCGCGGGCAGCGCCTTGTCGATACAGCTCGGCGAACCCTTGGATCGTTGTCAACGGGGTACGCAATTCGTGGCTGGCGTCGGTGATGAACCGGCGCATCCGGTCCTCGGAGTTACGCGCCTGCTCCGCCGATGACTCCGACGAGGCCACGGCGCGCTGGATCTGCGCGAGCATTCCGTTGAGCGCCAACGATAATTGGCCGACCTCGGTCCGCGGGTCGCGTTCGCGAACCCGGCGGTCCAGTTGGCCCGCGGCGATTGCTGCGGCTGTCTGTTCAACCTCGGCGAGCGGACGCAGGCTGCGCTGCACCAGGACATAGCCGGCGACCCCGAGCGCCAACAGCACCACCGCCCCGATACCTGATTGCGCGTAGACCAGCGAACGTATCGTCGACGTCACTTCGGAGAGGTCGACGGCCACCGTGGTGCGCTCGCCGTCCGTGCCGCGAACCGTCATGGCACGCCACTGAACATCGGGGTGGTGGACTGATCCGACGGTGACCGGGACCGGGCCGACATCGTTGTCAACGGGCAGCGCGGGATCAGCGACACCGTCGTTCACCGACAACCAGGTTCGGCCCACCGGATCAGTGCCGCGGACGTAGAAATTCGACGGCGGGCGCGCCGGGCTAGGGTCTTCGACTGCAACAGGGGACAACGGTCTGGGTACCTGCGCCCAGCCCTGGGAAGCGTCGAGCAAGGTCTCGTCCACTCGATTCAGAAGACTGTGCCGCATTATCGTCGTCACCGCGCCGCCCGACGCCACAAGGCCACAGGCCACCAGCACCAACGCGGCGGCCACCAGCCCTATCCGAAGCGGAATACCACGTTTGATTTGTCGCCTGACCAGACCTGCCACTCCACCATTGTCAGCTCATCGTGGCTCGCGCAAGACATAACCGACCCCACGCAGCGTGTGAAGCAGACGTTTTTCGCCCGTATCGACCTTTCGCCGCAGGTAGGAGACGTAGGATTCGACGACGTTCACGTCCCCGCCGAAGTCATAGCGCCACACATGGTCGAGGATCTTCGGCTTGGACAGCACCGTGCCCGCGTTGATGATGAAATACCGCAGCAGCGTGAACTCCGTCGGTGACAGCGAAACGGGTTGGCCAGCCTTCCACACCTCATGGGTGTCCTCGTCGAGTTCGATATCGGCAAACGTCAGCCGGGAAACGCGGGGCTCCTCGTGGCTGCGGCCAGTCCGGCGCAGTATTACGCGTAGCCGCGCAACCACCTCTTCCAGGCTGAACGGCTTGGTCACGTAGTCGTCGCCACCCAGCGTCAAACCTGTGACCTTGTCTTCCAGGGTGTCCCGCGCGGTCAGGAACAGTGCCGGAGCGTCGATCCCGTCAGCTCTTAGTCGGCGCAACAACCCGAAGCCGTCCATTCCCGGCATCATGACATCGAGAATGATCGCGTCGGGCTTCAGCGCGCGCGCCTTGTCGAGCGCTGCCGGGCCGCTAGAGGCGGTGTGGACCTCGAAACCCTGAAATTTCAGACTCACCGAGAGCAATTCGACGATGTTGGCCTCGTCGTCGACCACCAGCACGCGCGCTTCGGGAAGATTCTCTTGAATCGGCATCGCCATGGCCATCAATATCTACCAGTTCGCTTGGAAGATTCTGCAGACTAGCTGTGCACTTCCTGTGAGGTATATCTTGCGCCTTCCCTAGACTAGGCGAATGGACTTCGGCAAAGTCATCGCGGGCGTAGCGACAACCCCTGTCCGTGCCAGCCTGGCGGCGGCCGAAGCTGGACTCGAAGTTGCGGCCGCCGCGCTCCAACTCGCCAAGCAATCCTTGGGCGAAGAGGACAGCCAGGGCGTTAACCCGGTCACCGATATATGGCCGGTACGCGGCGCTATCCACGGGGCCAACCGGGTTGACGAATTGACCGAACCAGACCGGGCAATGGGGCGTCTTCTGGCCCGCGGCGGGCCGGCGGACAAGCTGACGCGGCCCGGCGGGGTCGTCGACATGTTGGCTGCGCCGGGCGGGTTGCTCGATCGGATAACCCTGGAAGGTAGCGGACTGGAGCGCGCCCTGGCGCCCGGCGGGCTCGCGGATCGGCTGCTGGCCCCGGACGGGCCGATCGAGCGGATGTTCGCCGAAGACGGCCTGGTCGAGCGAATGTTCGCCGAAGACGGCCTGGTCGACAAGCTGACGGCGAAGAATGGACCGCTAGAACAACTCACCGAGGCCGCCGAAATTCTGAGTCGACTTTCGCCAGCCGTCGAAACGTTGACGCCCACCGCCGACACCCTGCAGGACGCCGTCGATACGCTCAACAGAGTGGTCAACTCGCTGAGCGGCATCACCGACCGCATCCCGCGACCGCGGTCGCGGCGTTCGGCGCGGCGGACTCTGACCGAAAAAGCCATCGACGGCCAGGACGCCCCCGACCTCGTCGACGAATGAGCCGATAGGCTTACTCCCGCTTCACGCCTCCTTAGCTCAGTGGTAGAGCACTCGCCTTGTAAGCGAAAGGTCGTCAGTTCAATCCTGACAGGAGGCTCCACAGGAAATTGCTTCTACCTGCATTTACGCGGTCGAGCCCCGGTCGCAAATTTGTTCGATCAGACCTTCGTTGTCACGAGGGTGTCACAACCCGCTGCAAGGACTCAGCGGCGAGCTTGAGCGCCTCGTCCTGGCTGTGCACATAGGTACGCATGGTGAACGCAGGATCTGCATGCCCTAGCCACTGTGAGATGACCACGATCGGCACGCCCTGCATGTGCATCAAGGTGCCGCACGTGTGTCGCGCGTCGTGCAGCCGGATCCGAGGGACCTTGGCGTCAATGCACAGAGCCCGCCAGAAGTCGGACAGAGTGTCCGGGTGGTACGGGCGGCCGACCTGATCGCACACGACGTGTTCCCCCAGCCCGTAGTCAGGGCCCAACGCAAGTCGCTCGATCTTCTGGATCGCGAGCGCCCGGCGCAACGCCGAGGTGAGTGCCGGAGTAAGCGGTAGCACCCTGGCGGAGTCTTCGGTCTTCGGTTGGCTGTCCATCGCCTGACCGTTGACCGACACCCGATTGTGGATTATCGCCACAGTGCCTGTGAGGAGGTCGATATCGCTCCACCGCAAGCCGCCTAGCTCACCGCGCCGTAAGCCGGATAGCGCCAGGTGCCAGGCATGTCCGAGTCGATCACGCTCGACGTGTGCCAGTAGTTTGCGCGCCTCTTCCTCAGTGAAAGTCGCTAGCTTCTGTCGAGGTTTCTTGAGTCGGTCAATCAGCGCCGCAACATCGCGAACGAGCAGACCCTCGCTCACGAGGCCCGACAGAACAGCCGAAACATGGTTCAGCATCGGATTGACCGATCCTGCCGTCCATCCCTTGCGCTGCCCAGGGCACCTGCCAGCGATGAGATCGGCAACGAGTTGGTCCAGGTGGCCTTTAGTGAGCTGTTGAACTTCCAGCTCGCCGTGACGGGCCCGCAGTGGGGCCAGGGAATGCTCATATGCTGCGCGCGTTGTTGGCCGAATGCCGTGCCGCCCAGCAAGCCAGTCCGCGCAAGCCTGCTCGACGGTGAGCGTCGATCTGCTTACGAATGTGCCGCTGGTGACGCTGCTTTGCAGCTCGGCGAGAGCGTCGCGAGCCATACGTTCCGTTGCGTAACGTCGGCGAACCTGTTGGCGCTTGCCCGTATCAGGATTCATTCCGGCGTCTGCCGTGATTTCGTATCGAACAGCAGGTTTTCCCGTCTTACGATCCCGGACGGTCTTCTTCTTGATCTGCGGGGGAAGCTGCTGCCTAGCCATGGGATCAGCCCTCCGTTGACGTACGCGACAACGAGTCATATTGCGCGACATAGTTTTTTGTGGCGTCACCGGCACCGTTGCGCAACAACGCGCCGCAGGATGCGCCTTCGGGCCTGATCAACGTCGCCAGCTCCGCAGATCGCAGATCGCTACTAGTCACGAAGTACCCCGCCACTATCGACAATCAGCTTGTCAAGCTGGGCGAGTTCCTCCTTGAGCGCCCTGATTTTCTCTTCGAACGCCTCCACCTCTTGGATTTTCCGAGGAGGTGGGACGCTGTGGTCGCCGATGATGCGACCGAACTCCGCGAAGAGCTCATGTACTTGCCCCACCGAAAGCAACCGATCGCGGCGCTTGCGGATGGCTCCCAGAAGCTGGAATCCCTTTGAAACAGGCCAATTCTCCCGCTCCGGATCGGGGGATCTGGCCTCTCCAGAGAACCATGCCGCCGCGTCCCAGCAGGTAGTCGTCATGCCGGGCAGCACTTCGACCGGGCCGTCGGGCAATTGGGGGAACAGTAGTGCCAGCGGCGGTAACCGCAGCGCAGCTGCCAACACCAGAAGCTCGGCGACATCGAGCCCCTTCTTTCGCCCGCTCTCGTAGTTGGCGATGGCGGCCCGGCTGATGGGGTAACCGAGTTGCTCGGTCTGGTCGGCAAGCCATTGCGCGGAGCGACTACCCCTTGCACTCTTGATCGCCGACGCCGTCCGTCGGTGAAAATCCTCGCTCCAGTCTTGCGCCATATCGACACATCATACATGGCGCTTGCGCGGATTCAACCAAACCTGTAGACATCTCAATAGACACACCCGTTGTCCATATTATGTTGATTCGACACAGGAGAGATGCCATGCAGTCCCCAGTCCATAGGGCACGTGCCCGACTAAACACCGTCGAAGAGGTCATGGACCGTCTACGCGTTGGACGCTCTACCGCGTTTGAGCTGATCGGCACGCAGCAGCTACGGAGCGTAAAAGTCGGTCGACGCCGACTGGTCTCCGAGACGGCACTCGTCGAATTCATCGAGGCCCTCGACGACGAGAACAGGGGCTAGAGCCATGCTGGATATGGAGCCGCCCAACGAAACACAGTTCCACAACTGTCTCGGCACCGAGGATTTCGTGGAGCCAGTTTGGCTCGACGGTTGGGATGGCCAGAGCTCGTGGGGCGCTGACTTCGGCCGGTTCTTCCTGCAACTTTGGCGAAACGGTGCCCCCCACGATCAGCCGCCCTACCTGTGGATAAGACCCGCCGGCCGCCCCCCTCTCCTTCGGCCAGGGTGCGTAGCACTCCAACTCATGTTCGCAACCGGCGCCGACTCATTGTCGGCAGCCCAAGCGCTGCAGATCCTTCCTCCGGCACCACCCCCCGAGCACAACATCGCGGCAATCGCCAAGGACCAGCTGTACGCCGCGCGACAAGTACGGAGTTCGCCCAATATGCTTGGTCAGATCTCTGTTTACGAGTGGGCGCTCGGGCGGTTCACGAGTTGCCCAGGGTCCGAACGACCGTGGCCGTCCGACCTTGCGCCGACGTACCGGCACGTCGCCGCTGAACTGCATATCACCACGGGCTGGCTTCACTTACCTGACGAAGGCTTGCGCAGTTACCAACTCGGCGTAGCCAGAGCCCTACACACCCTTCAATGGCGGCCTGTTTGACCGGCGTCGAAGGGTCTGCATCGAAGCAAGGCCGATTTGGAACGGCCGGTGGTGCCCCAGCCGAACAAACGAGGACGACCCCGTAGGGGAACACCGGCGCGGGGAGAGTCGTCAGGTGACGGGCCACCGGCCACAACACGCCACGAGCCCCTGAAGGACGGGCCTCCCGCCCGACCCCCTGCTTTCGAGTCCAGGGCTGGCGGCGTCAACCTGTCGGCCCTTTGTCCTAACGTGCGGGCAAGTATCACCTCACACGAAGGAGCTTTCCCCGATGGCCGGAAAACGCGAGCAGTGGGTCGTGCACCCTAACCGATCCGAGATCGGACCGGACGAACCGGGCCGCAACGGGCATTTCCGGTCGATCAGCCGCCCCCGCCGCCCAACGGCGGCGGCCTTGGCGAAGAAATGTTTTGCCCGAGTGATGTTGCCGCCCGAGCTGTCCCACCACGCCGACGCTGATGGGTCGGTCACCTTCAGTGCCTATGACTGGAGGTTCGTCGTTGGTGCTGCGCGTACCTTCGCCCGCCTGCACACCGAGGTCCAGGTTCCCCCACCGTTTGGCTTCAAAGACCGTGGGAAGTGGTGGTGGTGGGACGGCACCACCAGCGATGAATCAATCTTGGAGGGACCAGATGCTATCGGCTACGTCCAGGAGTTCTTCACTCTGCTATTCCCGGGGATGGCCATCACGGTCACCGACCAGCGAGAACAGTGACGCCGACCTGGCTACGCTGGGGGCATTCACCGAATGGGGCACGGCATTTCAGACCCGGCCGACCCGCAAAGGGGGGCGAGAGCCCGTTATTCAGGGGGCCGCCGCGGGTGGCGGGAGTTTGCGCGGTTCTTCGCGGAATTTGGCCAGCAGGTAGTCGGCGTGGCCCTCGAAACGGCGTAGCTCCCCGGACCTGATCATCGCCGCGGCTTCCTCGGCGGTGATCGGTAGATATTCGAGGCCGAGTTCGTCGTCGACCTGGACATCGACGGTCAACGGATCGTTGTAGACGAACGCCTCAAGGTCGGGCACGTACCCAAACACTGCCGTCGACCAGCGGTCTTCGATATGGGTCACCGCAGCCAACCAGCACAACCGTCCCGATTCGGTCTCCTGGATTTTGAAGTACCTCGGCTCTGCGTCATCGGTGGTCATTTGGGCCTCGATTCGGTCATTGAGATAGTCGAGCAGGTCTTGGACGTGGTGGCCGGGTTCGAGGGGGTCGTCGCGGGACAGCACAATTGGGGAAACGAAAAGGCACGGCTAAAGCGCGAACAAGCCGCGAAGGATGGCCCCCGACCCGGTGTAGCTGTCGCGAAACCGCCACAGCCGCATCAATATATGTTCCGGTGATGGATGCTAGACGCACTGCGGCGGCTCAGCTGACGGCGTTGCCGTGACCGGTATGGCGTCACTGTCACCGGGTCCGCCTCCGGTTCCGCTACTCCGAGTTCGGGTTGTGTTGGTGGCGCTGCAGATGGTTTGGAGCTACTGGCGACGGGGCTTGGCCACTCCGGGGGGCCGATGAGCAGGCCCGGCCACAGCGGTGTGTGCTGAATCCATGTCCACTGCACCTTGTTCGGCTGGGAGCTGTTGTAGTGGCGGACCGCCCTCGGTGGCGTGTGCGTGTAGTGCTGGCCGCCCCAAATTGGGTCCTGTCCTCTGGGGTGTCTGGCGGTTGTCCGCGATCCGGACTGGTTGGTTGCCCAGAAAACGATGCCCGCGATTGCGATGACGCCCGCCAGAATTGTCAGTGTGGAGAGTTGAGCGGCATACGCCTGACCGATCAAGACCATAGAGATCAATGCCATAGGGATACTGTCTCACCGCCTACCGACACGCACCATAGCTCTAGGTGTGGCACCCAGCGTCGAGTATTGGCGCGCCTGGACCGAAGCTCGTCGCCGTCGTACAAACCCGACGTCTACACCGCGATCAGTGCCGATGAAACTGTCGGATTCGTCGCCTGCTGTCCGGTGGCGGACGCAACCGAGTCTGTTCTGCCAGTGACATTCTGGTCGAACTCGACACACTCAACGCGGCAATCGGCAACCGCACCAGGGCACCTCAGTACGGACGGCAATTGCGTTGATTGAACAATTCGAAACCAATGCTGGCGGCCCAATACCCCACCGACTAATCCGTCGCAGCCCATGACGGGCGGCTCCGGCTAACGGTCATCCGCGCCTAGGGGTCGTGTGGGCCCTTGAACTGTCGATCCGCGTCAGGCTCGTGGCACTCTCACTGCGAGGCCGGGTGCCGCAATCCAGCCGTGAGCTGCCGCTGATCAAATAGGCGCTCAGCCGCCGCCCGAATCCCTCGAAAATGGGGCCAAGTGGACCGAGAAACCCTCCAGGTCATGGTGGCGCGGATCAGCCCCACTCGACCCAGCTGTTGAATTCATATGGGACGCCGTGACTGTCGAGCCATGTCGTCTCTCCGACTTGCATAATCTCGTTGACACGCGTGCAGGCAGCGTCACCGATGTCGGAGCGTTCAACCACGCCCAGAGCTTTCCGAAGGTCATCGACCCCGACTGTTATCCAGTACTCATACTCATCGCCCCCGAAGTAACCGTCAAGATCGTGACCGCTGAACGTCAGTTTGGTGTCGTCGTACGAGATGCTGACCGTGAGTTTTCCTTGCTTCCAGAACCCCCTTGACTTCCTCTCTCCGCTCATAATCGAGATCGTCGCACTTTGGTGTGACAAATTCGGATTCAGGCCGGCGTCTGCACTTGACCGTGTGCCATCGACACTTCGGGGCAGATGGGCGCTGCGAAACACTCAGGAGTTTGAACGATCGATCGATATGCCGAGGGCGGCAATCGTTACGGCGCGGAAATCGTTGCCCGGTGGTGCCAGCTCCGGCGTTCGGGCCTTGTCAGTGTGGTCCACCACAATGACGTCATGTCCGAACTAAACGACGTCATATCCGAACTAAACTCAGTGGCAGAGGTAATTAGGCGTAGTGTCGCCAAGGCCGCTGCCGACGTGTTGCCTACTGGTATTGCGCCGCGGCCTCAGATTCATGTCTTAGGCGATACGTTCGATCAGCCCTACATCGGCTATGTGGTGTGTCGGCCTTACTACCGAGGGCACGATGCGATGGCGGCCATTAGCCATCTGGGCAGGATCGCGGCTGCAATGTGCGCCACCCGCCTGGTCGTGGTGTGGGAAGAGTTCGACTTACGAACGTCAATCCTTGGACCCTCCGACAACTATCCGAATGGTCTGGCACTGCTAGATGCCGAGTTCCCCTCATCGCACAACCTGACCTGGTTACCGTTCGATTACTACACCAGTGCACGCAGCTCCACTCTTGGGCTCTCGTGGGGGCACCCCAGCACACAATTGGATATCGCACTGCCAGAACCTATTCCGTCGCTGTTGACTGCCTGGCGAGCTCCTGCCCCGTTCGGCCAGGACGGTGTCGAACACACCCTCACCGAGGCACTCCACGACGGCTACGAAATGCACTTCGTCAAACGCTGAAACGACCCACACGCCTGGCCCCATGGCCGGACCCCGTGAATTGGTCCAGACCTCGTGGATCAACCAACCGGGGTCAGGCCACTGGCCTTGCGGCGCAATCCCACGGCGGTTTAGAACCGTAATGGTGCACTGGCGGTGCGGGACTGCGTGAGTACCCGCGATCCATCTCTGGATGACGCCAACATGAGATTCGGTGCGACATTTAGATAATGCTGGCGAGTCAGTTTGACTGGTGTGTCCTGAGCCCCGGGCAGATGCAGTCATTGACATGCCCGAGTTCGGCTAGATCGAGCGCATGGCAGGTGCCCTGCTCATCATGTTCATTGACAGGGCAGCCGCAGGCCAGGCAATAGTAGCTGTCGTCCGGCGTGGTCATAGCTTCCATAGTGCGCGGTTAGGCGGCCTTGTGTCGTTTGGTGGCTTAGGGTACGTGACTTGCCTGGTCAGGACTAGGTTCGGTTTGCCCCGGCAGGACTCAACTAACAGCATCAGCGGCATCGGCCTCGCCGTCGCGGACATTAGTGCCGCGATTACCGAACACCGGCGGTGACGGGCGGCGGCTCCGAGTTCTCGGCGCATCGGCCTGATTGACTAACGCAGCGCGGGGTGAACAGGGGTTGGGTGAGATGCTGCGTGCATGGCTGAGCGCGCCCCTCCTCAGTCGTCGTCATCGCAATGAAAGTCGCACCCATACAGCGGTCGGCGCCGAGTAATTGGATTGATCCGGCAACCACACGGCTGCTCAACCCATCGCCTAACCCACCACCGGTCGTAGGAGTGCACGCCGGCCAGCGCCCAACGCTCGTCCCACGGCAAGTTGATGGTTCTCGTCTTGCCTGTGAACGCGTTCTCCACGACCCAGCGGCCCGTGAGTAGAAGCCGGACACGGTAGACCAGACTCACACACCTCACCCCTCATCCCCCGGATAGCTGTCGTCTCGGAGAAAATGCCATCGCGTCGCCGGTCGGCAGGGCCAGGGAAGCATTATCAACCCCCCGGGCGCCGCCGCCGTGAGGGACCGGGCGTGGGGCAATCACGTCCGGGCACCTAACAGAAACCCTGCCATTATCCACCGACAAGTCGGCGGGACCAACGGGTTAATTCACCGTCTTCACTGTCCACCTCCCCGATCCGGGTATCGGCGCGGACAGCGAGGTACTCGCGGGGCCATCCCTTCAAACTCCCTGGCGGCGCGCCTGAGTCAGCCCGTCAATGGCGGGGATCTGGGATCATCGACTAGTCCTTGTCCGCAGCGACCTGTCACCCGCCCGTGCCATGGTGGTAGGCATGCCCGACCTAGATGAAGTCTGCGCGTGCCCCAAGGAGCATTACCGGACCAGCCGTGCTGACGGGCGTTGCGATCAGCCGCCGCTCTGGATGGACGATCCGGAGGATCAGACGCTCCGCAAGTACGCGGACTGCGGTTGCTTCATGGCCGACTGTCCCGACGTACACGCCGAGCAGACGATACGAGCCATAGGCAAGGCGACGGTCGCTGAGGAGTACGTCGCGACACTGCCCATGGCCGAGCAAGACCAGCTGCGGGCGAAGGCAGCAGCCGGCGAGCTGATCATCCTCCCGCAGTCGGAGATGGGGGTAGACCCGGACAAGGTCAGGATTCTGCCGAGCGCGAGGAAACGGCATAGCTGGGATGAGACGAACTCAGAAGGGACATGACTTGATCACTGTGCACCTGACCCGCTGGCGGGCGCCGGGCTGGCGCTGGTGGAGCCGCGGCGGACTGGAACTGGACATTGACGGTCACGGGGTGACGCAGACATACCGGAGCCATGATTTTGATCAGGCCCGGGAGATGGTGCTCGACTATCTGCGCTGCCGTGATGTCGATGTCACGGACGACGTGACAGTCGTCTGGGTAGATCAAGGACGGTGAGTTCGCTCCCGTGTCTGTCTTCGTGGATACGACACGACGAGAGTTAGAACTGGCGTGATAGTCACTGCTGGAAGGGAAGCACTGCATCGCCCAGTCGAGTGACCAGACCGTTAGTTGTTAGACAGCGGTGGGCACATCGGGGGTGCCCTACGTGTGCACTTCCGGTGCCGCAACCACCGCTAGAACCATTTTGCGATCTCGGAGATTAGGTGTGCCCGGCCGGGTGTATCGGTGTAGTCACTCATCTTCTCGTGGGCGCTGGTTGTGCGCGAGCGCGCCGGCGGCTTGCTAGGGACTTTAGCGTTTGCTAAAGTCCCTAGTGTGACAGGTCGACGCGCAATCGTTCGGGGGCAACTGCATCGGATTGATTGCGCTGTTCGTGCCAACGAAAGCTCACCTGCGGGAATGTTCCTGGACGCGTTGAAGGCAGGCAAGTGGGATCGGACCGATGACGATCTGCCTGCGGACGAACAGATCAGCGACTACCACTGGTTTCTCAACGCGATCAGGCACTGGGCCAACACCGGAGAACCGGCCTACCGCGATGCCGTTAAACACCTCGATGACGGAGTGTGGGAATTCCGCCACGCAGACAAGCGCCTAACGTTCTACGACACCGACGGCAAGAGCGGCTACTCGGCCAAACTGCCAATCTACGACCACGCCCAGGCCGAGGCGCCTGAGAGCCCGCACTGGCACATACCCTTCTTCGACCCCCTGATACGCCTGGGGCATGCATTCACGAAGGTCAGTCAGAAGACCCCCAAGAAGGACCTGATCGAGATGAAAGCCGTCCGAGAGGAAGACCTGACTCATGACCGATAAACCCATGACGCCCTCCCTGATCGAGGAGGAGGAAGCAACCGACACCGGCGCCCAGGGGTTAGCCGCAGCCGATCTCGCCAGCCAAGTGATGCGACTACTCGAACAAGCCCTCGATGCCTCCAGCCTCGAGCAGAAAGACCTCGCCGAGAAACTCGGCGTGACACAGGGCCGCGTCTCGCAGGTATTAAACGGCGACGGAAACATGAAGATCGCCGCGGTCGCGCGTTACCTTCGCGCTCTTGGTTACGAGACACACATCTCGGCGATACCGGTGGTCCCCGGCCAGCCAGGCCTGCCCAGACAAGAGCACCGCGCCCACACGCGCGGGCGCCAGCAGGAGGCCACCGAGACGCGCTACGTCGCGCGCTTGAAGAAGCGTACGCGAACGGAAGCTGCCCGCTGATGGCAGAAGAGATCGAAACCGCGGCCGAACTGATTGATCTTGCGGAGTTGCGCGAGGTCGTTATCCATGAAGTCGCTGCCGGTCGCGAGGCTGTTGCGGACGCGCAAGCCGGTGGCTTACCGCCCGAGGAGCTCCACGCTCCCGGAGTTCCCGAGGAGTTCGCCGAGCTGGATTTCACCACTCGCCTTGAGGACGACCGCCTCTGCGTGCGCTGCCGCGTGCGGACGCGCAACGCGCACGCAAGTTTTCAGGTCTACGCCGAAGCGATCTTCTCGCTGCCGAAGCCGATCTCGATCGGGCACCCCGACATCATCGGGCATTTCCTCGAGCAGGTGGGCGCGCCGGCGGTGTTCCCGTATATCCGGGCCGCGGTAGCCGCGCTCGCGGCCCAGTTGTCGGTGCCTGCTTGGCCGCTTCCCCTGCTTCGTCCCGGCGATATCGCATTGGGTGTAGAGGAAGACCCGCCGGGACAGGAGGTTGTAGACGAGGCGGCCATGCGAGGCATTGTGGAGATCACCAAGGACGACGGCAGCGTCGAGCAGGTCCTTGAGTTCTTCCATGACGCTGAGACCGGTGAGGTTGTGCGACTCGGCTCGGAGGACGTGCCGGCTGAGGTTCACCAGCTGCTTGACTCCTTCGCCGAAATCGGCCCACTCGAAGAGATGACATGGGAGTCGGTGATTCGCACGCACGGAGAGGACTATGCCCGCGAGCTGGCCGAGGTAGTCCGCGCTACCGAGGGCGAGGATGCCGCTGATGCGGCGACCGCCGAGATCGGCCGGATCGTCAACGAACTCGCAGTCGAAGGTGCCGCCACGCGCCTCCACGAGGCGCTCGTAGCTCTGCGCACCACGCTCGCATCGGCTAAGAAGGCCATCGCCGGTACTGAACCCGCCTCCGGGGGAGCGGAGCGCGACGCTGTGATGGCGCTGGTCACCGCCGCAGAAAAAGTGGCGGGTCGAGCTGACGAGCTCCAAAAGGCTGGAACCGCTGGTGAGCCGTGACGGAAAGTTGGCAGAAGGGGCGGCTGTGGGAATCAAGGTAGCGACGTGGAACACCGAATGGGCGACGCCCGACACTAACCGGGGCCCGCGGATCTCGGCGGGCCTGGCAGCCGCGGACGCCGATGTCGTGGTGGTGACCGAGGGCGTGCGTGAGCTGCTTCCCGCGGGCGGGTACGCAGTAGACGCCGGACCGGACTGGGGCTATGGACACAAACCCAGCCGGCGCAAAGTCATTGTGTGGTCGTGGTTTCCGCTGTCACTGGACTTCGTCGGCGCAGAGGGCGCGACCCGGGGCCGGCTCGCCGCCGCTACCGCAAGCACACCTGGCGGGCCTGTGCGAATCATCGGAGTCTGCATCCCGTGGCGCGACGCCCACGTCAGCACCGGCCGCGGTGATGCCACCTCCTGGTCAGAGCATCTCGACTACCTCGACCAGCTAGAGCACCTGCTGTCTAGGCTCGATCAGGACGTGCCGACAGTCATCGTCGGCGACTTCAACCAACGCATCCCTCGCCAGCGTCAACCCGTCGGCGTCTCCGAACGGCTGAACCAGGTGTTTACCGGCTGGACAATCCATACCGCCGGCGCACTGCCCAACGGTCCGCACATCGACCACATCGCCACCAACCCGCGGCTGCGCGCCCAGACAGTGCATGACTGGGCCGCCTCCGACCACCTCGGCCGGCTCAGCGACCACGCCGGAGTCGCCTGCCGCCTGACCGCAGCGCAGGCGTCGGTCCTCGAACACGGCAGCGGGTCAGCTACCGAGCCGCGCCGAGTGGAGCCCGAACGCGAACTGGCACATACCGATACCGTGACCACCGACGAACCCCTCGCCCGAGAAGAACACGCGCCCGCCACCGGGGCGCTGACGCCCGAGCTGCGCGCCGAAATCGAGGAGGTGCTGCACCGAAGCGGCGACGGACTCTCGCACGGCGCGACGTTCCGGTTGCGGGAGCAGGGTTTCAGCGCCGCCGAAATCGCTGCGAAACGAAAAGTCAGCCTCAGCGCTACACGGGTGTTCCTGCGCAGTTTGGACGCGCTGCTCGACGGAACTCTTCCGAAGAGCAAGTCCGCTGCGGAGACCAACTCCTACGTTTACCGGGAACTGCTTAACCACCCGAGGTCACATGCTCTTGACCGCTACGTGATGGAGCAGCTGCACCAACTCAAAGAGCTCAACCCGACCGTGAGCTTCGCTCCGCTGAAAACGCGGGCCTATCAGTACCGGGTAGGGAATCCGAAACCGAGGCTAAAGCAACCGATTGAGGCTCCCTGTCCGGAGTGCGGGACCATCCACGCTGGCCGGTGCTAGCTCCATGCGTTTAGTCAGGAGGGCGGCAGCCGCAAGGATGCACTCGACGCCACGACATGCCCGCTGGGCGCGTGTGGCGGGAGGCGCCCTAATAGTCTGCTGCCAGGGCACAGATCTGACACGGAGGGGTTCGAGATGACGACACCATCGCCAGGACCCACTCCGGCCGGTTGGTACCGGGACCCGTCGGGGGCGCGGGGTTTCCGGTATTGGGATGGTGTTCGGTGGACTGAGCACCGGAGTTCAACACCATTTGCTTTGAACGCAAACGGCTTTCGGGGCCCGAGGCTCACGTGGAACGAGAAAGTTTGGTATACCACGTTGGTGGGCCCGGGCCTTGTAGCAACATTGATCCTCGTCAGCTTGTCCGATGCTGGTCACCAAGGGCTCGAACTCGGTCTCGCTCCTGCGGGTGTATTTGTTGGGGGGGTTCTGATCGGGGGCACCTATTGGGCGGTAAATAGAGATAAGAGGGCCCGTGCAGAACGGGCTACGGCCGCCGAGCGCGACCGCAAGGCCCAAGCCCTCGTGGAAAAGGAGCGGCGAGTCGAGAAGCTCGGCAAAAGAAACGCCGGGCTTGTTGAATCCGCGCTGGCTGCAGTCAAGAAGGTAAGCGACTCGGAGGCTGCTCGGAAGGGCTGGCTGGGTGACCTGGACTTCACCCCCGACATTCAGGCAATCACTGACAACTTCGAGAAAGCACACGCGCTACGCCAAGTCGTGAGGGAGTTGTCGGCATTGGACAATCCCAGCGCCGAGGACCGCAAACTTCTTGCCGAGGCAAGGGCTGCTGCGCGCAAGCTCGAGACCACTGCCAACGAACGAGTGGAGTTAATCGGTGAGTGTGCGGCCAAGGCAGGCCTGATCGACCAATCGCTACGCGATGAACGCGCTGAAGCCAAGACTGCCGCCCAGCGCGCAGAGCTGAACGCGAAGTTGAGCGCTCTGCTGTATGGGATCGAAGCAACGAGGGAGCCTGCACCCGCGGACTCGGCCGCGGTAGATGCGGTGATGTCACGGGTGGCGGCCTACCAGGAGATACAGCGTCAGATTCAGCAAGCTCGAAGCGGCTAGTCTGGGACGTTGAGGGTGGACCTACATCCGGGGTCCGGACCTCGTGGATCAACCAACCGGGGTCAGGCCACCCAGGCACAGACAACGGGGAATCCCGCTATGAGGATCGGCTCTTCGTCCCGCTCCCCGAGGCTTTCCCCGAGTCGGCAACTCCCTAGCATGTGAGGGGGACCCAGTTGGTGGTCCAGTCACTATGCGACTTGGGGTTGGTGGGTCGTGGTCCACTGTAGAGCGAACTCGGTGGGGGTGAGTTCGCCGTGGGCGCTGTGGGGTCGGTTGGCGTTGTAGTCGCGGCG
>JAHZJB010000041.1 GCA_022601135.1 Actinomycetes bacterium | reverse complement strand
TGGGTAGTCGAACGCACCAACGGCTGGATCAACCACTGCCGCCGCATCGACCGCCACTACGAAACCACCCTGACCGCGCACGAAGGCTACCTCTACCTCAGCCAAATCGCCCTACTACTCCGACGACTCGACCGCAGCCAGTTGTTCGACACGCTCTAGGCGCTGGCGTCCTTCGCGTAGAGCGCATCGATGTCGGCCGCGAATTTCTCGGCCACGATCTTGCGCTTCACCTTCAGCGTCGGGGTCAGCTCGCCGGTGTCTTCGGTGAAGTCGACCGGAAGAATGCGGAACTTGCGGATCTGTTCGGCCTTCGACACCGCCGCGTTGGCGTCCTTGACCGCCCGCTCGATTTCCGCGCCGAGGTCGGGATCGGCGGAGAGGTCGGCGACCGATGCGCCCGCATCCTTACCGTGGCGTTCTTTCCAGCCCGGGAATGCTTCCGGGTCGATGGTGATCAGCGAGGCGATGAACGGCTGAGCATCACCGACGCACATCGCCTGACTGATCAGCGGATGCGCGCGCAATCGATCTTCGAGCAGCGCGGGCGCGACGTTCTTGCCGCCGGCGGTGACGATGATCTCCTTCTTGCGTCCGACGATCGTCAGAAATCCGTCGTCATCGATGGCGCCCAAGTCGCCGGTGTGGAACCAATCGTCGGTGAACACCGCGGCGGTCTCGGTCTCGTTCCCCCAGTAGCCACTGAACACCACGCCGCCCTTGACGAGCAGCTCGCCGTCCTCGCCGAGTCGCATGCTGTTGCCGGGGAGCAACTTGCCGACCGACCCCACCCGCAGGTCGCCCACCCGGTTTACGGTGATCGCCGCGCTGGTCTCGGTGAGCCCGTATCCCTCGTAAATGCACAACCCGGCGCCACGGTAGAAGTGGCCCAGCCGAGCACCGAGCGGAGCGCCGCCGGAGATCGCGGCGTGGCAATCGCCGCCCAGCGCGGCCCGCAGCTTGCTGTAGACCAGCTTGTCGAACACCGCGTGCTTGAGCCGGAGCAGGAGCCCGGCGCCGCCGGTGTCCTGGGCTTTGCTCCATTCGATCGCAACATCGGCCGCGGCCGCGAAAATCTTGCCCTTGCCGCCACTCTCCGCGTTCTGTTCGGCGGTGTTGTACACCTTCTCGAACACTCGCGGCACGGACACCACCAGCGTCGGCTTGAACACCGCGAACAACGGCACCAAGTTCTTGATGTCGCTGGTGAAACCGAGTGTCACCCCATTGGTGAAGGCGCTGATCGTCAGCGCACGTGCGAGCACATGGGCCAGCGGCAGGAAAACCAGCAGCCTTTCGCCTTTGGCCAGGTGGTCAGGGAAGCACGCCTTGGCGCCGCGGATCTCGTAGAGCAGGTTTGAGTGCGTCAGCTGACAGCCCTTGGGTCGCCCGGTCGTTCCCGAGGTGTAGATCAGCGTCGCGGGGTCGGCGGATTTGATTCCCGCCACCCGCTCGTCGACGACCGCGGCGTCGACCTGCAGGCCTGCCTCGGCCAGTTCGTCGAGTGCTGAGGTGGCTGCGCTCTCGATGCTGTACACCTTGCGCAGCTGCGGGAGAGTGTCGCGCAGCGCCTCGATCCGGCCGGCGTGGACATCTGTCTCGGCGAACGCCGCCACTGCACCAGAATCCGCCAGCACGAACTGCACCTGCTCATCCGAACTCGTTTCGTAGATAGGCACCGTCACGGCCCCGACCGACAGGATGGCGAAGTCCAGAATCGGCCATTCGTAGCGTGTGGCGGACAGGATGGCGACTCGGTCGCCGGGCTGAACCCCGTTCGCGATCAACCCTCGCGCCGCTGACCGGATCTGGTCGGCAACCTCGCCGGACGTCACATCGACCCAGTTGCCGTTGACGAGTCGCCGGAAGATCACATGCCCGGGGTCCTCCCGCTCATGGGAATAGACAGAGCTGACGATGTTGTCGTGCTCGCCGACGGTGAATGATGTGGGAACGCTGAACTCGCGCACGTAAGGGCCCTCTCGTAACTATCGGGCGGCTCGACGGGCTGTGCCGTGTCCAGCTGAGTCATCCAGGTCAGCAGTATCGAGCCGGTGGTCCGCCATATGTGAAGCTAGTCTGTCATGAACACCATCCAGATCGCCGACGAGACCTTCATCGCGGCCGACCCGGCCGCGGTCGGCGACACCATCGCGGACCCGGCCAACTGGCTGCGGTGGTGGCCAGACCTGCATCTCACGGTAGTCGAGGACCGCGGTGAGGTGGGGCAGCGGTGGACGGTGAACGGCGCCTTGACCGGCACCATGGAAATCTGGCTGGAAAAGGTCCGCAGCGGTCCCGATGGTGTCGTGCTGCACTACTTCTTGCACGCCGAACCCGCGGGGGTGGCAGCGTGGGAGTTGGCGAAGATGAACTTCGCCACGATGACCCACCGTCGCCGGGTGGCCGGCAAGGACATGGCTTTCGAGGTAAAGAACACGCTGGAGGCCGGACGCCCCGTCGGGGTGTCGCGCCTGGTCTGACACCCCGCCCCGGACAGCCTCAATTGCGGGTACGGGGGCCAGGGTCATCGGGGGAGGGTAGATTCTGGCCAGCGAACCAGACCTAGCGGGGAATGATCATCAGTGGCGGACAAAACGGCGCAGACCATATACATCGATGCCGATCCTTCGACCGTGTTGGACGTCATCGCCGACATCGGCTCCTACCCGGACTGGGTCGACGAATACCACGAGACCGAGGTTCTCGAGTCCGACGAGTCCGGTTACCCGAAGGTGGCCCGGCTGGTTCTGGATGCCGCAGTCCTCAAGGACAGCATGGTTTTGGCCTACGAGTGGCCCGCCGACCGGAAATCGGTGACCTGGTCGCTGGTGTCGAGCACGTTGCTGAGATCGCTGGACGGTGCCTACCGGCTTGCTCCCAACGGGGCTGGTACCGACGTCACTTATGAACTGTCGGTTGACCTGATCATCCCGATGATCGGACTGCTCAAGCGAAAGGCCGAGCGCAGATTGACCGACACCGCGCTGAAAGACCTCAAGAAACGAGTCGAGGCTGATTGAGCGCAGGCACGGCGCCGATGCGCGACAGGGGTCCGCACCTAGCCGGATCAGCCTGTTCGTCGGCAAAGGCGGCGTGGGAAAGTCGACTCTGGCGACCGCCACGGCCGTGCGTGCTGCGCGCGCCGGTGTGCGGGTCCTGATCGTGTCGACCGATCAGGCGCACTCGACCGGCGATGTGCTGGGTGTGACCGTCACCCCCACCGGGCGGCGCGAGCCCACTCGGATATTCGCCGATCTGGACACGACGGGTTCGGGGGGCGGGTCGTTGGACGCGCTCGCCCTCGACACCCTCGCGCTGCTGGCCGCCCGGTGGCGCGAGATCGCCGGCGTGATCTCTGCGAGGTTTCCCGAATCCGACATCGGAGACGTTGCACCAGAGGAACTCTCAGCGTTACCAGGGTTCCAGGAAGTGCTGGGTTTGCATGAGGTTGGCGAACTGGCCGACTCGGGACGATGGGATCGTGTCGTGGTCGACTGCGCGTCCACGGCTGATGCGATGCGGATGCTCACATTGCCCTCGGCATTCGCCTTGTACCTTGAGCGCGCGTGGCCGAGGCACCGCCGGCTGTCCAGTGCCGAAGATGCCCGCTCAGCCGCGGTGGTAGACCTGCTCGAGCGGATCGGAGCGGGCACCGATCGTCTCGGCACGATGCTGACCGACGGTTCGAAGGTCACCGCCCACTTGGTGATGACGGCCGAGCGGGTGGTCGCCGCCGAGGCTATCCGGACGCTGGGTTCGCTGGCACTGATGGGAGTTGAGGTCGCCGAGCTCATCGTCAACCAACTTCTCGTCGAGGACGATTCGTTCGAATACAGCAACCTGCCTGAGCATCCGGCATTCAACTGGTACGCGGAACGGATCTCTGAACAGCGGGCGGTGCTCGCCGACCTCGATCGCGTCATCGGCGACGTTCACCTGGTCATGGTGCCCCACCTGGCGGGCGAGCCGATCGGGGCCAAGGCGCTCGGGGAGCTACTCGATTGTGCGCGCACGAGGGACGGTTCACCACCTCCCGGTCCGCTGCGTCCCATCGTCGATCGGGAGTCCGGCAGCGGGCTGGACGCGGTCTTCCGATTACGGGTGCAGCTGCCGCAGGTGGACTCCACGGCGCTGTCATTGGGTAGGGTTGACGACGATTTGATCATCGCCGTCGGCGGCATGCGCCGACGTGTTCGGCTGGCCTCAGTGCTGCGGCGATGCTTCGTCATCGGCGCTGCGCTCAGCGGCAGTGAATTGATCGTGCGATTTCGACCGAACCCGGAGGTGTGGCCGGCATGAGCGAGTTCCATACCGGTCCAGGAGCCGACGAGCTGCGAAAACTTGCGGAATCGATCCTTGACCGACTTGACCCGGCAATGAAGCTGCTGGTGGCGACGGTTCAGGCCGGGGGCGCCGGCAAGTGCGAGCAAGTGTGGTGCCCGGTGTGCGCGGTCGGAGCGCTGATCTCCGGCGAGCAACACCCATTGCTCAGCGTGGTCTCCGAGCACAGTGTTGCGCTGCTGACGTTGGTGAAGGCAATGCTGGACAACAACGACAGTGCGGGCAGCACGCCGCAGCAGCCCCAAGGCCCGGTAGCAGACGCCCCCGTGGCTCCGGAGCCGGCCGTGCCCCCGGAGCCAGGGCACTATCAGCACATCCCGGTGGTGGTCGAGGATTCAGCCGAGTGACCGGGTTCAGCGCAACTATGGTCGCGTGCACGCTGCGTGAGTAAGGTTGTCCGAAGAGCACCGTGTCGGCGGCCGGCCATAGTGTCCGCCCCGCGGTCAGGTGATGCGGAGGGTCCATGTGGTACTGGCTGTTCAAGTTTATCTTCATGGGGCCGGTACTGAGTCTGCTCGGGCGTCCGAAAGTCGAAGGGCTGGAGAATGTTCCACACTCCGGAGCCGTGATTCTGGCCAGTAACCACCTTGCCGTGGCCGACAGCTTTTTTCTCCCGCTGGTAGTCAGCCGGCGGATCACTTTCCTCGCCAAGGCCGAGTACTTCACAGGTACCGGTCTCAAGGGATGGTTCACCCGCTGGTTCTACACGGTTGCCGGCCAGGTTCCCATTGACCGTTCCGATGCGGGCAGTGCTCAGAGCGCGCTCACCACCGCTGAGCGGATCGTCGGGGAGGGAAAACTTCTCGGGATGTACCCGGAGGGCACCCGTTCGCCGGACGGGCGACTGTACAAAGGCAAGACCGGGTTGGCCAGGCTGGCTCTCCAGACACAGGTCCCGGTGATTCCGGTCGCGATGATCGGAACCGACAGCGTGAACCCGCCCGGCAGCAAGATGTGGCGATTCGGCAGAGTTCAGGTCAAGTTCGGCGAGCCGATGGACTTCAGCCGGTTCGAGGGGCTGGCGGGCAATCGCTTCATCGAACGAGCCGTCATCGACGAAGTGATGTACGAGCTGATGCGGTTGTCCGGTCAGGAGTACGTCGACCTCTACGCAGCCGACGTCAAACAGGGGGTCGACGTCAAACCGGGAAAAGCGGTGAAACCGCCGGCGCGGCTCCCTGAGGCAGCTGCCGGCTGAGTCGGCTACGACTGCGTCGCGCTCACGACGGGCGTAGCGCCCACCGGCGGTGCGTCTCGGCCGGGCGTGCGGACCGAGACAGCGCCGCTGACGATGATCACCGCCAGCGCCCACCACAGATATGAGCCTCCGACAAGCTGACGCCACAATGACGCCGCGGTTTCGTGATGCTCCGGCATCAGAGTGATCGGGGTCCACACCATCAGCGCCAGCCCGGCGACGGACACCGCACCGAGCGCTGCGTGACGTAGCCGTACCGCGAGTACCGCTGTCACCAGCACGGTGGGCAGCGCCCAGACCCAGTGATGCGACCAGGAGACCGGGGAGACCACCAGGCCGAACATCGCAACGCAGATCAACGCCAGCACAGGCTGCTCGCAGCGCAGGGCCCGGCGTCCGGCCCAGACGACGAGGCCGAGCACCGTGAGGCACGCCAGCGTCCACAGCACGAACCGCTCACCCTCACCCAGCCCTAGCCTGGCCAACGCGCCGGCGATGTTCTGGTTGGTATTGAGCGTTGCTGCGCCGATGCGGTCGGTGTCGCGAACCGTCTCGGTCCAGTATTCCCAGGAGTCCCGCCACGCGAATGCGAAGCCGGCCACGGTCGCGGCGGCCGCCGAGGCGGCAGTGACCACCAGGGCGCGAGTGTCCCGCTTCAACAGGAAATACAGCAGGAAGACGGCCGGCGTCAGCTTGAGCGCGATCGCGACGCCCAGCAGCAGGCCTCGGGGCCACGGCGTCCTGCGTGGCACACAGTCAGCGATGACAAGCGTCATCAGCACCACGTTGATCTGACCGAAGTCGAAGTTCGAACGGATCGGTTCCAGGAAGATCACCGCCGGCGCGACGATCGCGGCGGCCAGCCAGCATCGCCGCAGCCAGGCCGGCTCGCCGGTGACGCGGGTTGTGGGCCACACGTCCAGCCGAGTCAGCAGAATGACCGTCGAGGCCACCAGCAGGATCAGCGTGGTCAAGGTGATGGCCACACTCGCAGCGTCCAGCGACAACAGCGCGAACGGGGAGAACAGGACAGCGGCCAGCGGAGGGTAGGTGAAGGGCAGTTCCAGGCCGCTCTGGGTCTGGAATATCGTCCCGTCTGCGTATAGCGGCCGGCCATCGAGCCAGGCCCGCCCACCCATCCGGTAGACATCGACGTCAATCCGGTAGGGGGTGTGCCCGAGGAGCCGCCAAGCCGCCCAGGCCAACGCCGCCCCGGCGATCAGCTGAAACAGCCGCCAAGCCAGCGTTGGCCCCCAACCAGCCCCGCCGGGCGACCGCCAAGTACTCATGTCGTTCACCAGACTATCGCCCACCGGCGCGTCGGCTGTGATCCCGGCTTGGCCACGCGCAGTTCGGCGTAAGTTTTCTCGAGCAACTCCGACCGCGAGATCCAGCCGTCCCCGGGGCCCCTGGTGGCGTCCCCGCCAGACAGGAAGGCACCTAGCTGTGCGGTACTTCTATGACACCGAATTCATCGACAACGGTCGTACCATCGAGTTGATCTCGATCGGTGTCGTGGCTGAAGATGGTCGCGAATATTATGCGGTTTCAACAGAATTCGATCCGGAGCGAGCCGGGCGGTGGGTGCGAAAGAATGTGCTGCCCAAGCTGCCGTCGCCGGCCTCGCCGCTCTGGCGTTCGCGCAGACAGATCCGGGCGGAGCTCGAGGATTTCTTCGGAGTCGACGGCGACGAGACGATCGAGCTGTGGGCCTGGGTAGGCGCCTACGACCATGTGGTGCTCTGCCAGCTGTGGGGGCCCATGACCGATCTACCGCCGGCGATACCACGCTTCACCCGTGAGCTGCGCCAATTCTGGGAGGAGCGCGGGTGCCCACGGATGCCGCCGCGTCCACGAGATGCCCATGACGCGCTGGTCGACGCCAAGCACAACCTGCACCGATTCCGCCTGATGACTCATCGCTCGGAGACGGGGAAGGTGCCGCCGCGCGGGTAAACCCACCTGCTCGAGCCCGTTACCATGGACGGGTGAACTGGACCGTTGACGTACCCATCGACCAGCTGCCGGATCTTCCGCCGCTGCCCGAGGAGCTACGGCAACGGCTGGATGCGGCGCTCGCCAGGCCCGCTCTGCAGCAGCCGGGCTGGCCCGCCGATCAGGCCAAAGCGATGCGGACGGTGTTGGAGAGCGTCCCGCCGGTCACCGTCTCGTCGGAGGTCGAGCGGCTCAAATCCCAGCTGGCCGATGTCGCGCGGGGTGAGGCGTTCCTGCTGCAGGGCGGAGATTGCGCCGAGACGTTCGTCGACAACACCGAACCGCATATTCGTGCCAACATCCGCGCGCTGCTGCAGATGGCGGTGGTGCTCACGTATGGCGCCAGCATGCCGGTGGTCAAGGTGGCCCGGATCGCCGGGCAGTACGCGAAACCACGCTCGGCCGACATCGACGCGCTGGGCCTACGGTCCTACCGCGGCGACATGATCAACGGGTTCGCCCCCGATGCGGCGATTCGTGAGCATGACGCGTCACGCCTGGTTCGTGCGTACGCCAACGCCAGCGCCGCGATGAACCTGGTGCGGGCACTGACGTCGTCGGGTCTGGCGTCTCTGCACCAGGTGCATGACTGGAATCGGGAGTTTGTGCGGACCTCGCCCGCAGGCGCCCGGTATGAGGCACTCGCCGGGGAGATCGACCGCGGACTGCGCTTCATGAGTGCTTGCGGGGTCAACGATCGCAACCTCGACACCGCCGAGATCTATGCCAGCCATGAGGCGCTGGTGCTGGATTACGAGCGGGCCATGCTGCGCCTGGGCAACGGCGGTGCCGACGCCGAAGAGGCCAGTCCGAATCTCTATGACCTTTCGGCGCACTACCTGTGGATCGGAGAGCGGACCCGCCAACTCGACGGTGCCCACATCGCGTTCGCCGAGGTGATCGCCAATCCGATCGGCGTGAAGATCGGCCCGACGACGTCGCCCGAGTTGGCGGTGGAGTACGTGGAGCGCCTCGATCCCCACAACGTGCCGGGCCGCCTCACGTTGGTCAGCCGGATGGGCAACGCCAAGGTTCGTGATGTGCTGCCGCCGATCATCGAAAAGGTGCAGGCTTCCGGGCATCAGGTGATCTGGCAATGCGATCCGATGCACGGCAACACCCATGAGTCCTCCACGGGATACAAGACCCGACACTTCGACCGGATCGTCGACGAGGTTCAGGGCTTCTTCGAGGTGCACCATGGTTTGGGCACCCATCCTGGCGGTATCCACGTGGAGATCACCGGCGAGAACGTCACCGAGTGCCTCGGCGGCGCACAGGATATTTCGGATGTCGACCTCGCGGGTCGCTACGAGACCGCCTGCGACCCACGGCTCAACACCCAACAATCGCTGGAGTTGGCTTTCCTGGTCGCAGAGATGCTGCGCGACTGACCGCTGTCGAGCGAATCAGAGCAGTGTGCTCACGTTGCTGCCGAGCGTCCAGGCTCCGGCCGCCACCAATCCGGTCAGCGTCAGTGCGGCGACAACCCATAAGAACAGCACCCGCTTGGCTCGCTGACGCGCCCAGTCGAACTCCGTCAGCTCGATGCCGGCGAATCTCTGTGCCGGGGGCCGGTCCTCATCGTCCGCGTCGGGTGCAGCCGTTGGCAGCTCGACCCGGGCTAACGCTTTGGTCTGCGGGCTCACCTGCGCACCCGTCGGCGATGTCGCCGAGTCGTGCAACGCCGAACGATGCGGGGTAGGTACCCGGAAGTGCGGGAGTCCGAGTTCGTCGACGATCGTGTCGAGCTCATCGAGCATCTCCGCGGCGTCGGCGAATCGCTGGGCTGGACGGCGTGCCGTAGCGCGGCCCACCAACTCATCGAATTGTTTTGGTACGCCGCAGATTACCGAGCTGGGAGGTGGGACATCCTGGTCTATCCGCTGGTAGGCCACCGCCAACGTGGTATCGCCGGTGAAGGGGGTGGTCCCGGTGAGCAGCTCGTAGACCAGTACGCCGACGGAGTAGACGTCCCCGCGTGAATCGGTGTCACCGGTGCTCACCTGTTCGGGCGACAGGTACGCCGCGGTGCCCAGGATGACGCTGGTCGAGGTGATCTTGGCCTCGGCCACGGCGCGGACCAGCCCGAAGTCGGCGATCTTGACCTCACCTTCGTCACTGATCAGAACGTTCTCGGGTTTGATGTCCCGATGCACCAGACCGGCGCGGTGGGCCACGGCGAGGCCTCCGAGCACAGGTTGCAGCACGGCGGCAACCGCATGCGGCGGCATCGGACCGCGCTCGCGGAGCAACTCCCGGAGCGTGCCCCCCTCGACCAGCTCCATCACCAAGAATGGCGGATCGCCGCCGGGACTTCCAACACTCTGGTCATAGACCGCAACCAGCCCAGGGTCCTTGAGCCGGGCCACCGCGCGCGCTTCACGCTGAAAACGGGTCAGGAAATGCTCGTCGCCGGCGTAGCGCCTATCCATGACCTTCAGCGCCACCGGCCGCTCCAGCCGCAGATCCAGCCCGCGGTACACATCGGACACGCCGCCGGTCGCGACCAGCGTGTCCACCCGGTACCGACCGTCCAGCACGGCCCCGGTGAGTGGCGCGGCGGGCTGGTAGGTCTTCATCGAACACATGTTACGAGCCGAGGTCCCCAAGGCCAGGTGGGCGCTCGACACGCCTTAGACTCCGGATGGTGAGCAGTATCCCGACCGCCGATGACGTTCTGGATCCGGACGAGGCTGTCTACGACCTACCCACGGTGGCAGAGCTGTTGGGCATTCCGGTCACCAAAGTGCATCAGCAACTTCGTGACCGACAGCTCGTGGCGGTCCGCCGCGCGGGATCCGTCGTGGTACCCGAGGCTTTCTTCGATGACAACGGACAGGTGGTCAAGAGCTTGGCCGGCCTGCTGGTCGTACTTTACGACGGCGGGTACCGCGACACCGAAATCGTCCGCTGGCTGTTCACCCCGGACCCGTCGTTGACGATAACCCGCGACGGCTCCAACGAGCGACAGGCTAATGCCCGCCCGGTCGATGCGCTGCATTCGCATCAGGCTCGCGAGGTGGTTCGTCGCGCCCAGGCGATGGCTTGTTGACGCCCGTAACAGCGGGTTCTGGCGCCGGTTCTACCTTGGCAAGCCAGTACCATGCGCCCGCGGCGCAGGCCAGAGCTACCAGCACGCGGAACCATGAGTACATCCCGTGGGCACCGTCCGGGTTCCAGATCACCATGATCCACGTCGAAAGACCGGCGATGAGCGCGATCGCGCGCCGTGACTGCGCCAGTGCGGCCGCGACCGCCAGCGGCCACGTGTAGTACCACGGAAGGGCCGCGGGGACGAACAGCACCACCACGCCCATCAGCAGCGCGATACCCATCAGCGCGTCCCGGTCGGTACGACGGAACCGCCACCACAGGAGCGGGGCCGAGATCGCGATGACCGCGATACCGATGATGCGGGTGGTTTCGAGTACCGCATAGAAGTTCACCGGAGCGACAAGGCCGACTACCGTGTTGATCAGGTTTGCCGTCGCGGTAGGCACGGTCAGCCAGTTGATGATCTTGACGGATCCCGCGAGCGCGGTGAGCCAGCCCAGGCCGACGCCCGCCACCAGTGACAAGATCGCGAACACCGCCACGAAGATGACCAGCGATGCGGCCGTGGCTACCGCGAACGCTTTTGGCGCAGGGTAGTCGCGGCGATCGCGCAAGTCTCGTGCCCACACCCAAACCATGAATGGAAGTGCCAGTCCCGCCGTCGCTTTCACCGCCACGCCCACTGCGATCAGGGTGACGCCCGACACGTGATGGCCACGGAACGACAAAGCGATGCCTGCCATCATCAGGCCGACCATCAGCATCTCGTTGTGCACGCCGCCCATCAGGTGAATGATCACCAGCGGGTTCAACACGCATATCCACAGTGCGACCGCTCCGTTGGCGCCCACGTGGCGGGCCACCTTCGGCGCCGCCCAGATCAGCAACGCCAGGCCGGGCAACATGCACAACCGAAGCAACATCGTCCCGGTGACGACGTCGTTGCCGACGAGCATCGTGACGAACTTCGCCACCAGAATGAACGCCGGGCCGTACGGTGCGGTGGTCGTCGTCCAAATCGGACTGACGTTGTCCAGCAGGGAGTTGGGATTGTCGATCGGTCCAACGACATACGGATCGAAGCCGTCACGAAGCAATGCGCCCTGGGCCAGATAGGAATAGGTGTCGCGGCTGAAAACCGGAACGCTGATCAGCAGCGGCGTGAGCCAGAATCCGGTAGTGGCGACCATCGTGTACTCGCTGGCCGTGCGGTCGATCACCCGCCGGCCCAGCCACAGCCAGGCGATCAGCATGAGGGCGACGCCGGCCCACAGGAGTACCGACGACACCACCAGCCCGTGCCCGAACCGCAGCCAGGACAGGTGCATCGATTCAAGCAACGAGTCGTGCAGTTGGGTACTGCCGGCGCCGAGCCCTCCGACAGTGATCAGGATCGCGCCCAGCGCTCCAACGAGCGCCGGCCGGGCTTCCGGGGAGAACGTGAACTCTTTCAGCCGCCCCAGCTGGGGCAGAATTCGCCGCGAAAAGTACCTTGACAGACCGGTTCTCGGAGTCTGGGCTGGCGCGGGGGTCGTCATGCTCCTACTTGGACCGGTTCGCGGCCAACCTTGCGAGCTCGGCGAGCCCAGCCTTGGCCCGGTCGTCGATCGGGGCGGCATACAGGATGTCGAGGCCACGGCGGGACAGTCTGTCGATCCTGCTCTCGACTGCTGCCACTGCCCCGACCGACTCGATAACCCGGCATACTTCCTTGACCTCCGCGTCCGTCAGCTCGGTTCCGATCGACGTGCGAAGCAGCTTGGCTGCCGCCGGGTCGTGCTTCTCCGCGAGCTCGATCGCTTCGGCAAGTAACACCGTGCGCTTACCGGAGCGCAGGTCGTCGCCGGCAGGCTTGCCGGTCACGGCCGGGTCGCCGAACACACCCAGGACGTCGTCGCGCAGCTGGAAAGCGACACCCAGGCTGGTGCCGATCTCGTGGAAGTCCGCCAGAATCTCCGGGCAGTCGGCGGCCGCGGCGGCCCCGAGTTGCAACGGACGCGAAACAGTGTATGAGGCGGTCTTGTAGATGTTGACGTTCAGAGCCGATGCGACCGACTCGCCGCCGTTGGCCTCCGCGATGATGTCGAGGTATTGACCGCCGAGCACCTCGGTGCGTATCGCAGCCCACACCCGCTGCACCCGCCGGTGGGCGTCCGCGCCGATCCCGGCCGACGCGACGATGTCGTCGGCCCAGACCAGGGCCAGATCGCCCAGCAATATTGCCGCGGAGAGGCCGAATTGATCCGAAGATCCGCGCCACTTGTTGCCCCGGTGGCGTTCGGCAAATATTCGGTGCACGGTGGGCAGCCCGCGCCGGGTGGCCGAAGCGTCGATGACGTCGTCGTGTACGAGCGCGCAGGCGTGAAGCAATTCGAGTGCCGAGAATAGCCTGAGTGCCTCGGGCCCCGGCTCGGTGCCGGCGACCGCACGCCAGCCCCAGTAGGCGAATGCCGGGCGCAGCCGTTTGCCGCCGCGAAGGACGAACTCTTCGACCGCCGCGGTCAGCACCGCGTAGTCGGCACCGATGTACGCGGCATCCCGGCGGCGATCACCGAGATAATCCCGCAGCTGATCGGTGACGGCGGCGGCCAGTTCGACAGCCGACGGTGCCGCTGCATCCACGTTCAGCGGGCGCTCCTCTCTGTGCTCGGCCAGGCTCGTCCCGGTCTGGCCCCACTCTGGCCCGGAGTGTCTTCAGAGTAGAGCCTGCAACCGAAGTTGTAGCAAGTCAGGCGTCCCGCGCCCGCGATCCGCGGCCCGCATGTCTACTGCTGCTGATCCCGGAGTTCACCGACTCGTGGGGAGCGGTCGCGATTCGTATACGCCAGCGCGCCGATAATGCCTGCGACCACGAACGAAGCGACAGCCAGCCAGATCGCCGCGCCGGTGAACGATCGTGCGCTGGGGTCGGTGTAGCGCGCTTGGGCGTTCATCGTGCTGACCACTCCCGGGCGGAGCTTCCACTCGACCACATCGGTGGAGATCTGGTCACCGTTTGTCGATGTCACCTCGCCGGGAAACGAGACACTCAGCGACACCTCGGCCGCGGCGTCATTGAGCGAGGTGAGATCTACCCGGCCTTCGAGGATCACGCGGTCACCGGCCCGCCGAAGCGAGATGTCGACGCCTGCCGCGTCCCGGTTCATGTTCGCCAATTGGGGCAGTTCGGCGAACGTCAGGTTTGAGAACACCGCCTGGCTTCCGACGTAGTCGTCCCGGCTGTATTCCGATACGGCGACCTTCTGCGCAAACGGAAGGTTGTTGAGGAGCTGCGGACCCTTGTCGTCGGCGTCGCGGGCAATTGCCGCAGCGACGATCTGTCCCGACACCCGGTCGTCGGGCGAGACCGTGATGGAGGCCCGGACCCGTACGCAACCGATCAGCGACGGCGCGACCACGAGCAGCAGCAGAGCCAGGGTGAGAAACCGTTTGCAGGTGCGGTGACGGGTCGGCACCAGGTCATCGTGCCAGATGAGCTTTCAGAGGGGGAGTGAGCGACCCAGGATCGCGAATGCACGCGGATCGCCGGAGAAGTGGTATCGCCGGATGATGTCGGCGAAGCCGAGGCGACGGTACAACCGCCATGCCCGGTTCGCCTCTCCGTTGATCTCCGGAGTGGACAGCAGGACGTGCCTTTCTGCGCGATCGTCGAGTAGCCGGCGAACCAGCGCCTCGCCCAGCCCCCGGCCTTGAGCGTGCGGGTGGACGTGGACTTCGGTCAGCTCGAAATAGCTGCCCATCAGCTCCGCGATATATCGAGGAGCAGCGCCATTCTGACGAAGTCCGGCGGATACCTGCTGCTGCCACCACTGGTTGGGGGCGCCGCGGTAGCCGTAGGCGACACCGAGGATCGGGGGTGCGCTTGCCCCTCTGCCCGCCGCGCGGTTGAGCGCCGCGGTGTGATCGAGAACAGCGGTGTCGTCGGCGACAGCGGTGTCATCGACAACCGCGACGGCCTTCCAGCCGCGTCTGCGGGTGTGTTCGAGCCACATCGACGCACGCTGATCCTCGGTGCCTCGTGGGTAGCCCATGGCCTGTACGTACACCGCCAGCGCGTCGCTGAGTCGGTGCGCCATGGCACTCGGCGACAGATCGACGAGAGATGTCGCCAAGGATCTACTCCCCCCGGTGGGTATCAGAGCGGCTGACCCCTATTATCCGATGGAACTTCAGACGGGTGCCGGTGAGATGAGGTGCTGGTACGCCGTGGTCGGTGTTCGTCATAGAATCGTCGGTGGAACTAGGTGGTACGGGTCAGAATGAACTCGTATCATTGCGTTTAGGCCCGGGCGGCGCGGGCACACTCCGACTTCGAACGACTGCGACGGCCCCACGGCGAGAGGGAGGGACGAATGCCACTCTCCGATCATGAGCAGCGCATGCTCGACCAGATCGAGAGCGCGCTCTATGCCGAGGACCCCAAGTTCGCCTCCAGCGTCCGCGGGGGGACTATGCGGGCACCCTCGACTCGGCGCCGGCTGCAGGGCGCTGCGTTGTTCTTGTCCGGGCTGGCGATGCTGGTGTCGGGCGTAGCGTTCAAGGCCACGATGATCGGCACCTTCCCGATTCTTTCTGTCGTCGGCTTCGTCGTCATGTTCGGTGGGGTGGTCTTCGCGATCACCGGATCGAGGGTCAGCGGGAAACCCGAGGCCCCCACGGACATAAGCGCTGCCCGGCAGAAGCGGGCCAAGGGCGGAAGCAGCTCCTTCACCAGCCGCATGGAGGACCGTTTCCGTCGGCGCTTCGACGAGTAGACGCGTCGTCGGTTCTCCACCTCAGGGGTAGTCCCACGGGACTGCCCCTTATTTTTGCCCCACATCGCCCCACCGGGTCCCCAACCGAACAGCCAGGCCGCGTACTACACGGCTGAACAGCTGTTTCGTAGTTTCCTCGGGTCTCTTCGAAGGGGACGGCGTGCCTGATCCGAGTGTCTGCGGACCGGCGAGTGGGGACGTGAGAGAAACGCCATCCACTATTTGGAGCAATGTGGGGGAATGTGGGGTAAAGTGGCGGACAGCGGAGCGATCGGGGTTCCGTTCGGAAGCAGGCAGAGCGAGGTGGCGAGATGTTCTTCGGCACCTACACGCCAAAGCTGGATGACAAGGGGCGGCTGACGTTGCCCGCCAAGTTTCGCGACGCACTGACAGGAGGGTTGATGGTCACCAAGAGTCAAGATCACAGCCTCGCTGTCCATCCGCGTGCGGAGTTCGAGGCGATGGTCGCCGAGATCTCGGGCAAGGCGAAACGCGGAAACCCGGAGGCCCGCGCCTATCTGCGCAACCTGGCGGCAAGCACCGATGAGCAGTTCCCGGATTCCCAAGGGCGCATCACGCTCTCTGCGGAGCACCGCCGCTACGCCAACCTCACCAAGGAATGCGTGGTGACGGGGTCGATCGGGTTTCTCGAGATCTGGGACGCCCGGGCTTGGCAGGACTACCAGGAGCTTCACGAAGAGAACTTCTCCGCGGCCAGCGATGAAGCACTCGGCGACATTCTTTGATCTGGCCACCGGCCCGCAGGCCCGTGCAGTGTGGCCTCTGCCCGAACCGACCCTGGCGTACTTCCCCGACGTCAGGTTCGCACACTCGGGCAGGGACCTCGCTGCAGGAGCCGTCACGATCCCTCGGGGTGCTGCGATGGTGGACGACGCGCCACATGTCCCGGTCCTGCTGGACCGCTGCGTCGAGTTGCTCGCCCCGGCTCTGACCCGGCGGGATTCTGATGGCACGGGCGCCACCGTGGTGGACGCCACCCTGGGAGCCGGTGGTCACGCCCACCGGTTGCTCACCCAGTTCGCGGGCCTCCGGTTGATCGGTCTGGACCGCGACAGCGAAGCGCTGCGAATCGCCGCTGAACGCCTGGCCCCGTTCGCCGATCGCATCACGCTGGTCCACACCCGCAACGACCGGATGGCGGGTCTAGCCGGTGTCGCGGACGTCGCCGGCGCGGCGGCCGGCGACGGGGGCGTCGACGGGATCCTGTTCGACCTCGGTGTGTCGTCGATGCAGCTCGACCGGCCCGAGCGCGGATTTTCCTACTCGACGGACGCTCCGTTGGACATGCGGATGGACATCGGAGGGGGCGTTCCGGGGGGGGATGCGGAGGGGAGCGAGTCAGACTTGACCGCGGCGGAGATCGTGAACACATTCGACGAGCAGGCGCTGGCCCGTTTGCTCCGCGAGTTCGGGGAAGAACGCTTCGCCAGCCGCATTGCCGCCCACATCGTGCGTCGCCGTGCCACCGCGCCGTTCTCCACCACAAGCGAGCTCGTTGAACTGCTCTACCGGGCCATACCCGCGCCGGCGCGCCGCACCGGTGGGCACCCGGCGAAGCGGACCTTCCAGGCGTTGCGCATCGCGGTCAATGCGGAATTGGAATCGCTGCGCCACGCGATCCCCGCGGCCTTGGCGGCCCTGCGCCCGGGCGGCCGAATCGTCGTGATGGCCTACCAATCTCTGGAAGACCGAATCGTCAAGCGTGAGTTCGCTGCCGCCACCGCGTCCCGCACGCCGCCGGGCCTGCCTGTAGAGCTGCCCGGGTACGGTCCCGAGTTCGTCGCGCTGACCCGTGGTGCCGAACGAGCGGACCCCGAGGAGATCGAACGCAATCCTCGAAGCGCACCGGTTCGCCTGCGCGCACTGCAACGAGTTGGGGGGGAGTAGCGATGAAGGCAAAGAAGCCGGCACGCGGCACTGTTTCCGGGAAGAAGTCCCGATCCGGGAAGAAGTCGCAGGTGCGCGGCGGTCGCGGTCGCGGGGCAGGGCGTGAAGCCAATCGGCTGCTCGAGGCGCCCCCGCACCGGCGTGCCCCCACGCGCGAAGCGCGTCCGCAACGGGCCGTCCCGAAGAACAGCCCGGTACGGCGGCCCACGGAAGGTCCGTCCCGGCCCAAGAGCGCCAGTCAAGCGAAGGCCCGGTCGAAAGCGCGAAAAGCTAAGGCGCCCAAAGTGGTACGTACACCGCTTCGGCAGCGGATTCTGGTACGGCTGGCCGCCATCGACCTGAACCCCCGAACTCTCGTAGCACGGGTTCCCTTCGTGGTCTTGATCATCGCGGCCCTGGGTGCCGGCCTCGGCGTCACGCTGTGGCTGTCCACCGATGCCGCAGAGCGCTCGTATCAACTGGGCAACGCCCGCCAGGTGAATCAGGCGCTGATACAGCACAAGGAAGCCCTCGAGCGCGACGTGCTCGCGGCCCAGGCTGCACCGGCCCTGGCGGAGGCCGCCCGGGAGCTGGGAATGATCCCCTCGCGTGAAACCGCGCACCTGGTGCAGGATGCGGCGGGCGACTGGGTTGTGGTCGGCACACCCAAGCCGGCCGAGGGGGTTCCGCCGCCGCCGCTGAAATTGGAGTTGGCAGATCCTGCGCCGCCGCCTCCACCGGCGCCGCGGGTGGTGGAGCCGCTTGAGGTGCCGGTCCGAATTCCTCCGGTCACGGGTGGGCCCGAGGTGCCAGGGCTCTTGCCGGGTCCGGTTCAGGGTGTGGCCCCGGGGCCGATGGTGGTCACCCCGGGTTTTGAGGCTCCGCACACCATCCCGGGCCAGTTGCCTGCACCCGGGCCCAGCCCGCTGGCGGTACCCGGGGCCCCTGGGCTCGGGATAGCCGCCCCGGCGGACCGATTCGATACGCCGCCGGACCTCGGACCGGGCCCGCTCCTGCCGGAGGTCCCGAGCCCGCCGGGTGCCGCAGTGGGCGTGGAACAGTTCAGGCCCGTACCGGGCGGGCCGGCGTGAGCCGGGAGGCTGGCCGCCGGATCCGCGCGGCGAAATCGGCGAAATCGGCGAAGTCCGCGAAATCGGCGAAGTCCGCGAAGTCGGCGAAGGCCGCGAAGGCTGCGCCCACCCAGGAGCGTTCCGCCCGGTCACGACGCACACGTCAGGCGGTACCCCAGAGCGGATTGCGCAGCGCATCGTTCGTATTCCGGCATCGCGCCGGAAACGCCGCGATCTTCCTGCTGCTGGTCGTCGCAACTGCGCAATTGTTCACCCTGCAGGTGCCGCGTGCGGAGGGGCTGCGCGCCGAGGCGGCCAGCCAGCTGAAGGTAACCGATATCGACGCTGCGTTGCGTGGCGCGATCATCGATCGTCGCGGCGACAAGCTGGCGTTCACCATCGAGGCCCGCGCCCTGACCTTCCAGCCGGTCAAGATTCGCAAGCAGTTGGAGGAGGCCAGATCGGCGGCTTCGGACGCTCCGGAACCGGACAGGCGGCTGCGTGAGATCGCCGCCGGGGTGGCCGACCTGCTGGACAACAAACCGGACAGTTCCACGGTGCTCAAGAAGCTGCGAAGCAGCGAAACGTTCGTCTACCTCGCGCGGGCCGTCGATCCGGCGATCGCCGACAACGTCACCAAGAAGTTCCCGGAAGTCGGCTCAGAGCGGCAGGACGTGCGCCAATACCCCGGCGGGGTGCTGGCGGCCAACGTCGTCGGCGGCATCGACTGGGACGGCCACGGCCTGCTGGGGCTGGAGGACTCGTTGGACGCGGTGCTGGCCGGCACCGACGGTTCGGTGACCTATGATCGCGGTTCCGACGGCGTGGTCATCCCGGGCAGCTATCGCAATCGGCACGACACGGTGAACGGTTCGACCGTGATGCTGACCATCGACGACGACATCCAGTTCTACGTCCAGCAACAGGTGCAGCTGGCAAAGGACGTATCTGGGGCCAAGAACGCCTCGGCGGTGGTGCTTGATGCCAAGACCGGCGAGGTGTTGGCGATGTCCAACGACAACACCTTCGACCCCGGCCAGGACCTCAGCCGCCAGGCGGATCGCGAGCTCGGCAACCTGCCGGTGTCGTCGCCGTTCGAACCGGGCTCGGTGAACAAGATCGTCACCGCCGCGACCGTCATCGAGCTAGGTCTGTCCAAACCCGATGAGGTGCTGCAGGTTCCGGGCTCCATCACGATGGGCGGGGTGAACGTCGGCGACGCGTGGGAGCACGGGGTGATCCCGCTCACCACCACCGGCGTCTTCGGAAAGTCGTCAAACGTGGGCACGTTGATGCTGGCGCAGCGGATCGGTCCCGAGCGCTACGCCGAGATGTTGCGGAAGTTCGGTCTGGGGCAGCGGACCAACGTTGGGTTGCCCGGCGAGAGTGCCGGTTTGGTGCCTCCGATCGACCAGTGGTCGGGCAGCACTTTTTCCAACTTGCCCATCGGGCAGGGCCTTTCGATGACCCTGTTGCAGATGAGCGGCCTGTACCAGGCCATTGCCAACGATGGGGTGCGCATCTCGCCGCGTATTGTCAAGGCGACGATCGCACCGGATGGCACTCGATCAGAAGAGCCTCGACCCGATGGCGTTCGGGTGGTGTCGGCCGCCACCGCCCGCACGGTGCGCGACATGTTCCGGTCGGTCGTACAGCGCGATCCGCGCGGTGTTCAGCAGGGCACCGGCCCGCAAGCCGCGGTCGAGGGATACCAGATCGCCGGCAAGACCGGCACCGCCCAGCAGATCGATCCGGGTTGTGGTTGCTACTACGACGACGTGTACTGGATCACCTTCGCGGGAATGGCTCCGGCCGATGACCCACGCTACGTCGTCGGAGTGATGTTGGACGCGCCGCATCGAGCCGCCGACGGCTCGCCCGGTTCGTCGGCAGCGCCCCTGTTCCACAACATCACCTCCTGGTTGTTGCGCCGGGAAAACGTGCCGCTGTCGGCGGATCCGGGCGCCCCGCTGACCCTTCAGGCGGGCTGAGCCGATCGACACGGTCGGTACTGTGTCAGGGCCATGAATCTGCGACCCTCCCATCCCGTCGGCCTGCCGCTGGCCACCGTCGCCGATCTGCTGCCCGGCGTGTCACTGCAGACCGCACCGGCGGCGGAGGTGCCCGACATCCGGATCACCGGTGTCACCCTGCGGGGTCAAGATGCCGAGCCAGGGGACCTGTTCGCCGCGCTACCTGGCGCCCGGGCGCACGGTGGCCGCTACGCAGCCGATGCCGTAGCGCGCGGTGCGGTCGCTGTCCTGACCGACCGGGACGGCGTGGCCGAGATCGGAGGCGCGCCAGGGGTGCCAGTGCTGGTCCACCCGGCGCCGCGGGCAGTGCTGGGGGAAGTGTCCTCAGCTGTGTACGGCAATCCGTCAGAGCGGCTGCGCGTCATCGGTGTCACCGGCACCTCCGGCAAGACCACCACGGCCTATCTCGTCGAGGCGGGCCTGCGTTCGGCGGGCCGGATGCCTGGGTTGATCGGCACCGTCGGCGTCCGTATCGATGGACGCGAGCAGCCCAGCGGACTCACCACGCCGGAAGCCCCGCAGTTGCAGGCGCTGCTGGCCCTGATGGTGGAGCGGGGCGTGGACACAGTCGTGATGGAAGTATCCAGCCATGCGCTCAGCCTCGGCCGCGTCGACGGGGTGGCATTCGCGGTGGGTGGATTCACCAATCTGTCGCGCGACCACCTGGACTTTCACCAGTCGATGGAGGAATACTTCGAGGCCAAGGCCCGACTGTTCGACCCGGAGTCGGTGGCACACGCGGCGCTGTCGGTGGTCTGTGTCGATGATCATTGGGGTAGGGCGATGGCCGCGCGGGCGCACCGGCCGGTCACGGTGAGTGTGACGGGAACGGCCGACTGGGTTGTCGATGACATCACCACCGGTGAGGGCGGCAGCCAGGACTTTCTCGCGGTGGACCCGGCCGGCGTCCATCACGCTCTGAGGATCTCGTTGCCCGGGCGCTACAACGTGGCCAACGGTCTGCTCGCGGTTGCGCTGCTGGATGCGGTGGGGGTGTCGCCGGAGCAGGCGGCCCTTGGGCTGCGGGTGGCCACCGTGCCCGGGCGGCTGGAGGCGGTCGACACCGGACAACAATTCCTTGCTCTCGTCGACTATGCGCACAAGCCCGGAGCGTTGCGCGCCGTCCTGCAGACCCTGCGCCAGCAGGCCAACGGCCGACTCGCCGTCGTGTTCGGCGCCGGGGGCAACCGTGACCAGGGCAAGCGAGAGCCGATGGGACAGGTGGCCGGCGAACTGGCCGACCTGGTGGTGGTGACCGACGACAATCCGCGCGACGAGGATCCCGCCGCTATTCGTGCCGCGATCGCGTCGGGCGCGGCCCCCGGCACGGCCGAGGTGGTGGAAATCGGCGACCGGCGTGCGGCGATCGAGCACGCGGTCGCATGGGCGCGAACCGGCGACATCGTGTTGATCGCCGGCAAGGGGCACGAGGCAGGCCAGACCAGCCGGGGCCGAACACGGCCGTTCGACGACCGCGACGAGCTGCTCCGCGCCCTGCAGGCCTTGACGTCCCCGGGGGCCAGCAGGTGATCGAACTCTCGCTGGCCCAGATCGCCGAGATCACCGGAGGCCGCCTCACCGACATCGACGCCGACCGGGCCGCCACGACCCGCGTCACTGGAAGCGTCGAATTCGACTCCCGGGCGGTGACGGCCGGCGGGCTGTTCCTGGCGCTGCCGGGCGCGCGTTCCGACGGTCACGACTTCGCCTCGGCCGCCATGGCCGCCGGCGCGGTAGCGGTGTTGGCGGCCCGCCCGGTCGGCGTGCCCGCAATCGTCGTCGACCCGCAGCCAGGCCCGGGTGCGCGTTCCGGAGCTACTGCGGGTGTCTTGGAGTTCGACTCCGACGGCTCGGGCGCCGCGGTGCTGGCAGGCTTGGCGAAACTGGCTGCCGCGGTGGCCGCCGATCTGGTCGCCCACGGGCTGACCATCGTCGGTCTCACCGGATCGTCGGGCAAGACGTCGACAAAGGACTTGATCGCGGCGGTGCTGGCCCCATTGGGCGAGGTGATCGCACCGCCCGGCTCCTTCAACAACGAGCTCGGGCATCCATGGACGGTGCTGCGGGCCACCCGCTCCACTGATTACCTCGTACTGGAGATGTCGGCCCGGCATCCGGGCAACATCGCCGCGCTCGCCGAGATCGCGCCACCGTCGATCGCGGCGGTCCTGAACGTGGGTACCGCTCATCTGGGCGAGTTCGGATCGCGCGAGGCAATCGCTGCGACGAAGTCCGAGTTGCCGGCGGCCGTCCCGGCGTCCGGAGTTGTGATCCTCAACGTCGATGATTCCGTGGTGGCTCAGATGGCCGACAAGACCGCGGCGCGGGTGGTGCGGGTGGGCCGGTCCTCGGCAACCTCGGCGGGCGGGGTGCGCGCGGACGTCTGGGCTGAGGATGTTGTTCTCGACCCGCTTGCCCGGCCGTCCTTCACGCTGTGTGCCCGTGGCGGCCGGGCAGCCGTCTCGCTGGCGGTACACGGCGACCATCAGGTGTCCAATGCCTTGTGCGCCGCTGCCGTCGCCCTCGAATGCGGCGCTGACCTGGAGCAGGTTGCGACGGCGTTGCGCACGGCCGGCCCGGCCTCGCGGCGGCGCATGCAGGTAAGCACTCGCGGCGATGGTGTGACGATCGTCAACGACGCCTACAACGCCAACCCGGACTCGATGGGCGCCGGGCTCAAGGCGCTGGCCTGGATGGGCCGCCAGGGACCCCCGGGAAGCCGGAGTTGGGCGGTGCTGGGTGAGATGGCCGAGCTCGGTGAGGAAGCGATACTCGAGCATGACCGCATCGGCAGGCTGGCGGTGCGCTTAGATATCTCTCGACTCATCGTCGTCGGGACCGGGAGGCCTATGAGCGCCATGCTGCACGGGGCGGTCATGGAGGGGTCGTGGGGGTCTGAGGCGGTCGCGGTCGCCGACGCCGACGCCGCACTGGAACTGCTGCGCGCCGAACTCGGCAGCGGTGACGTGGTGTTGGTGAAGGCATCGAATGCTGCGGGGCTCGGCGCGTTGGCCGAGGCCTTGGTCGCCGATGTCCCCGACGAGGGGGCTGGTTGCCGATGATGCAGATACTCATCGCGGTCGGGATCGCCCTGACGGTGTCGATCCTCCTGACTCCGGTGCTGATCAAGCTCTTCACTCGGCAGGGATTCGGTCAGGAAATCCGCGCGGACGGTCCACCCAGCCATCACAAGAAACGCGGCACCCCGTCGATGGGTGGGGTCGCGATCGTGGCCGGCATCTGGGCCAGCTATCTCGGCACACACTTGGTCGGCTTGTTGATCGGCGGTGGGGGCCCGACGGCCTCTGGCCTGCTCCTGCTGGGGCTGGCGACCGCGCTCGGTGCCGTGGGATTCGTCGACGACCTGATCAAGATCCGGCGGGCGCGCAACCTTGGGCTGAACAAGACCACGAAGACCGTCGGGATGCTGGTCGCGGCCGTGCTGTTCGGCGTGCTGGCCCTGCAGTTCCGCAATCCCGCCGGGTTGACACCGGGCAGTCCGGAGTTGTCGTATGTCCGGGAGATCGCGACGGTGACCCTCACACCCGCGGTCTTCGTGCTGTTCTGCGTGGTGATCGTCAGCGCTTGGTCCAACGCGGTTAATTTCACCGACGGGCTGGACGGGCTGGCGGCCGGTGCCATGGCGATGGTCTGCGCGGCGTATGTGTTGATCACCTTTTGGCAGTTCCGCAACGCCTGCGCCACCAGCCCGGGGGTGGGCTGCTACAACGTGCGTGACCCCCTGGACCTGGCGATCGTCGCGGCGGCCACCGCGGGAGCGTGCGTCGGCTTCCTGTGGTGGAACGCCGCACCGGCCAAGATCTTCATGGGCGATACCGGCTCGTTGGCGCTGGGCGGCATCATCGCCGGCCTGTCGGTCACCAGCCGGACGGAAATGCTCGCAGTGGTTATCGGCGCCCTGTTCGTCGCCGAGGTCACCTCGGTGGTTGTGCAGATCATGGCCTTCCGCACCACCGGTCGCCGGGTGTTCCGCATGGCGCCTTTCCACCACCATTTCGAGCTTGTGGGCTGGGCCGAGACGACCGTCATCATTCGTTTCTGGCTGCTGACCGCGATCGCCTGCGGGCTGGGTGTGGCGCTGTTCTATGGCGAGTGGCTGACCACCGTTGGTGGCTGAGACGTTGGACTTGATCGAGCCTGGCGCCGCCGTTCTGGTGGCGGGTGCGGGGATTACCGGCCGCGCGGTGCTCACCGCCCTGGCCGCGCTGGGGGTGCGCGGAACGCTCACCGATGACAACCTGTCGGCGCTGACGTCGTACGCGCAACAAGGAGTGGCCGTCGTCGACCCCGGCAGCGCCGTCGAGCAGCTCGCCGACTTCACGCTCGTGGTCACCAGCCCCGGACTCCCACCCACCGCGCCGGTACTGGCTGCGGCCGCTGCGGCAGGGGTTCCGGTTTGGGGAGACGTCGAGTTGGCCTGGCGCCTGGACCAGTCGGGCCGGTACGGTCCGCCACGGCAATGGCTGGTCGTGACAGGAACCAACGGCAAGACGACGACGACATCGATGCTCTACGCGATGCTCGAGGCGGCAGGACGGCGGGCAGCGCTGTGCGGCAACATCGGTCAACCGGTTCTCGAACTGCTGGACAAACCTGTCGATGTGTTCGCCGTCGAGCTGTCGAGTTTTCAGCTGCACTGGGCGCCCTCGCTTCGCCCGGATGCGGGGGTCGTGCTCAATGTCGCCGAGGACCACCTGGACTGGCATGGCTCTTTTCAGGCGTACGCGCAGGCCAAGGCTGGTGCGCTGACCGGGCGGGTGGCGGTCGGCGGACTCGATGACCCGGTCGCGGCCCAGCTGCTGGCGGCGTCCCCGGCCGAGATGCGGGTGGGTTTCCGGTTGGGCGAGCCCGGGCCCGGGGAGGTCGGCGTCCGTGCGGGGCGCCTCGTCGACAGGGCGTTCGGCGATGGAGAGTCCGGGGACGCGCTGGTGCTCGCCGAGACGGCCGACATCCCGGTCGGTGGCCCGGTTGGCGAGCTCGATGCGCTGGCGGCGGCGTGTCTGGCGCGTGCGGTGAGCGTGCCGGCAGCGGCGATCGCCGACGCGCTGGCGACTTTCCGGGTGGGGCGGCACCGTGCGGAAGTCGTCGCGGTCGCTGACGGAATCACCTACGTGGATGACTCGAAGGCCACCAATCCGCATGCTGCCCAGGCCTCGATCAGTGGCTATCCCAGCGTGGTCTGGGTGGCCGGGGGCCTACTCAAGGGCGCCTCGGTCGACGGGCTGGTCTCGGCGATCGCCGGCCGACTGGTCGGTGTGGTGCTTATCGGCGAGGACCGCATCGTCATGGGCAAGGCGTTATCGCGACACGCACCGGATGTCCCCGTTGTGGAGCTTGTGACGGGGGAGGATTCTGACATGCTTGAGAAAGCTGATTCCTCTGAGTCAGATGTTACATATGTGACTCAAGCCGTGGACGTAGGAGAGCGGTCGGTGGCCGACGCGGTGATGAACGCTGTGGTCGACGCCGCCCGCAGCCTGGCTCGGCCGGGCGACACCGTGCTTCTCGCCCCGGCAGGCGCCTCATTCGATCAGTTCAGCGGCTACGCACACCGCGGAGATGCGTTCGCCGCAGCGGTACGTGCCGTCGTCGGGTAGACGGGCGAAGTAGGCGATGATGGCGAACGCACTGTGAGCGGCATCCTCACCCGGTTGCGCAACCGTCGCGCCAACCCCGCCGTCGATGATCAGGTCGCCCCGGCGGTGACGGTCACGCATGGCCCGCGCACTCGGTTCGGGGCGTGGCTCGGACGTCCGATGACCTCGTTTCACCTGATCATCGCCGTTTCCGCGCTGCTGACCACCATGGGCCTGACCATGGTGTTGTCGGCCTCCGGTGTGTACTCCTATGACCAGGACGGCTCGCCCTGGGTGGTCTTCGCCAAACAGGTGTTGTGGACGCTCCTCGGCCTGGGCGCGTTCTACATCGCGCTGAGGATGAAGGTGAACACGATGCGCAAGTTCGCCTTCACGGGTTTCGCTCTCAGTATCGTCTTGCTCGTCCTGGTGTTGATTCCGGGAATCGGGAAGGTGGCCAACGGATCTCGCGGCTGGTTCGTGGTGTCAGGGTTTTCCATGCAGCCCTCCGAGCTGGCCAAGATCGCCCTGGCGATCTGGGGCGCCCACCTGCTGGCAGCGCGCCGGATGGAGCGCGCCTCGCTGCGCGAGATGCTTGTTCCGCTGGTACCCGCAGCGGTGGTGGCGCTGGCGCTCGTGGTCGCGCAGCCCGACCTGGGACAGACGATGTCGATGGGCGTGATCCTGCTCGGTCTGCTCTGGTACGCCGGGCTGCCGTTGCGAGTGTTCCTGAGCTCGCTGGGAGCGGTGATCGTCTCGGGGGCGATTCTTGCGGTGTCCGAAGGCTACCGGTCCGATCGCGTGCAGTCTTGGCTGAATCCGGGTGCCGACGCGCAGGGATCCGGCTACCAGGCGCGCCAGGCCAGGTTCGCGCTGGCCAACGGGGGTATCTTCGGCGACGGGCTGGGGCAGGGCTCGGCGAAGTGGAGTTACCTGCCCAACGCCCACAACGACTTCATCTTCGCGATCATCGGCGAGGAACTGGGCTTCATCGGCGCCGCCGGGCTGTTGTGCCTGTTCGGACTGTTCGCCTATACCGGCATGCGGATCGCGCGCCGGTCGGCCGACCCGTTCCTCCGGTTGCTCACCGCCACCGCCACGCTGTGGATTCTGAGTCAGGTCTTCATCAACGTGGGATACGTGGTGGGGTTGCTGCCGGTCACCGGGTTACAGCTGCCGCTGATCTCGGCCGGTGGCACGTCGACGGCGACAACGCTGCTGATGATCGGCATCATGGCCAATGCCGCGCGTCACGAACCCGAGGCGGTTGCGGCGTTGCGGGCCGGCCGCGATGACCGGGTCAACCGGCTGCTGCGACTACCGCTACCGGCACCGTATGTCCCGACCCGCGCAGAGGCGCTGCGCGACCGGTTGTGGTCGCGTTCGGACCGCTCGCCGGCCCGGGTTGAGCGGAAACAGGCGAAGAGGCGGACCCGCGCGCCCCGCGTGGACGACCCGCCGGTGCGCCGGTCCGGCAGTGCCCGCCGGAAGCAGCCGGCTGCGGCGGGCAGGTCCGCGGTCGGATATGGTGCTGGCCAGCGCAAGCAGGGCCGACGGGCTCGCACATTGGAAGGTCAGCGTCACGGGTGAGGGCGATCTCTGTGGTTCTCGCCGGCGGTGGTACGGCGGGCCATATCGAACCGGCGATGGCGGTCGCCGACGCCGTCACCGCGCTCGACCCGGGGGTGCGCATCACCGCGCTGGGTACTGAGCGGGGTTTGGAGACCCGACTCGTTCCGGAGCGTGGATACCACCTCGAACTGATCACCCCGGTGCCGTTGCCCAGGAAGCCGTCTGCTGATCTCCTCCGGTTGGCCGGGCGGGTGCGGCGCGCGGTCAAGCAAACCCGGGCCATCCTCGACGACGTCGACGCCGACGTCCTCATCGGGTTCGGTGGATACGTTGCCCTGCCCGCGTATCTGGCCGCACGCAGCATTCGGCCGGGCAGGCGGGTGCCGGCGGTCGTACACGAGGCGAACGCCAGCGCGGGCTGGGCGAACCGGGTGGGTGCCAGGTCGGCGCGCCGGGTGCTTTCGGCGGTGCCCGATCCCGGCCTCCGTCACGTCGAGGTCGTTGGGGTCCCGGTGCGGGAGTCGATCACGACGCTGGACCGGAGGGCTCTGCGCGCCGAGGCGCGAGCGTATTTCGGCTTCGCCGACGATGCTCGGGTGTTGTTGGTCTTCGGCGGCTCACAGGGAGCCCAATCGCTCAATAGCGCGGTGTCCGGGGCCGCGGAAAACCTTGCCAGAAAAGGCATTTCGGTACTACACGTGCATGGGCCGAAGAACACTCTCGCGCCGCGCGTCCCGATCACCGGTGGGCCGCCCTACGTCGCGGTGCCATACCTGGACCGGATGGTGTTGGCGTATGCGGCGGCCGATCTGGCGATCTGCCGGTCCGGGGCGATGACCGTAGCCGAGGTCACCGCCGTAGGGCTGCCCGCGGTCTATGTGCCGTTGCCGATCGGGAACGGCGAACAGCGCCTCAACGCCCTGCCGGTTGTCAATGCAGGTGCCGGGATCATCGTCGATGATCGGGAGCTCACCGCGGGCTTCGTCGCCGACACGGTGGCGTCACTGCTCAACGACGAGTCGAGGCTGGCGGGGATGGCGGCGGCTGCGGCATCGGCGGGGCACCGTAATGCCGCGCGGACGGTGGCTGAGGTCGCGCTTGAGGTCGCCCGGGCCGGGCGCGCAAGGCGGCGGCGATGAACGGAACCGATCTGCCCGATGAGTTGCGCAGGGTGCACATGGTGGGCATCGGCGGGGCAGGCATGTCGGGAATCGCGCGCGTCCTGCTGGATCGCGGCGGCATGGTGTCGGGGTCGGATGCCAAGGAATCGCGGGGGGTGATCGCCCTCCGGGCCCGCGGCGCGGCGATCCGCATCGGGCACGACGCGTCGTCGCTGGACATGCTGGCGGGTGGTCCGACAGCGGTGATCACCACCCATGCGGCGATCCCGAAAACCAATCCGGAGCTCGTCGAAGCGCGGCGGCGGGGTATTCCCGTGATCCTGCGACCGGCGGTGTTGGCGAAGCTGATGGCCGGGCACCGCACGTTGATGGTGACCGGCACCCACGGCAAGACCACCACTACCTCCATGCTGATCGTGGCGTTGCAGCACGGTGGATTCGACCCGTCCTTCGCGGTGGGTGGCGAGCTCGGCGAGGCGGGTACCAACGCCCATCACGGCAGCGGGACGCGCTTCGTCGCCGAGGCTGATGAGAGCGACGGCTCACTGCTGGAATACCGCCCAAACGTCGTGGTGGTCACCAACATCGAGGCGGACCATCTGGATTTCTTCGGCAGCGTTGAGGCCTACACCGCTGTGTTCGACCAGTTTGTCGAGCGCATCGAGCCCGGTGGAAAATTGGTGGTCTGCGACGACGATCGAGGTGCGGCGGCATTGGCTCGGCGTACCGAGCAGATGGGAATCCAGGTGCTGCGCTACGGAAGCGGCGACGGCCTGGATGCGACCCTGCTGGACTGGGAGCAGCGGGGGACCGGCGCGGTCGCGCGCATCATGCTGCGCGGTGAGGCCGAACCGCGGGCGATGCGGCTGTCGGTACCGGGTCGCCACATGGCCCTCAACGCACTTGGGGCACTGCTGGCGGCCATCGAGGCAGGCGCCGCCCCCGAGGTCGTCCTCGACGGTTTGGCCGGGTTCGAGGGTGTGCGCCGTCGCTTCGAATTGGTCGGTACCGCCAACGGAGTCCGTGTCTTCGATGACTACGCGCACCATCCGACCGAGGTCCGTGCCACGTTGACGGCGTTGCGCGCCGTCGCCCAACAGCATGAATCCGGCCGTACCATCGTGGTTTTTCAGCCGCACTTGTATTCCCGGACCGAGGCTTTCGCGGCTCAGTTCGGCCAGGCATTGGACAGCGCGGACGAGGTCTTCGTGTTGGACGTGTTCGCGGCGCGGGAGCAGCCACGGGCCGGCGTGAGTGGAGCCACCGTCGCCGCGGCGGTGACGGCACCGGTGAGCTACGTGCCCGACTTCTCGGCGGTGTCCGGGCGGGTGGCTGCCGCGGCTGAACCCGGTGACGTGATCGTCACCATGGGCGCCGGCGACGTGACCATGCTCGGCAGGGAGATCCTGGCCGTGCTGCAGGCCAAGGCCGATCGCGATGCGACCGGCGGACTGGACACGGTCCGGCGATGACCGAGCCGAATACGGGCGAGCCCGAACCCGGTACCGAGGGCGACGGGTCAGACCCGGCAGCCGGACCGGACCAGGACGCCGCATCCGGCGGGGCAGCCGCCCCGGATCCGGCAGCGGGCGTCGAGGACGTCGAGGGCCCGCGTCGCCGAGCCCGGCGGGAACGTGAGCAACGACGGGCGGCCCAGGAAAGGGCCACCGCCATCGAGGAGGCCCGTCGGGAGGCCAAGCGCCGGGCGCGGGGAAGGGCCGTACCGGAGACGAAGACGCTCGGTCGCGGAGCAGTCCGCGGGTTGAAGTTGTTGGTGTGGACTTCGGTGATCGCCGTCGTGGTCGTGGGTCTCGGGTTGCTGCTGTATTTCACCCCGATCATGTCAACCCGCAGTGTGGTCGTCACTGGTCTGGATGCGGTCACCCGCGAAGAGGTGGTCGACGCTGCCGGGGTGGTGCCGGGAACTCCGCTGCTGCAAGTGGACACCGACGCGGTCGCCGAGCGGGTGGCTGAGATCCGCCGCATCGCTTCGGTCCGTGTTCAGCGCCAGTATCCGTCGACGCTGCGGGTGACCGCCGTCGAGAGGGTTCCTGTCGTGGTACGGGATTATCCGGACGGTGTGCACCTGTTCGATCGCGACGGGGTCGACTTCGCCACGGCACCGCCGCCGCCCGGCGTGCCGTACCTGGACACGGAAACCCCGGGCCCCAACGATCCGGCGACGCTGGCGGCGCTGCAGGTGATGACGTCATTGCGGCCCGAGGTAGCCACGCTGGTGGGCCGGGTGTCGGCCCCGTCGGTGGCCTCGATAACGCTCACCTTGGTCGACGGTCGTGTCGTGGTGTGGGGGACCACCGATCGCACTGAGGAGAAGGCGCTCAAGCTCGATGCCCTGCTTACCCAGCCGGGTCAGACCTATGACGTTTCCAGCCCAGACCTGCCGACCGTCAAGTAGGCGCCGGACTCCCCGGCGGTGACCTCGATGAGGATCGCCACCGCGCCGCCGCGATTTTTGTCGTGTTGCCTCGGCGCGCCTGCCCGCGATGTGCGGCACCCGGCCCTACCGTTCTGTTTGCGCGGAACAACTTGACATAACTCTAAGCCTATGGTTGAGGTTGAGGGTTTGCCCGAGGAGACCTTCCGCGTGACGACAGGCAACCAGGCAAGAAGGGCGACCGCGGATGAGCGTTTGCGCGAAGAAGGTGTGGCGATGACCCCCCCGCATAACTACCTCGCTGTGATCAAGGTGGTCGGCATCGGCGGCGGCGGCGTCAACGCCGTCAACCGGATGATCGAACAGGGTCTCAAGGGCGTCGAGTTCATTGCGATCAACACCGACGCCCAGGCGTTGTTGATGAGCGATGCCGACGTCAAACTCGACGTCGGGCGCGAATCGACTCGCGGCTTGGGCGCCGGAGCCGATCCCGAGGTCGGCCGCAAGGCCGCCGAGGACGCCAAGGACGAGATCGAGGAGTTGCTGCGAGGCGCCGACATGGTGTTCGTCACCGCCGGTGAGGGTGGCGGCACCGGAACTGGCGGAGCGCCGGTGGTGGCGACTATCGCCCGCAAGCTGGGTGCGCTGACTGTCGGCGTGGTGACTCGGCCGTTCTCGTTCGAGGGCAAGCGCCGCAGCAACCAGGCCGAGGACGGCATCTCCTCGCTGCGGGAGAGCTGCGACACCCTGATCGTGATCCCCAACGACCGGCTGCTGCAGATGGGCGACGCCGCGGTCTCGCTGATGGACGCCTTCCGCAGCGCCGACGAGGTGCTGCTCAACGGTGTGCAGGGAATCACCGATCTCATCACCACACCCGGACTGATCAATGTGGACTTCGCCGACGTCAAGGGCGTCATGAGCGGGGCGGGTACGGCCCTGATGGGTATCGGCTCGGCACGCGGCGATGGGCGCGCGCTCAAAGCCGCCGAGATCGCGATCAACTCCCCGCTGCTGGAAGCCTCGATGGAGGGTGCCCAGGGCGTACTCCTGTCGGTGGCCGGGGGTAGCGATCTGGGCCTGTTTGAGATCAACGAGGCCGCATCGTTGGTGCAGGACGCCGCGCATCAGGAAGCCAACATCATCTTCGGGACCGTCATCGACGACTCGCTCGGTGACGAGGTCAGGGTGACGGTGATCGCCGCGGGCTTCGACTCGACCGGCCCCGGGCGGAGGCCGGTGACCGAGGAGAAGCCGGCCGCGGCCTCGGCCCAGCCGATCGCATCGGGCAAGGCCGGCCGGGTGGGCTCCTCTCTGTTTGGGTCTTCCGACCCGGCAAGCGTGCCGGTGCACACCAACGGCGCGACCGTGCGGATCGGCGGTGACGATGGCGGCATCTCCGACGACGACGTCGACGTGCCGCCGTTCATGCGGCACTGACGCGCTCTACGGTCGTGCCGTGACATTCCGGGTGCGCCGTGTGACCACCACCCGTTCCGGCGGGGTGTCCAAACCGCCGTTTGCGACCTTCAACCTCGGCGACCACGTGGGCGATGATCCGGACGCGGTCGCCGCGAACCGACGTCGTCTCGGCGAAGCCGTCGGCCTGTGCCCGACCGAGGCGGGCGAGGGGGGTGGCATCGTGTGGATGGACCAGGTTCACGGCGTCCACGTCGAGATCGTCGACCGGCTCGGCGACACCGTCGGTGACACCGATGGGCTGGTCACCACGACACCGCGGTTGGCGCTGGCGGTCGTGACGGCCGACTGTGTACCGGTGTTGATGGCTGACGCCGGCGCCGGGGTGATCGCAGCCGTGCACGCCGGCCGCGCCGGCGCGCAACGCGGCATCGTGGCGCGCGCGCTGGAGACCATGGTGGAGGTGGGTGCCCGTGTTCAGGACGTCTCAGTTCTGCTCGGGCCAGCGGTCAGCGGCGTCAACTACGAGGTACCCGAGGAGATGGCCGCCGAGGTCGAACGCGCCCTGCCGGGAAGTCGGACCACCACGCACCGTGGCACACCGGGTCTGGATCTGCGCGTCGGAATCGTCGCGCAACTGCGCAGGTTGGGTGTCACCGCGATCGACGTCGATCCTCGCTGTACGGTGGCGGACCGCACGCTCTACAGTCACCGCCGCGATGCGCCGACCGGTCGGATGGCCGCCCTGATCTGGTTGGAGCCCGAGCCGTGACTGCGGTGCGCGAACACGAGTTGAGTGAGGCGCTGGCCGCGGTGCGCAACCGACTCGCCCGCGCGGCGAAGGGCGCCGGACGCGATGTCGCCGATATCCAACTGCTGCCGATCACCAAGTTCTTTCCCATCGATGACGTGCTGGTGCTGCACCGGCTCGGGTGCCAGACGTTCGGCGAGTCCCGCGACCAGGAAGCCGTGCGGAAAGTGGCGGCAATCAGCGCAGTCCCGGACTGCGGTTCCCTGCGTTGGCATATGGTGGGCCGCCTGCAGCGCAACAAGGCGCGCTCGGTAGCGCGGTGGGCCGACGCGGTGCACTCCGTCGACAGCCCCAGGTTGATCACCGCTCTGGGCCGAGCGGCCTCCGAAGCACTCGACGAGGGGCATCGCACCGATCCGCTGCGCGTCTACCTGCAGATCAGCCTGGACGGTGACGAAACCCGTGGGGGAGTCGACGTGGCGGCCGCCGGGCGCATCGACGAACTGGCTGCCGCCGTCGATACGGCACCCGGATTGCGATTCGTGGGGTTGATGGCCGTTCCGCCGCAAGGGGCCGACCCCGGCGCCGCATTCGCGCGGCTCCAGCAAGAGCGTGACCGGGTACAGGAGCGCTTTCAGCAGCGACTGGGACTGTCCGCGGGGATGTCGGGCGACCTGGAGGCGGCGGTCGAACATGGTTCGACGTGTGTGCGTGTCGGTACCGCGCTAATGGGGCCCCGCCCGCTAACCTCAGCCGAAGTAGTCACACCAGTCACACCTTCATCACAGACACCAAATACCGCTGATATTTCGGCCACCTCGAACACCTCAGCACCGCGAGAAGGGTCCTCACGATGAGCACACTGCACAAGGTCAAGGCCTACTTCGGTATGGCGCCAATGGATGACTACGAGGACGATTACTACGAAGACGATGATCGCGGGCCGGCCCGCGGCTATCGCCGTTCCCGCGAGGACCGTTTCGAGGATGACGGATATTCGCGCGGTTACGACAGCCTGGGCGACGAGCGCCGCCGTGAGTATGACGAGCCTTCGTACCGCGGTGGCCTCACCGGCGCCTTCGACGACCCGCGTTTCGAGGCAAGGCTGCGGACGCCGCGTGAATTCGACCGCACTCCGCCGCGATTCGGTTCCCTGCGGGGCTCAACCCGGGGCGCGCTGGCGATGGATCCGCGCGGAATGGCCGAGCTGTTCGAGGCAGGCAGCCCGCTGGCCAAGATCACCACGCTGCGTCCCAAGGACTACAGCGAGGCACGCACCATCGGCGAACGGTTCCGTGACGGCACGCCGGTGATCATGGATCTCGTCTCGATGGACAACGCCGATGCCAAACGGCTCGTTGACTTCGCCGCCGGGTTGGCCTTCGCGCTTCGGGGATCCTTCGACAAAGTCGCGACCAAGGTCTTCCTGCTGTCACCGGCCGATGTCGACGTGACGGCCGAGCAGCGTCGCCGTATCGCCGAAGCCGGTTTCCACGCCTATCAGTAGCGCGGCGACCGTCAGTAATACGGTCGGCGAATTGGGTTGGTGGCAGCGACAACGCTGCTCGGGTCTCGGCGCAACGTCGACGGCGGGTAGGCTGGCCGAGTCGTCCCAGCGCCGTCGGCGCTGAGCGGCACGGATCTATATCGAATGTCACCCATCTGCCTGTAGTGAGGACGGCTGTCGTTGTCACTCTTCTTCGAGATCCTCGGTTTTGCGCTGTTCATGTTCTGGTTGCTGCTGATCGCGCGCGTGGTGGTCGAGTTCATTCGCTCGTTCAGTCGCGACTGGCATCCCCGAGGAGCGACGGTGGTGGTGCTGGAGATGATCATGACGCTCACCGACCCGCCGGTGAAGCTGCTGCGTCGCATCATTCCGCAGCTCACGATAGGCGCGGTACGGTTCGATCTGTCCATCATGGTGCTGCTGCTCCTGGCGTTCATCGGGATGCAGCTGGCGTTTGGGGCGGCCCTCTGAGAGTGACTCCGGGAAGCTGGCTCGGGTGCCGCAAGGTCGGCGCTCCGGGGCTTCGGCGGGTATCTGGCCGTGACGCGCAATGTCTCGGTTTTGTTGAATTTCGCCCTTAATTGTGCCCTTACCTGCAACCGCAGGGTCTGGTGTGACAGGATGGGCGCCAGTTACTCTCCACCCAGGCTCTACACTGCGAGATCGTTAGACGGTCCAGACTTCAAGGGGGCAGACAATGCCGCTCACACCTGCCGACGTGCATAACGTCGCATTCAGCAAGCCACCTATTGGCAAGCGCGGCTACAACGAGGACGAGGTCGACGCGTTCCTCGACCTCGTCGAGAACGAGCTGTCCC
>JAHZJB010000040.1 GCA_022601135.1 Actinomycetes bacterium | reverse complement strand
TCTTGATACAGCCCATGCTGCCACGCGCGCCGCGGTGGTCGGCTCAACACACACCGCCGCGCTGGACGCCGGACGCCTGGCACGCCCGGTGCACATAGCCGCGGCGACTCGACCCGGCTCGTCATATAGGTATGCCTACCCTTACACTGCCTGGGTTCCCGTGTTCGCCGTCCAGCATGGAGGCTCAATGAGCAGGCACCTCACCTTCTCCGTAACCGTCGCGGTCGCCGGGCTGGTTCTCACCGGCTGTTCCAGCACCGGGAGCGAGGCCGATGGTGCCGGCAACTCAAGTCCGGCGAGCAACTGGGCTGTCGCGGCTGCCCCCAACCCGCTGGCCGAACAGGCCGCGACCGAGTACAAGGCATACGCGGCCACCCAGATCGACGAACTGGTCAACGTCGTCAAGGTGTTCACCGACGCCGTCAGAGCCGGCGACCTGCAGGCCGCGCGGGACGCCTACGCGCCATCACGCGTCCCGTGGGAGCGCATCGAGCCGCTCGCCGGGCTCGTCGAGGAGATCGACGGCAAAGTCGATTCCCGCGTGGACGACTTCGCCGGCCCCGATGATCCGGAGTTCACCGGTTGGCATCGCCTGGAATACCTGCTCTTCGAACAGAACACCACCGACGGTGGCGCGGAGTATGCCGACCAACTCGACGCCGACATCGCCATGTTGAAGCAGCAGTTCCCCTCGGTGGAGGTCAAGCCCGTCGACGTATCGACCGGTGCGGCCGAGCTGATCGAAGAGGTCTCCCAAGGGAAGATCACCGGCGAGGAGGATCGCTATTCCAAGACCGACCTGTGGGACTTCGACGGCAACATGCAGGGATCGCGCGACGCGATCGACAAGCTGAAACCGGCACTGACACAGGCCGACCCGGAATTGCTGAGCGAGATCGAGGCCGGAATGAACTCCGTCTTCGAAACCATGGCCCCGCTGCGCCGGGGTGACGGCTGGGTGCTGTTCTGCACCGAGAACGATCCCTACCCGTCGCCCCGCTGCCCGGCGGTGACCGTCGATCCCGCGACGATCGACAGGCTCAAGGCTGAGCTCGCCGGGTTGTCCGAGAACATGTCCAAAGTGTCGGGAGCGCTGAAGCTGCAGTGAATCCACACTTTCCTCGGCCCGGAATATCCCGCCGCGGCTTCGTCGCCGGAGCACTGGGCAGCGGTGCCGCCCTCAGCGCAGGCGCCTTGGCCGGGTGCTCATCGCCCGGGCAGGTAACCCCTGCCGAGGGAACCCAGCGCTTCGTGCCGTTCGAAGGCACGCATCAGACCGGTGTCACCGCCCTGCCGATTCCCGAACAGGGACTCATCGCCTCCTTCAATGTGCTGTCCAAGGACCGGGCCGGTTTGGCGGAGACCCTGCGGGCGCTCACCGACGAGATTCGGGCGCTGATGGCGGGTCAGCCACCGGAGACGCGGCACCCCACCTACCCGCCCGTCGACTCCGGCATCTTGGGGCAGAAGCCACCCGCCGACAACCTGTCCATAGTGGTGGGCGTGGGTGCGTCGTTGTTCGACGACCGATTCGGATTGGCCGAGCGAAAACCCAGGGAACTGGTGACCATGCCGTTCCTGGCCAACGACCGCCTGGATCCGAAGCTCTCCCACGGCGACATCTCGATCATCTTCGAAGCCGGCCACAACGACACCGTGCAGTTCGCTCTACGCCAGTTGATGCGACGCACCCGTAGCGACCTCGTACTGCGCTGGATGGTCGACGGCTATGCCCGAAGCATCGGGGCCGGCCGTGCGTCCAACGCGAGCACCCCCCGTAACCTGCTCGGGTTCAAGGACGGAACGGCCAACCTCGATGTCAGCGACACCGCGGTGTTGGACCGCCATGTTTGGGTGTCCGCCCAGGACGGCGAGCCCGATTGGGCGGTGGGCGGGTCCTACCAAGCGATACGCATCATCCGAATGTTCGTCGAGTTCTGGGACCGCACCCAATTGGTCGAGCAGGAAGCGCTCATCGGCCGCACGAAGGTCGACGGCGCTCCGCTGGGCCTGTCGGGCGAATTCACCGACCCCGACTACCCTTCCGACCCGGACGGCGATCGAATTCCTCTCACCGCCCACATTCGGCTGGCTAACCCGCGCACCGCGGCAACCGACGAGAACTTGATCCTGCGCCGCGGCTTCAACTACTCCCGGGGCTTCGACGGCGCCGGCCGACTCGACCAGGGACTGGCTTTCATCGCCTACCAACGCAGCCTGGAGAAGGGGTTTCTCGCCGTACAGGCCCGGCTGACCGGCGAGCCGTTGGAGGAGTACATCATGCCGGTCGGCGGCGGATTCTTTTTCATCCTTCCCGGAGTCACCGGTGCCGAGCGCTTTCTGGGTGACCAGTTGGTCAGCTGAGAAACCTGGCGATCTACTTCCCCCGTTCTGATTCCACGCCAACGTTTGCGACAGGCCAATGCGACCGCCATTCGCCCTCTGCGATCGGCCCCTGCGACGCATCGTCGAGTTCCTCGGCAAGCTGGGCACCGCGCCGGGCCGCAGCCGCCGACCTCTCGGCGGCACGCAAGTCTCCCATGAACTCCAGAACCGCAGAGCGCAAGACATTCTCGGCGTCCACATCGGCCGAAACCGACACCGACGTGATCGCGCCCGGGATCAGGTCTGGCGGCACCCCGGCTGCGGCAATGCGGGCGAGTACCTTCTGCGCCAGCGCCAATGCCGGCTGCCCCGTGGGAATGTCATCCATGAGGGAGGCGTCGCTGGAGATCCGTCTTGCAATCTTCTCTGCAGCTTTGCGTTGCTCCCACTGGGCCAGCTGGTCCTCCAGCGTGATCGACTCACCGGCCAAGACGGCGGGCACGCGGTTGCCGAGCTTGCGGACGAGTGCGTCAGCCACGTCGTCGATGTTGAACGCCTGCTCTGGTGCGTCCTCGGCGATACGGGCGTGAAAGAGCACTTGCAGCAACACATCTCCGAGCTCATCACGCAGCTCTGATAGATCGCCGCCGTGCACCGCGTCGAACAACTCGTAGGTCTCCTCAAGCAGGTAACGCCGCAGAGAGTCGTGCGTCTGCTGGCTCTCCCAGGGCCCGGCGGTGCGCAGCCGATCCATCACCGCCACCGCATCCACCAGACGCTCGCCGGGCGGGGGTAACGGCGCGGCGATCACCCGCTCCCCGGCGGCGATTCGCGCCATCACCGCCGGATGGTCGGCATCGGAGGACAACAGCACTGGGGCGGGGACACCGTCATAGGCCGAGCGCGCCGACGGTAGCGACCACGGGACCTTGACCGGCAACTCCTCGGTGTACTGGACGTCGCCCGTCAGCAGCGCGACCGCATCGACGGGCACCAGCGTGGGACGGCGGGGGTCTACCAGGACGACGGTCATCTTCGAGGGATCATGTAGGCCTCATGCCGATCTATGTCGTTCATTCGCGCGGGCTACCTCCGAACTTGGTTATATCAACTTCCTCCTCCGGAATCCCATCGATGGCCAGGAGGAATCCCGCAACGAACGACACCAGGTCGAGATCACGGATCCTCGGCGCGCCCACGCCGCTGCCCGACCGCGGGATCGGCACCTGAACGGTCGAGGTGGTGGCACGGTAGGTCGCCCCCGCGTAGAGCCGCTTGAGTCTCATCTGCGCCGAATCAGGCAGTGTGAGCGGTGAGATCCGCACCGTCGACGCCGACATCGCCCCGATCTCGGTGACGCCGTGCGAACGCGCCAGCAACCGCAGCCGCGCGACCGCAATCAATCGCCGAGCCGCTTCCGGCAGCGGGCCGTATCGGTCGATGAGCTCCTCGACGACCGAATCCACCGAGACGTCATTCTGGGCCGCGGCCAGCCGTCGGTAAGCCTCCAATCGCAGCCGGTCACTGCCGATGTAGTCAGGTGGAAGGTGGGCGTCGACCGGAAGGTCGATGCGAACATCCTTCGGCTCTGGCACGGCGGCAACGGTTTCCCCGTCTGCGGCCGCCCGATAAGCCTCCACCGCCTCGCCAACCAGGCGCACGTAGAGATCAAAACCCACGCCGGCCACATGCCCTGACTGGGCAGCACCCAAAACGTTTCCAGCACCGCGGATTTCGAGGTCCTTCATCGCGACTGCCATACCCGCGCCCAGTTCGTTGTTCTGGGCGATCGTCGCGAGCCGATCGTAGGCCGTTTCGGTCAGCGGAACCTCGGGCGGGTAGAGAAAGTACGCGTAGCCGCGTTCCCGGCTTCGGCCCACACGGCCGCGCAACTGATGCAACTGCGACAATCCGAACGTGTCTGCACGCTCCACGATCAACGTGTTGGCGTTCGAGATGTCCAAGCCGGTCTCAACGATCGTGGTGCATACCAGGATGTCGCACTCGCGATTCCAGAATCCCTCCACGGTGCGTTCCAGTTGCTCCTCAGGCATCTGCCCGTGTGCAACGACGACCCTGGCTTCGGGCACCAAAGCCCGCACCCGCGCGGCGGCCTCGTCAATGGTGCGCACCCGGTTGTGGATGTAGAACGCCTGTCCGTCGCGCAGCATCTCCCGGCGCAGTGCCGCGGCGATCTGCTTGTTGTCCTGCGGGCCGACGTACGTCAGCACCGGGTAGCGCTCTTCGGGCGGCGTCAAGATCGTCGACATCTCGCGGATTCCGGCCAGGCTCATTTCCAGCGTGCGCGGAATGGGCGTCGCGCTCATCGTCAGTACGTCCACATGGGTGCGCATCGACTTGATGTGCTCCTTGTGTTCGACGCCGAAGCGCTGCTCCTCGTCGACAACGACGAGTCCCAGGTCCTTCCACGACACGCCCGTCTGCAGCAATCGGTGGGTGCCGATAGCGATGTCGACCGAGCCGTCCTTCATCCCGTCCAACGTGGCCTTGGACTCGGCAGGATCGGTAAACCGCGACAACCCCTTCACCGTGATGGGGAAGCCCGTCATCCGGGCCGTAAAGGTCTGCAAATGCTGGTCGGCCAGCAGCGTGGTCGGCACCAACACCGCCACCTGTTTGCCGTCCTGCACCGCTTTGAAAGCTGCCCGCACCGCGATCTCGGTCTTGCCGTAGCCAACATCTCCGCAAATCACCCGATCCATCGGGATCGCCTTCTCCATATCGGACTTCACCTCGGTGATCGCGGTTAGCTGGTCCACGGTCTCGGTGAAACCGAACGCATCCTCCATCTCCGTCTGCCACGGGGTATCGGGGCTGAAAGCGTGACCGGCCGAGGCCTGGCGTTTCGCGTACAGCGCGACCAACTCGGCGGCAATCTCACGGACCGCCCTACGGGCCTTGGTCTTCGTACTGGCCCAGTCGCTCCCGCCCAGGCGCGACAGCGAAGGCGCCTCCCCGCCGACATAGCGGGACAACTGATCCAACGAGTCCATCGGCACGTACAGTTTGTCCGTCCCGCCGCCCCTCTTCGAGGTGGCGTACTCGAGCACCAGATACTCGCGGCGGGCACCGCCGACCACCCGTTCCGTCATCTCGATGAACCGACCGATGCCATGCTGATCGTGAACGACCAGGTCGCCGGCCGTCAACGCCAGCGGGTCGACGACGTTGCGGCGCTTGGCCGCCAACCTCCTGCCTTCGGTTGCCGCGGCGCGGTTGCCGGTCAGGTCGGCCTCAGTGATCACGACCAGGTTGGCGCCGGGTATCACCACGCCGTCGTGCAGAGGCCCCTTGATGACGCCGACCACACCTTCGCGGGGCACGGCGCCGGGCTCCAGCATGGTTGCGGGGGTGTCCGCTTCGCCCAGTTGCTCAACGACCCGCATTGCGGTGCCGGTGCCCGGTGTGACGACAACGCCGTACCCTCCGGTCGCAACGTGGGCGCGTAGCATCGCGAAGACCTCTTCGGTGACCTGTGGCCCGCCGCGCGCCGTCGGAGCCGGCCGGATGCCCGTCGCCAATGCGGATCCGTCGTCGAGCTGACTCAGCGTCCACCAGGGGTGCCCGGCACCGCGCGCGGCGTCGCGCGCGGCATCGAATCCGGCGAATCCGGACGTACCCATCGTCTCGATGTCGATCGGCACCCCCCCGCCTATCGCCGCGGTCGACCAGGACGCCTCGAGAAATTCGCGCCCGGTCTTGATCAGGTCCTCGGCCCTGGCACGCACCTTCTCCGGATCGCAGATCAGCAACGGGGTGCCGTCCGGCAGGTGTTGCGGCAGCGTCGCCAAGGCAGTGGGATTCAACAGTGGCAGCAGCGCCTCCATCCCATCGACCGGGATGCCCCCGGCCAGTTTGGCCAGCATGTCGGGCACGCTCCCCGGCACGCTGTTCTCGGTGACGGGGTGTTCTTCCGACAGCGCCGCGGCACGGACCCGCACATCGGCGGTGAGCAGCAACTCGCGGCACGGCAGGGCGATCACGCTGTCGATGTCGATCTCCGGGATGGACCGCTGGTCGGCGACGGAGAACATCCGCATTTCGGACACTTCGTCACCCCAGAACTCGATCCGCACGGGATGCTCGTAGGTCGGCGGGAAGATGTCGAGGATGCCGCCCCGCACGGCGAACTCACCGCGCTTGCCGACCATGTCGACGCGGGTGTAGGCCAGGTCGACGAGCCGCGCGATCACGCCATCGAATGTCGCCGCCGGGGCGGCTCCGGCACCGAATGTCGCCGCCGGGGCGGCTCCGCCACCGAGGTCGATGTCGGCGCCCACGGTCAGCATGACCGGCTCAAATCCGCCACACTCGCCGCCTCGCCGTTGGGCCATCGGCTGCAGCAGCGACCGCGCGGCGGTCACCACGATCCGCAGCGGCGGACCCAGCCGCTCGTCCTCGGGACGAGAAAGGCGGCGCAGCAGCATGAGCCGCGCGCCGACCGTGTCCACACCGGGTGAGAGACGCTCGTGCGGCAGCGTTTCCCAGGACGGGAACATCGCAACCGCCTCGCCCAGCACACCACGCAACTCGGCGGTCAGGTCCTCTGCTTCCCGCCCCGTCGCCGTGACGACCAACAGCGGGCCGGACTGCGCGAGCGCCATAGCCACATAGACCCGCGCACTGGCCGGGCCGACGAAAGTGAGATCGGCGGGCCGGTCGGCGGCGCGACGAGCCACCTCCTGCAGGGAAGGGTCGCGTAAAGCCAGTTCGACGAGACCCGCGATCGGGGTGTGGACGTCGATGGTCCCCGATGCGGTCATGATGGGCTCCATCGTAGGCAACCGCCGAAATGGTTGCGGCGGTGGCACTCAAGGCTCCCTGGTGCGGGACGAGGCCCGCGGCCAGGGCGCTACTCCTGGTGCAGTATCGGGTCGGATTCCAGGTGGGTGAGCCCGTTCCAGCACAGGTTGACCAGGTGCGCCGCGACTACTTCCTTCTTGGGCTCGCGAACGTCCAGCCACCATTGCGCAGCCATCGACACCGAGCCCACGAGCGCCTGTGCGTACAACGGCGCCAGGTCGGGGTCCAGCCCGCGCCGGGAGAAGTCCCCCGCCAGGATCGACGCCACCTGGCTGACGGCGTCGTTGAGCAGCGTCGAGTACGTACCTGAGGTGATGCTCGCCGGGGAATCGCGTATCAGGATGCGGAAGCCGTCGGTGCGCTCCTCGACGTAGGTCAGCAGGGCCAGCGCGACCCGCTCGATCCGCACCCGGGAGCGGTTCTTGGTCAACGAGGCGGTGATGCCGTCCAGTAAGGCGGACATCTCGCGGTCCACCACGACGGCGTATAGCCCTTCCTTGCCGCCAAAATGCTCGTAGACCACGGGCTTGGACACGTTGGCCCGCAGCGCGATCTCCTCGATCGACGTTCCATCGAAGCCACGCTCGGCGAACAGCGACTTGGCGACCTCGACCAACTGCTGGCGGCGTTCACTACCGGTCATCCTGGCGCGCGGGGCGCGCAACTCCTTATCGGACGCAGCCACGGCTTTGACCCTAGTTGCTTCGACTAGAGTCTCGGGGTGATCAGTCCGTCGTGGTGTAATCGGCAGCACCTCTGATTTTGGTTCAGATAGTTCAGGTTCGAGTCCTGGCGACGGAGCGGGCGGGGGAAGGACACCTATGCGTGAAGCCGCGGTCATCATTCTGGCGGCGGGCGCCGGCACCCGGATGAAATCCGACACCCCCAAGGTCCTGCACACCCTTGCTGGTCGCAGCATGCTGTCGCACTCGATGCACGCCGTGGCGGAGGTGGCACCGCGGCACCACGTGGTGGTAGTTGGTCGGGACAGGGAGCGGGTGGCCCCGGCGGCGCTGGCGATCGCGGACGGACTGGGCCATCGGGTCGAGATCGCCGTGCAGGAACGACAGCGGGGAACCGGGCACGCCGCGGAATGCGGCCTGTCGGCACTGCCGACAGACTTCACCGGCGTCGTTGTGGTGACTTCCGGCGACGTCCCACTGTTGGATGCCGATACGCTGGCCGACCTGATCGCCACGCACATTGCCGAATCGGCGGTCGCCACCGTCCTGACCACCACGCTGGCGGACCCGACCGGATACGGACGGGTGCTGCGCACGCCCTCGGGCGGGGACCTCCTGGGAATCGTCGAGCAGGCCGACGCCAGCCCGGAGCAGCGGGCGATCACCGAGGTGAACGCCGGCGTGTACGCCTTCGACGTCGAGGCGCTGCGGTCGGCTCTGGGCAGGTTGCGCTCCGACAACGCCCAGCACGAGCTCTACCTGACCGACGTCATTTCGATCGTGCGCTCAGACGGGGGCACGGTGCGTGCGAAACACGTTGACGACACCGCGCTGGTCGCCGGCGTCAACGACCGCGCTCAGCTGGCCGAGCTGGGCGCGGAACTGAACCGCCGCATCGTCGCCAGGCATCAGTACGCCGGTGTAACAGTCGTTGACCCTGCGTCCACCTGGATCGATGTCGCAGTATCCATTGGCCGCGATACGGTCGTGCGCCCCGGCACTCAGCTTCGGGGCGCCACGAGCATCGGCACCCACTGCGAGATCGGACCCGAAACCACGCTGAGCGATGTCACCGTCGGGGACAGAGCCGAGGTGGTCCGTACCCATGGCTCGTCGGCGGTGATCGGAGACGACGCCGACGTCGGCCCGTTCACCTATCTGCGCCCCGGCACGGTGCTGGGTGCCGCCGGAAAGCTGGGGGCGTTCGTCGAGACAAAAAACACCCACATCGGGGAGGGCACCAAGGTCCCGCATCTGACCTACGTCGGCGACGCCGACATCGGTGCGCACAGCAACATCGGCGCCTCCAGCGTCTTTGTCAACTACGACGGAGAAACCAAGCGGCGTACCACAATTGGTTCCCATGTGCGCACCGGATCGGACACCATGTTCGTGGCGCCGGTGACCGTCGGCGACGGAGCCTACACCGGGGCGGGAACGGTGGTCCGCGAAGATGTGCCGCCTGGCGCACTGGCCGTGTCCGCGGGTTCGCAGCGCAACATCGAAGGCTGGGTGGCGCGAAAACGGCCCGGCAGCGCTGCGGCCACCGCGGCGGCAGCTGCGAATCCCACCGAAGCCACCCGGCCCGCCGACAAGCAGCACGAGGAGCCGGCCGACTCGTAGCATTCGGTCGGCTTGTCGGCCTACCGGCAACCCGCCGGAGTCCGCGGGTACACGCTACGTACGATGGCCGAAGTATCGCCCCCCATCGATCCAACGAAGCCGAGGGCAGCCCGTGAGCCACGACTGGACCGACAATCGCAAGAACCTGATGCTCTTCTCCGGGCGAGCGCACCCTGAGTTGGCCGAGCAAGTGGCCAAGGAACTCGACGTCAACGTGACAGAGCAAACTGCGCGTGATTTCGCCAACGGTGAGATCTTCGTCCGCTTCGACGAGTCGGTCCGCGGCTGCGACGCCTTCGTACTACAGAGCAATCCCTGGCCGCTGAATCAGTGGCTCATGGAACAGCTCATCATGATCGATGCGCTCAAAAGGGGCAGCGCCAAACGGATCACCGCGATCCTGCCGTTTTACCCCTATTCCCGGCAGGATAAGAAGCATCGCGGCCGGGAACCGATCTCGGCCCGGCTGGTCGCCGATCTACTCAAGACCGCCGGCGCCGACCGGATCGTGACGGTCGATCTGCACACCGATCAAATTCAGGGCTTCTTCGACGGCCCGGTCGACCACATGCGCGGGCAGTCGCTGCTGTGCGGCTACATAGCCGACCACTACGCCCAACACGACTTGGTGGTGGTTTCCCCCGACTCGGGCCGGGTGCGCGTGGCCGAGAAGTGGGCCGACTCGCTGGGCGGGGTTCCGCTGGCCTTCATCCATAAGACCCGCGACCCGCTCATCCCCAATCAGGTGAAGTCCAACCGGGTGGTGGGCGAAGTCCACGGCAAGACCTGCATTCTGACTGACGACATGATCGACACCGGAGGCACCATTGCCGGCGCGGTGCAACTCCTCAAAGAAGACGGCGCCGCCGACGTCATCATCGCCGCGACACACGGGGTGCTGTCCGGCCCCGCCCCGCAGCGCCTGGCTGACTGCGGCGCAAGCGAGGTCATCGTGACCAACACCCTACCGATCGGCGAGGACAAGATGTTCGCCCAACTCACCGTCCTTTCGATCGCGCCCCTGCTGGCCAGCACGATCCGAGCGGTGTTTGAAAATGGCTCAGTGACAGGACTTTTCGACGGCTCTGCCTAAGGAGCGGCCGATGAGCACCCGAGACAAAGGCCGAGGATGACTGACCGTATCTACCACAATCCGAAGTGCTCGACCTCACGAAAGACACTGGAGTTGCTGCGCGAGAACGGCATCGATCCGGAGGTCGTGTTGTACCTCAAGACCCCGCCGTCGCGTACCGAGTTGGTGAAGCTGATCGCCGACGCGGGAATCTACGTGCGTACCGCCGTGCGTAAGCGCGAGCGGCTCTACGCCGAACTCCAGCTGGGCTCTGCGTCCGACGACGACATCCTCGACGCGATGGCCGAGCATCCCATTCTGATCGAACGCCCGTTCGTGGTGACATCGAAGGGGACTCGGTTGGCTCAGCCGCTCGACAATGTCCGAGAAATTCTCTGACGGTTTCGTCAACACAAGGGCCGGAGCCGTCGACCCAGCCCAGCAGAGCCCGCATTAGTGTGGGTACATGACCGACTGGACCGCCGCCGACCTTCCGTCCCTTGCCGGACGCAGCATTATCGTCACCGGCGCCAACTCAGGGCTGGGTCTGGTAACCGCACGCGAGTTGGCGCGCGTCGGGGCCAGAACGATCTTGGCGGTGCGCAATCTCGACAAGGGCAAGGCCGCCGCGGCGGAGATGTCCGGCGATGTGGAAGTGCGCAAGCTCGATCTGCAGGACCTCACTTCCATCCGGGAGTTCGCCGATGGGGTCGCCGAAGCCGGAGAGACGATCGACGTGCTGATCAACAACGCCGGCATCATGGCGGTGCCGTATTCGTTGACCGTCGACGGTTTCGAGAGCCAGATCGGGACCAACCACCTCGGCCACTTCGCGCTGACCAACCTGTTGCTTCCCACGATCACCGATCGGGTCGTCACGGTGTCGTCGATGATGCACCTGCTCGGCTACATCAGCCTCGACGACCTCAACTGGAAGGCACGGCCCTACCTGGCCTGGCCGGCCTACGGCCAGTCGAAACTGGCCAACCTGCTGTTCACCAGCGAACTGCAGGGCAGACTGGACGCCGCCGGATCCCCGCTGAAAGCCCTCGCGGCCCACCCGGGGTACTCAGCAACCAACCTGCAAGGGCAGACCGGGAACCGGATCGGTACCCGGTTCTGGAATGCCACCAACCAGCTGTTGGCGACAGACGCGGACTTCGGTGCCCGCCAAACCCTCTACGCGGCGACGCAGCCCTTGCCCGGAGACAGTTTCGTCGGGCCGCGGTTCGGGATGCGCGGCCCCACCGGTCAAAACGCGCGCAGCCCGCTGGCACGCAGCCGCGCCAAGGCCACGGCGCTGTGGACGCTTTCCGAGCAACTTACCGGCATCGAATTTCCGCTGTAGATTTTCGCCCTGAACACCGATTGCGCTACCCTTGACGTCGCGTCACGGCGAGGGTGGCCTGATTCTGCAGGTCTACCGTTATCGACGGGAACCAGCACCGCAATGGTGTACGACCCTGGCCGTGCCCGACACCGATCACCGGCACAGGAGCACCGACCATGGCGAAGAACGCGCCCAACAACCTGATCGCACAGGTCCGTACCTCGACCGGCAAGGGCGCCTCACGGCGCGCACGCCGCGAGGGCAGGGTCCCCGCGGTGCTGTACGGCCGGGGCGGCGACCCGCAGCACCTCGAGCTCGACGCGCATGACTTCTCAGCCGTGCTTCGCCACGCCGGCACCAACGCCGTTCTGACCCTCGACATCAACGGCAAGGAACAGCTCGCGCTGACCAAGGCCCTCGAGATCCACCCGATCCGCCGCAACATCCAGCACGCCGACCTGCTCATCGTGCGCCGCGGAGAAAAGGTGACCGTCGAGGTCAACATCGTGGTCGAAGGGGACGCCGAGCCAGGCACCCTGGTAACCCAGGACGCCACCGCCATCGAGATCGAAGCTGACGTTCAGTCGATCCCGGAGAATCTAACCGTGTCGGTGGAGGGCGCCGAAGCCGGCACCCAGATCACCGCCGGAGGCATCGTGTTGCCGGCGGGCGTCACCCTCGTGTCGGACCCAGAGCTGTTGGTGGTCAACGTGGTCGTCGCGCCGACCGCCGACGACCTGGACGCCGAGGGCGCCGGTGAGGAAGGCGAGGCCGGCTCGGAAGAGGGCTCCGAGGAGACATCCGGCGACGAGACCTCCGAGGGGTCGTCATCCGACTCCGATTCCGCGTAGCTCGGCGGGAACGGACACCTCTGGTGGCCGATCCGATACTGGTGGTCGGCCTGGGCAACCCCGGACCGAAGTACGCCAGGAACCGGCACAACGTCGGGTTCATGGTGGCCGAGATTCTTGCCGGTCGCCTCGGCGAGACGTTCAGGGTGCACAAGAAGTCCGGGGCTGAGGTGGCCACCGGGCGCCTCGCCGGCCGAGCGGTGGTGCTGGCCAAGCCGCGGGTGTACATGAACGAATCCGGCAGACAGGTCGGCCCACTGGCCAAGTACTACTCGGTTGCCCCAGCCGACGTCGTGGTGATCCACGACGAGCTGGACATTGACTTCGGTCGTATCCGGCTCAAGCTGGGTGGCGGGGAGGGCGGCCACAACGGCTTACGGTCCGTCGCATCAGCCCTGGGCAGCAGGGATTTCCAACGTGTCCGGATCGGCGTCGGCCGACCGCCCGGGCGCCAGGATCCGGCGGCCTTCGTACTGGAGAACTTCAACGCCACCGAGCGCACCGAACTGCCCGCTGTCTGCGAGCAAGCCGCCGACGCTACCGAGTTGCTGATCGCACAGGGGCTGGAACCCGCCCAGAACACGGTGCACGCCTGGTCCTAGCGTTACCGCGCGAGCGTGCCGAAAATGCCGAGAAGCCGCGGCGCGCCGCGGACAGACACGCGCGCTGGCCGGGTTCTAGAGAACGAGCGAGACCGAGGTGGAGCGACGCAGCTTGCCCGACGGGGTCTTCGGGATGCTGCCGGGTCCAAGGACCACCACGTTGCGCGGCCGCACGTCGACCTCGGCCACCACTTCGTGGGCGACTTGGTGCTCAATGCGGCGCACCTCGACGGGATCCTCCCAAGCGTTGGACTCGACGGCGACGGCGAATGTCTCGCGTGAGTGGCCGGCGTCCAGACGAACCGCGACTGCACATCCGGCCCGCACCCCTTCGACACGGCCCGCAGCGCGCTCGATGTCGGTCGGATAGATGTTGCGGCCGGCCATGATGATGACGTCCTTGACGCGGCCGCAGACGACGACGTGGCCATTCTCGGTCAAGTAGCCGAGGTCTCCGGTGTCGTACCAGCCGTGCTCATCCTGGGCCGGGATGAAGCCGCCCATGGTCAGGTAACCGGGCGTCAGGCTCTCGCCGCGCAATTCGATGACGCCGACACCTCTCGGGGGCATCAAGTTGCCGTGGTCGTCGATGACGCGTGCTTCCAAGTCGGTGAGCAACGGGCCGAGAGTGGCCAGCCGCTTCGTGTTGCCCTTGGCGGCGGGCACGGCGCGGCGCAGCGCAGCCAACAAGTCGGCGTCGACCTCGTCGACCACCAGACCCGCACCACAGGGCGAGAACGACACCGCCAACGTAGTCTCGGCCATGCCGTACGCGGGCAAGATGGCCTCCGGTTGCAGGCCGAAAGGTTTGCCGGCATCGATCAGGTCGTCGACATCGGCTGGATCCACCGGTTCCGCACCCGACAGCGCGAACCGTAGGGTCGACAGGTCGAACTCGCCCGGATTGGCCTGCCTACGCAGCCGCTTGGCGAACAGCGCATAGGCAAAGTTGGGCGCGGCGGTCATCGTGCCCTGGTATTTGTCGATCAGCCGGGCCCACAGCAGCGTGTCGCGAAGGAAATCCATCGGCGTGACCTTGACCAGCTCAGCGCCGAAGTACATCGGGATGGTGAGGAAGCCGACCATGCCCATGTCATGGAAGCAGGGCAACCAGCTCACCATGACGTCCTTGTCGACGTCGTACTCGGCACCGATGAACATCGCCTCGGCGTTGGAGTGGATGTTGCGGTGGGTGATCTGCACGGCCTTGGGAGATCCGGTCGATCCGGAGGTCAATTGCATGAGCGCGAGATCGTCCTCGCCGACCTCGATGGGGTCGATCGGCTCGGCCGCCAACAGCTCGTCGACAGTCAGCACGGTGATGTTTTTTTCCTGCAGGACCGGAATGGCGGCCAGGAAGGGCTCGGCGACGATGACGGCCTTGGCCTCGATCATTCCGATGACGGTCATGGTGTCATCAGCCCACAAGGGCAAGTCGGTGCGCGGGGTGGGCTGGTGCAGCATCGTCAGGCTGGCACCGCGCATCCACAGACCCTGTGCGGTGGGGGCGATATCCACGGGATATCCGGCCAGCACGCCGACAGCGTCGCCGAGCCCGATACCGGCGGCCGCCAGTCCACCGGCGATTCGCCGTGACCGCTCGTGCACCTCGCCCCAGGTGTGCCGCACCGGCTCGTGCGGCTCACCGGTGACCATGCCTTTATCGGTGGTACGGGCATTGCGGTACATCTTCTCGGTGAATCTGCTCACCACGACCTCCTCGCCGACATGTGCCCCGGTGCGAACCCGCGCTTGCCATGCTCCACCTGTTGAGAGGCCTTTTCACGGAGGCGCGCGTACTTTTTGGAAGCGTTTGTGTCTCGAATCGGTGATCTCAAGTGGGCGCGGTCGAATCCAGCCCATCGCCCACCGTGCTCAGCGGCGGCGGAACTGGTTGCGTCTATTTCTCGATCGCGCGTCCTCACCGTCGACCATCTTAAGCATCTCTTAAACAACTGCCAAACAATGGCGATGATTGAGGCATTAGTCACACCGATTCGTGATGGAACCGGGTGATCGCACCGACGTGCGGTTGCTATCCGGCCGCAAATGGCCTCGGCACCACCCGAGCACCCTGCACCGGGCCGCTGGCCACCCGCACCGTCCGACACACCCCCGCCCCGGCGAGTTCGGTTCCTACATCGAGGGCAGCGCCGGCCGACGCGCACAAGAACACGCACGTCGGTCCCGAGCCGGACACCAAACCCGCCAGCGCACCCGCCTCCGTCCCCGCGCGCAACGTGCGGCGCAGCGACGCGTCGAGGCTCAGCGCCGCCGGTTGTAAGTCGTTACCGAGCAGTGGGGCCAACTGCTCCGGATCCCCCGATGCCAACGCGGCCAAGACCGGTTCGGGGGATTCCAGGCGCGGAGGCAAATCGCGGTCACCCGCCGCCCGCAAGCGGTCGATTTCGGCGAACACCTTCTTGGTGGACAGTCCCCCTGCGGCGAAGGCCAGCACCCAGTGGAACGTATTGCGGGCGAGCACGGTGGCCAACTCCTCGCCGCGGCCGGTACCCAGGGCCGTACCGCCGTGAAGGGCGAACGGCACGTCACTACCCAGTTGAGCGCCCAGTGCGTGCAGGTCCCGCCGCGGCACCCCGAGCTCCCACAGGGAGTTCATCGCGACCAACACCGCCGCCGCATCGGCACTACCCCCGGCCATCCCGCCCGCCACCGGAATCGACTTCCCGATCGAGATCGCGACGTCCGGGGCTCGACCAACGTGCTCGGCCATCAGCTCGGCGGCTTGCCACGCGAGGTTGGCATCGTCGACCGGGAGAGATTCCGCACCCTCGCCCGAGACTGTCAACGTCAACACATCGGCAGTGGTGACGGTGACCTCGTCGAGTAGCGACACCGCGTGGAAAACGGTGTTCAACTCGTGGTAACCGTCCGCCCGCCGGTCCCCCACCTCGAGGTAGAGGTTGACCTTGCCGGGAACCCGGACGGTGACCGACCCGGTCGGAACCCACTCAGATGCCGTATTTCCGTCTCGCGCGGACACCGCCCCGACACTAGCGCCGTAGCGGTCGACGGGTGCCCGATACCGATGAGTGCCGCCCGAAGAACCCTAAACCGGGCTGATTTCCGCCTGCGCCTCAGAAACTGCCGAGTCACCGGCGGGCCGCTCTTCCGTGGCCGGCTCGTCCTCGGGTGCAACGTGCCAGTCCTCGGAGCGTTGCAGTAACCGAACGAAATCGACGACTTTCAGCGTTTCACCCCGGCGCGACGGGTCGATGCTGGCAGCCAGCAGGCGGCTGGCCGACTCGTTGCCCGAACCCGCCCATTCCGCCAGCGCATTGCGCGCCGTCTTCCGCCGCTGCGCGAAGGCCACGTCGACCAGTTCGAAAACCTGCTTACGGAACTCCGGGTCGGTAGGCCACGGCGCGATGTCGTGTCGGTCGATGCGCACCAGACCGGAGTAGACCCGGGGAATAGGCCAGAACACCGTCGGTGACACCATGCCGTAGCGGCGGACATTGCCGAAGAACCGCACCTTGACGCTGGGAACCCCATATGCCTTGCTACCGGGTTCGGCCGCGAGCCGCTCAGCGACCTCCGCCTGGACCATCACCATCACGGTGCGGATCGTCGGGAACTCCGCGAGCAGGTGCAGCAGCGCGGGGACAGCGATGTTGTACGGCAGGTTCGCCACCAAGGCGGTGGGCTGCTCGGCCAGTTCCGACTTCTCCAGCGCCAGAATGTCGCGGTTGAGCACGGTCAACCGGTTGATCTCACTGTTCGAGTGTCCCGCGATCGTGGACGGGAGCTGGCGGGCCAACACGGAATCTATCTCCACGGCGGTCACCTTCGCTCCGCGATCGAGCAGCGCCAGCGTGAGCGAACCCAGCCCGGGACCGACCTCGAGGACGTGATCCGACCGGTTGATCCCGGAAGCGGACACGATGCGGCGAACCGTGTTGGCGTCGTGAACGAAATTCTGACCCAGCGACTTGCGCGGGCGGAAATCGATGGACTTTGCCAGGTGCCGGATCTCAGTACGCCCGAGTAGCCGAATTGTCACCGCACACCGATCCTCCCGCTACAGGTCGGCCACGCCCCCCATCCTTGACGCGACCGAGTAATTTCAGCAATCGCGATCTGCTCTTCTCTTGTTGCCAGATCCGCTCTTGCAGCATAACGCAGACCACCGCTGCGTTCCCAGGTGTTTTGGTCAAATTGGACCCCGCCGAAGTATCCATTTCCGGTGTTGATCGACCAGTTTCCGCCCGCTTCGCAACCCGCTAGCGCGTCCCAGGTTGCCCCGTTGGACACCGGCGGCACCTCGGTACCCGGTTTGGCGCCGACCCTCAGCACACCGTCGCGGGCCGGCGCGACGACGACGTTGGCAACCGGCAGTCTGCCCGTCTCAACCCCGTTGACGGTGGCGACAGCGAACGTGACGTCCTGGGTGCCTGGGCTACCCGGATCCTCGACGATCTGGCGGCTCATGTTGAGCGTCACGTCCTCGATGCGATGGTTGTTCGGGGCCAGCGGCAGACGTTGGGTGACTTTCTCGACCCGGACCCGAGTGACCTCGATCTGCATGCCCTCGACGATGGGGGAAGACGGGGCGGGAAAGACGGTATCGCTTTGCTGCAGTGGGACTCCCGCGGCCTCCAACAAGGCGGCCACGCTCGGCGCGGCGAGGTGGAGAGTCCGATGCACACCACCGTCGTTCAACTGCACCGTCCTGGGGCTGACCACCGGCAGCGACATTCCCGCAAGCGGAACGCGACTGCCGCGCGAGGCCGCCAACGGCGCCTTGTCGGTCATCCGCAACTGCGCCAGTGCCTCCTGCACGGTAGAGGCGGTCGTCCAGACTCGCTCGGTGCCGCCACCGTCTGTCGAGATCTCCAAGGGTCTGCTGCGACGCAGCACGATGACCTCGGACCGCTCGACGGGCGCATCGGCGGCCGGATACAGATCGTCGCGGTCGCCGACCTCGAAACCGTTCTCGTTGACAACGTCGATGACGCGACTCTTCATCGTCGGAACCGTCATCGAGGCGCCGTCAACCGTGAGCGTCACGGTCTTGTGCGCCGATACCGCGGTTCCACCGGCGAAGACCAATGCCAGCAAAATTGCAGCGACTACGGCCCGCAGCATCGGCGACCGTGTTTGATGAAGTTTCGTTATCGCATTCACAATGTCGTCTGTCCCGGACTAGGCACTTCGGACGGCACGGTAGCCAGCCCGAATTTGATAACAAGACGGTAACGAAAAGGTCTACGAACGGCAACTTTGCACGTCGCAGATTCGCTCCGCCGTCGCGAAACTCGCCTCGGCGATCAGCTCCGCGGGCCGGCCGACGATTTCGGCCAACGCTCGCACAGTGTAGGGCAGACAGTAGGGCTCATTCGGAGCTCCACGGTACGGATGGGGGGTCAGAAACGGCGCATCCGTTTCGACGAGCAGCTGGTCGGGCGGAATCAGTTTTGCGGCTTCCCGCAGCTCATGGGCATTCTTGAAGCTGACAGTCCCGGACAGACTGAGCAGCCACCCGGCTTCCAGGCACCTGTGCGCCATGTCGGCGCCAGAGGAAAAACAGTGGAAAATCACAGTCTCAGGAGCACCCTCGGCGCGCAATACGTCGAGTACGTCGGCGTCGGCGTCACGGTTGTGGATCATCAGCGGCTTGCCTGTCCGCTTGGCCAGATCGATGTGCCAGGCGAACCCTTCGCGTTGCTCGGCGGTAGTCGCACACCCCCGAAGTCGACCGGGCCAGTACCGGTCCATGCCCGTCTCCCCGATCGCGACGACCCGCGGGTGCTCGGCCAACCGCTCAATCTCGGCCTTGGCCTCCGGCGTCAACGCATTGGCCCGAGTCGGGTGCAGTGCCACTGCGGCGTAGACGCGCGAATCCCACTCGGCGGCGCTGACCGCCCACTGCGCCGATGCCAAGTCGTCGGCAATAGTCACGGCCGCACACACCCCGGCCGCGCCGGCCCGGTCCAGAATCGCACGCACGTCGTCAGCATCGACAGCTCCGCATGCATCCAGATGAGTGTGAGCGTCGATCAGGGGGGCCAGCGGTTCGGGAAGCGGTGGCGGCTCACCCCGCTTTCTGTGGGAGCTCACGCCCAACACCTTAAGGTGACTTCTCGATGACTGAATCCGCCCCCGGCGCGGGGACGCGCACCCCAGGAACCTCCGCCCCCGGCGCGGGGACGCGCACCCCAGGAACCTCCGCCCCCGGCGCGGGGACGCGCACCCCAGGAACCTCCGCCCCGGGCGCGCCGTACTACATCACCACCGCGATTGCCTACCCCAACGGTCGGCCCCACATCGGCCATGCTTACGAATACATCGCCACCGACGCCGTCGCCCGGTTCAAACGCCTGGACGGTTTCGACGTCCGCTTCCTCACCGGTACCGATGAGCACGGCCTCAAGATGGCGCAGGCCGCCGCCACAGAAGGCATCGCGACCGCCGAACTGGCCCGCCGAAATTCCGACGCCTTCCAGGTGATGCAGGAGCGGCTCGGTTCGACGTTCGACCGATTCATCCGCACCACCGACACCGACCACACCGAGGCGTCCATCGCGATCTGGAATGCGATGGACGCGGCGGGCGACATCTACCTCGACTCCTACTCCGGCTGGTATTCGGTGCGTGACGAGCGCTTCTACACCGATGACGAACTGGACACCCGACCCGACGGCACACGTGTCTCCATCGAGACGGGCGCAGAGGTGGCCTGGACCGAGGAGCAGACCTACTTCTTCCGGTTGTCGGCCTACACCGAACGCCTACTGGCGCACTACGACGCTCACCCCGAGTTCATCGGCCCCGACGTGCGGCGCAACGAGATCGTCAGCTTCGTGTCGGGCGGCCTGCGCGACCTGTCGATCTCGCGGACCACGTTCGACTGGGGCGTGCCGGTTCCCAACCACCCCGACCACGTCATGTACGTGTGGGTCGACGCGCTCACCAACTACCTGACGGGTGCCGGTTTCCCGGACACCGCCTCGGAGAACTTCAGTAAGTACTGGCCGGCCGACCTGCACATGATCGGCAAGGACATCATCCGGTTCCACACCGTGTACTGGCCCGCCTTCTTAATGTCGGCCGGTATCGAACTCCCCCACCGGGTGTTCGTGCACGGGTTCCTGCTCGTCAGCGGTGAAAAGAT
>JAHZJB010000039.1 GCA_022601135.1 Actinomycetes bacterium | reverse complement strand
CGGACCAGCCACCGTGGCCGCGACTGGTTGCGCACCACGCGGGCCCGAGGATGACGTGGAATATGCGGCATGGCTGGATTCGGTAATGGCCACAGGTCCCCCGGATGAGAACGCTGAACGCGTCGCGATCGAGGTGGTCGCTGAAATTCTCGGCGGGCACATTGTGGCGGCGGCCAGACCCCAGGGGGGTGCGCGACGTTAGGACGCCTTCGCCGACCCCGGTAATTCGTCTAGCTGGCCGCAGTAATCACGGGCCCGAGCAATGAGGTCGTTGACGGCCGGCGCCAGCATTTCGGCGATCTTGACGCCGTGAGCGTCGGCGTACTTGGTGAGTGCCTCATGGTCGGCTTCGGTAACTCGTTTGGCGACATACTTCGACGAAGCGCGGTTCTCGCTGTGGCGCCAGTTTCTCCGACGCCGGACTGGTTTCGCATCTGTGGCGATGTCCGCCATTTCTCAGCTCCGTTCACTCTCGCCGGTTACGACGCTAGGCCGAATTGGTGTGCCCTAAGTTTAGGACATCGATGTCCTTAATTAGGGACATCGGTGTCCAGCGGCGTGGCGTATTTAGCACAATTGTCGTTAGATAAGAGCATAATGCTCTAAAGGAGGAGCACGGCGCACCCACGCGCCGGCTGACGAGATGACCGAGCCTAAGCGCCCGCCGCCCGGCGTGGAGACCACGCCGCAGGGGCGGGTTGTGCCGATCAACGAGGCAGCCGCCCGTTTGGGCAAGGACAAGCGGACGCTGATCAAGGCCATCCATGCAGGCGAGCTGCGTGGCGGCGCTGAACCACGGCCCAAGCGCCTACGCTGGTACGTCTACGCCGACGAATTACCCCCCCAGGGTGGCTCCGCTCCCGCAGATCCAGACCTTCGCGCCCTGGTCGTATCCCTGCAAGAAGCGAATAGGCTGTTGATCGCCGCGCAACGGGAATTGTGGGAAGCAGATCAGTCCGCTCAGCACTCCGCCGAGCACCACCGGGCGGCCGCCCTTCATTACCTCGACGCCTTGGCGCAATTCATGACCCCGGGCGATCTCAGTGAGTTGGGCGACCTCTCCGACGTTTGAAACGTGAGATGGCGGACTCACTCAATAAGGCCCCTCCCCCGCGCTGCTGACTCGACTGACCGTTGGGGTGCCAGCAGGGCGACAGCATCCAACGCGGGTCGCCCTGCGGCCAGATGATCCACACCGGGCGTGTCCGGATCTCCGAGAGTTCGCCAGCTCAGCCGATAACGACACAATCTCGAGGCGGTCGGTTGGCCGAGGCGCATCGACATCGGCTCCGAACGAGCTCTTTGACGACGGAATACCAGTCCATCCGGTTGCCGACCTTGTCCCGGTAGGCCAGCACTTCGGCGATCGGACCGTTGGTGACGATGACGAGGCGGGCGTCGTAGTTGTCCAGGAATTTGAGCCGGGTGTATGACGTGAATGCACGGTGCGACCGCCGCACTGCCACTCCGCGCCGTCGGACCACATGTGGTTGTAGACGATGAGCTGCGACCGGCCCTCGAACACGTCGGCGAGCGGGATCGGGCCATTCGCGCCGATCAAGCGTGTAGTCCGCCATCTTCACCATCGGCAGGCGCCGGCGCTGGGCGGCGATCGCATCGAGCTCCCTGGTCGCGGCCTTCTCCCGGCGGCGCAGCTCGTCAAGTGCGGTTCGCAGGTCTGATGGTCGACTACCGGCGGCATGGCGGGTGCGTTTCCCGGGCTCGTCGTGCTTGTCATGGAACCTGCTCCCGTCGTTGATCAGTCTCAAAGGTTTTGACGGTATTGACTGCCGGGAGGCCCGATACTGAGCACACTCAGGACCGGTGCTCTGCCAGCGCCGCTGCCAATTGCACCTTCGGCCGGTGGTCGAGAGAAGGTGCGCGCCACGATCATGGGCGAGCAGCAGTCAACTTGCCGGGTAATCGGAAGCCACTTTCATACGTCACAGTGACGAATCTCATGTGGTCGTGCGGCTATATGCCGCGAGCAGCGGATCGAGTCACCGCTGGTGTGATCATCGACCCAAAGGTAGTGCCTTTAAGCGGGATTCACCCCTGGAGGTCGATTCAGGGGGTTGCCCGCAGAAGTGGTTTTCCGCGGAAAACCAACGCCAGGCGCTTTGAGTCTATGACTTCAACAGCTTGCGAAGATGGCTCATTAAGGCTCGCGAGCCGGTATCGCCAAGTTGTGCGCGCAAGGCCAAGGCGAGCGCCTGTGGGTCCGTATCGAACTTGCGCAGAGCCCGTGAGATCGACCTGGCGTACGGGGCGGATGCCTCGGCTTTGCGATCTTTCTGCCGACCTGACTCCCCCGTTGGACTATCGGCGGTTGCTGGATCTTTCCGATCCCTGTTCCAGCGTGAGACTTGTTGTTCAAGTGGGACGCGGGCCAGGCCGCGGGCCTCGCGAATGGCCAACTCGCCTCGCCGGGTCGCTTCCTGCAAGTCTGGCGCAAGATTGAGAAGCGCCCTACGGTGCGATACCCAAGTCTTACTCTTGCGAAGGTGCTCAGCTACCGCATCTGCGCTGCCGTACTCCCCTACGAGGCTCTCCACCGCCTTGGCTTCCTCAATGACGTCGAACCCCGAACGATCCACGTTCTCGGCGATGATCGCCGTCAACAGAGTGCCTCGATCTTGAGCCAGGTCATCCTTGACCACAATGTCAAGGGTGGGCCGACCGAACTTCTGCGCGGCGGCTAATCGGCGGTTGCCGATGACTACTACCCAACGTGCATTTATCGTTGTGCCCGGGTAGATCTCCTGGTAAGCCGCTTTCGTAACCGCCACTACTGGTTGCAACTGAAACTCAACGATGGATGCCAGCTCGTCGAGGTTGCCTAGGGAATCTCGCGGGTTGTGTGGGTTGCCTACCAAATCCCGCAGCGGTACTGATCGGGATTGCGCTGCACGCGGGGCACCCGCTCCTGACGATGTTCCGTCAACTGTTGAATTGTCGCCTACGGCGTCGACGAGAGCGTCGAAGGTCTTTACCCCACCCCGTCCCACTAGCGCACTCCAGCCATCATCAGTTCGTCGGCGAGCATGTAAAAGTCCGCCGCCGCATTGGCGGCCTTCCCGGTTTTCTTGTACTGAGTCACGACCAATCCCTCGTTGGAAGCGTTCGTATGAATTTTGTAGTGGCGGATCACGGCCTTGGCGAGCGGCCAGCCACGGCCGCGGACGAATTTCTGCGTCTCGTTCAGCCAGTAATTGCCGTCGCGTCCATCATGGTTGTTTATGAAGACGCGATAGGGGAGCTGGCGTGGCTCAAGTATCTTCCTGATGGTTCGGGCCGTCGGGTCGAAGCACAGCGGCTCGGTAAGGATCGGAATGAGCACCTCGTCTGTCACGTCCAAGACGGTTCTGAGTGCATCGGCGGAGTATCCGCTACCGAGGCCGTCCCCGCCGGCATCTGGGTCCAGATCAAACCAGCCGGCAGTGTCGACGTAGACCTCGGCGATACCTGGAAGGTTGTTCAGTTGCCCAAGCCATTCGAGGGGGTCGTCGTGTGCCTGAACAAGGTAAAAAGGTAGATCGTCGACCTGCTTCGCCCACCACTTAGCGGAACCTTGCGGGTCGATCGACACGGCAGCGACGGGGGAGTCAGCGTCCTCGTCTAAGTCTCGGCTAAGTCGCTCAGCGCGGATCGCGGCAAGATTCACCGTCGCAGTGCTCTTGCCGACGCCGCCCTTTTGGTTCAACAGGGTGACAACTCTGGTCATTTCGGAGGCCCTTTTTGGTTGCTGCGGCCATAGCGCGGCCTTACTGGGGGAGTGGATGATCGAAGGCTACGCCGGCGACCTTATTCGTGTGGTGCGACACGCTGAGGTCCGCATCGAAAGCGGGTTGCGGTTTTCCGCGGAAAACCGCACTCGGAGAGCGGGTGGCCCACCATGGATCTGGCGCGCAGATCCGTGCGTCTAGACGGCGTTCCACCGGCTCTACCAGCGATTATGGGCGTGGTGTGGACTTGTTTTCCGCGGAAAACTGCGGAGTGTGCAGTGGCTAGGTACCTCTGAGGGCGATCTCAACGATGTGCGGATAACGCATTGGCAACGTGACCGCAGATGCCACCAACTACGGTGACAACACCCGCGCCATCGTGGCCTCCCACAGCGAACTTCATCGGGCCCGCGCTCACTGTGCGGATGGCCGGTTCCACACGGTCGACTGGACCATCGACGGCATCAGTGGTGCACGCGATCCAATTCAAGTTCATCGGTGGGTTGGGGAGTTGGAAACCGGTGGGTTAAATCGGCGGGCAAAGAGGAGCCGTCCCCGCCAACCGGACTCCAAGAGCGTTGGTTGCGCGCAAGCCAGAGTCGCGGCAAGGGGTACGCTCGACCGTCGCGGACTGTGCCGGGCTTCGCTGTCGCCAGCGGTCGCAGTAGCCGACTCCCGGTGACGCGGCGCATGGGCGCTGGGTGGGAGGGGGTTGCTGGTGATGGTGGGTGTTGTTGCCGGTGTTGGGTGATACTGCCGGGTATGTCTTTGCAGGGTCTGGTTGATTCCACGGCGGCGGCGCTCGGTGGTGCGCGGGACATGTATGGGTCTGCGCCCACGGCGTCCGGGTTGCCGTCG
>JAHZJB010000038.1 GCA_022601135.1 Actinomycetes bacterium | reverse complement strand
TGGCCAACGGAAAACCCACCAAAGAAGCCCTGCGATGCCTAAAACGTCACCTCGCCCGAACCGTCTACCGACGACTACACACCGATGAACACTCCCGCCAAACCGCACAACACACCCACACCAAAGCCGCAGCTTGACATAGGAGCAATGCGCGCTCGCCGGGGAGTGGGGATGCTCAGCGGAAGTCGCGGCTTCGCGAAGTCACCTTCATGCGCAGTTCGCCCATCCGGTCGGCGATCACCGTGACTGCGCCGTTGGCGTTCTGCACGATGCCGCGAACCACCAGCCCCGAGGCCGTCTGCGCCAGCCTGCGATGACGCTGCCACAGCCCCGGTGAGCACAGCACATTGACCATTCCCGTCTCGTCCTCAAGATTGACGAACGTCACCCCCTGCGCGGTGGCCGGCCGTTGCCGATGCGTGACAGCCCCGGCCACCAGTACCCGGGTGCCGTCGGGTACCGACAGCAGCTGATCAGCGGGAACCACCCCCAGTGCAGCCAGGTCCTCCCGCAGAAACCGGGTCGGATAGCTGTCCGGCGAAACGCCGGTCGCCCACACGTCTGCGGCCGCCAACTCCAGCTCGGTCATCCCGGGCAGCGGCGGGATGCGCGACGCCGACCCGACCCCCGGTAGCCGATCGGGGCGCTGCGTGGCGGCAGCACCTGCCGCCCACAGACCCTCCCGCCGGGCGACATCGAAGCAACCCAACGCCCCCGCGGTGGCCCGCGCCTCGGTCTGTGGCACGGAGAGTTGCAGCCGCCCGGTCAGGTCGAGCAGGGACGTAAAGGGGCCGTGTGCGATCCGCTCCCCAACTAGACGTTCGGCCAGCTCATCACCCAGATGACGGACGCTGCCGAGCCCGAGCCGCACCTGAAGACCGTGGTTCTCCAGTGTGGCGTGCGCCAGGCTGGCATTGACGTCCGGGCGCCGAACGATGACACCATGCCTTCGGGCGTCGGCGACCAGCGACTGCGGCGAGTAGAAACCCATCGGCTGCGCCCGCAACAGCGCGGCACAGAACGCCGCAGGATGGTGCAGCTTGAACCATGACGAGTAGAACACCAGCGAGGCGAAGCTCAACGAATGACTCTCCGGAAAACCGAAATTGGCGAACGCCTCCAACTTCTCGTAGATCCGTTCGGCCACCTCACCAGTGATGCCGTGCAGTTCGGCCATCCCGTCAAAGAAACGGCTCCGCAGCCGCCGCATCTTCTCCGTCGAGCGTTTGGAGCCCATCGCGCGGCGCAGCTGGTCGGCTTCCGCCGCGGAGAATCCGGCGCAGTCGACAGCCAACTGCATGAGTTGTTCCTGGAATAACGGAACCCCCAATGTCTTTCGTAGCGCCGGCTCCATCGACGGATGGTCATAGGTGACCTGCTCCAGCCCGTTGCGCCGCCTGATGTAGGGGTGCACCGATCCCCCCTGGATCGGTCCCGGGCGAATCAGCGCCACCTCGACGACCAGGTCGTAGAACACCCGGGGCTTCAGCCTGGGCAACGTGGCCATCTGGGCCCGTGACTCCACCTGAAAAACCCCGACGGAGTCCGCCCGCTGCAGCATCTCGTACACGGCCTGCTCGCCCAGATCCAGCCTGGACAGGTCCACTTCGATACCTTTGTGCTCGGCGACCAGATCGATGGCATAGTGCAAAGCCGAGAGCATGCCCAGGCCGAGCAGATCGAACTTCACCAATCCGATTGCCGCGCAGTCATCTTTGTCCCATTGCAGCACGCTGCGGTTCTCCATCCTTGCCCACTCGACCGGACACACATCGGCGATCGGACGGTCACAGATCACCATCCCGCCGGAGTGGATGCCCAGATGCCGGGGCAGGCTGGAGATCTGCATGGCCAGATCGAGTACCTGGTCCGGAATACCTTCAACATCTGAGCGGTTAGTTGAGTCGGCAAGCCCGTTCCAGCGACTGATCTGCTTACTCCAGGCATCCTGTTGCCCCTGAGAGAATCCCAGCGCACGCGCCGTGTCCCGCACCGCGCTACGGCTGCGGTAGGTGATGACGTTGGCCACTTGCGCGGCGTACTCACGACCGTAGCGCTGGTAGACGTACTGGATCACGTTCTCCCGCAAGTCGGACTCGATGTCGACATCGATGTCGGGCGGCCCGTCACGGGCCGGCGACAGGAAGCGTTCGAACAACAACTCGTTGGCGACCGGATCGACGTTGGTGATCTTCAGCGCGTAGCAGACCGCCGAGTTGGCTGCCGACCCTCTCCCTTGCGCCAGGATGTTGTTGAGTCGGCAAAACCGGGTGATGTCGTGCACCACAAGGAAATATCCGGGAAATCCCAGTTGCTCGATGATCTTCAGCTCATGTTCGATCTGGGCGTAAGCCGCCCGCGCGTGCTCAGGTGTGCCGTAGCGGTCGTGGGCGCCTTCGGCGACCAGATGTCTAAGCCAACTGTTCTCGGTATGCCCGTCGGGTACGTCGAAGGGTGGTAATCGCGGTGCGATGAGGGCCAGACCGAAGGCGCACTGCTCACCGAGGTCGGCCGCGGCCGTCACCACTTCCGGGCAGTGTGAGAACACCTGCGCCATTTCGTCTCCCGACCGCAGGTGTGAGCCACCCAGCGGCGCGAGGTAGCCAGCGGATTCATCCATGGATCGCCTGGCCCGGATTGCCGCCATCGCCATGGCCAGCCGTCCCTGTCCGGGATCGGCGAAGTGCGCGGCGGTGGTGGCGACGACACCCACACCGAAACGGGGGGCTAACTCGGCCAGCGCGGCGTTGCGCTCGTCATCGAGTGGGTGGCCATGGTGACTAAGCTCGACGGCGACCCGGTCGCGGCCGAAGCGGTCGACCAGATCGGCGAGCGCCACCGCCGCGGCATCCGGGCCGCCCATGGAAAGCGCCTGACGGACATGCCCTTTGCGGCAACCAGTCAGGATGTGCCAGTGCCCGCCTGCGGCCTCGGTCAACGCATCGAAGTCATAGCACAACTTGCCCTTCTCGCCGCCGGCCAGATGCGCCGACGCCAACTGCCTCGACAGCCGTCGGTACCCTTCGGCCCCCCTCGCAAGCACCAACAGGTGCGGCCCGGGCGGGTCGGGTTCGTCGGTGCGGCTTCCGCCCCCTAGGGACAACTCGGCACCGAACACCGTGGCCACGTCCAGTTCCTTGGCCGCCTCGGCAAACCGCACCACCCCGTAGAGCCCGTCGTGGTCGGTCAGCGCTATGGCCCGCAGATCGAGCCGGGCCGCCTCCTCCACGAGATCTTCGGGAGTACAGGCTCCGTCGAGAAAGCTGTAGGCCGAATGGGTGTGCAGCTCGGCATAGGGTGTCGCGCTGGGCCCCGAACTGGACCCAGAATTTAGCCCGGCATTGGACCTGGCATAGGCGTTCGAATTGGCCCCAAGCGAGCCTCTGGGCTCGTCTGCATCGGGCCGGGGTAATCGGCCACTGAGGACGCGTTCCATTTCCGTCCAGCCCGGCGGACCATTGTGCCAACCCACCCCAGCAGTGTATCGAACACACGTTCGAATATGGCGCTCAGGGTGTTCGATCGGTATCCGGCAAGTCGCCCTCAACCCGGTCGTCGGCATTGTCCAATGTCGGCGCTACCACATATCGGACCTGATCACCGCCGGCTGTCCGAGCCTCCTGGAAAGCCGCGCTGGCGATTTCGATCAGTCTGTCGACCACTTCGTCGGGAGACTTGATCACCAGCGGGGCCAGCGGCGTGCACACGATGCCGATGCTGGCCGTCAGGTGTTGCGGTGTGACGGCGATCGCGCCGCGAATCCGTTCGACCAGCGGCGAGGGGTCGGCCGTGGTGAACGTGTCGGCGACCAGAAAAACGTCATCGGAGACGTGGGCGACGATCGCATTGTGCCGGACGATCTCGCGAAGCGCCTGTGACACCGACACCCGAGCCCGATCACCTCCCCGCGGGCCCGCCATGCCGAGCAGCAACGAAAAGCTGTCGATGCTCACAGCGACCAAGACCATGAACTTGTCGTTGCTTCGACTCCGCGATGCCAGCAACGTGGCGACACGGTGGTAGAACGCATGGCGATTCAGCAGGCCGGTGAGTTGCTCGATGTCGCCATGATGGGCCTCCGGCTGAACCAGCTGGATGGCCCCCCAGCAGGCAACGGCACTGAAGGCGTTGAGCACGACCACCGTCGCGGTGGCCCACATCGCCAGCGACAGATCCGTGGACGCCAACCGGGCAAACAGCACGCCGACAACACCTACGGCGATGGGCCAGGTCATCACCAGCAGCAGGCGCGGGGTGTGGAAGAACACCACGTACACCGTCGTCAGGACGAAGGTGGTGGCGCCTAAGAACCCGACGACGGGGTTGGCGGCTATGAGGGCGGAGGTGCCAATGGCGAACGTAACGACGAGGATCGATATCCGCGACTGTGCCCGGGTAGGCCACCGGTATCGCAACCACAACACCGATATCGCCAGACACGAGATGACGACGACCGGGACGGCGATCTGCGTCAGCATGCTGCGGGGACGGTGCGGACTCAACATCAGCGCAACGGGAACCAACCCCACGGCCGCGATGCTGACTGCCGCGAGACGGCATACCCAAGCCTGCAGACCCCCCGCGGTGAGCTTCGCGGTGACCAAGTAGTAATGGTCAGACCACAACAGTGCAGGACCTGCGGCCGCAGTGGGGGAACCTCGCAAACCGCTAAACATTCACCACCTCAGCTGTGATCGTCGTCGCGACAGCCGCCTTGCCCTCAGACCACGTCATGAACCCAGCACACCCGAAGCTACCAGCACAGAAAACGATTCGTACATGCCCTGAGCTGCGCCGCCTCATGCGAGATACTCGACCTCGCCGTCGTCGAGCACCAGACGAGCGTCCGAGCGGTCCGGATTCGCGGCCTCAGTGCGGAACACTGCCCGACCGGACTCCAGACGCCAAATCGAGGTGGTCAGGACATCGCCGGGGAAGACCGGCGACGTGAAGCGGGCCGAGATCGCGGTGATCCGCGAAGCATCGCCGCCGCCCAGGTCGGCGATCAGCGCCCGCCCGGCGACCCCGTACGTGCACAGACCGTGCAGGATCGGTTTGGGGAATCCAGCCAGTTCACGGGCGAACCACGGGTCGCTGTGCAACGGGTTGCGGTCCCCTGACAACCGGTAGATGAGTGCCTGGTCCTCGCGGGTGGGCAAGGCCACCTCGGCGTCGGGGTCGCGATCCGGGACCTCGGGCGCCGCGGGGCGTTGTCCCTGCTGCCCGCCGAAGCCCCCCGCCCCCCGAATCACCAGGGTGGTCGACGTTTCGGCGATGGGATGACCTGTCTCAGGATCGCTGCCGGTGGCCTTGAGCATCACGACCGCGTTCTTGCCGTTGCCCTTGTCCTGGATATCGGCCACCTGGGACACGACACTGAGCCTGCCCGTCGGGGGTAGCGGTGCGAATACCCGAATACCCTGGGATCCGTGCAGTAGTCGACTGAAGTCGAAAGATCCGATCTTGCTGATGGCGGCGAACGGCGAGCAGGCGATGACCGCATAAGTGGGCAGCACCTGCTGGTCGACGTCGTGGCTGTTTTCGGTGGTGAACGCGAGATCGTCGGTCCCGGCTCCCACACCGAGCGCGTAGAGCAGCGTGTCGCGGTCCGTCCACCGGAAGTCCTGGGGCGGTGCGGTGACGCCAATGGCGTTCGGATCAATCGGCATGAACGCGAGACTAGCCTGCCCGGCGAGCGGTGTTGACCTTTGTCCGGCGGCAGGTGAGCATGGGTCGCATGCGCTATGTCGTTACCGGCGGTACCGGGTTTATCGGCCGCCGCCTGGTTGATCGAATCCTGGCTCTCCCCGATACCTCGGCGGTGCACGTGCTGGTACGCCGCGAATCCCTCGGTGGGTTCGAACGGCTTGCGCAACGCTGGGATGGCCGCGTGCAGCCCATCGTCGGCGACCTGACCGAACCCGGCCTCGGCCTCACTGAAGCGACACTCGCTGCGGCGGGCGAAATCGACCACGTCGTGCACTGTGCTGCGGTCTACGACATCGCCGCCCCGGAAGACCGCCAGTGGGCCGCCAACGTCGAGGGCACTCGTGCCGTGATCGCATTGGCGATCCGACTGGACGCGACATTGCACCACCTATCCTCGATCGCGGTCGCGGGGACGTATTCCGGCGTCTTCAGCGAAGACGACTTCGACGTCGGGCAAGAGCTCCCGACGCCCTACCACCGGAGCAAGTTCGAGGCCGAGCTACTGGTTCGGTCAGCGCCCGAACTCCGGTACCGGATCTACCGGCCCGCCGTGGTCGTCGGTGACTCCCGGACCGGCGAGATGGACAAGGTCGACGGCCCCTACTACTTCTTCGGAATCTTGTCCACGCTCGCAACGCTTCCCAAGTTCACGCCGATGGTATTGCCGAACGCCGGACGCACGAACCTGGTGCCGGTGGACTACGTCGTCGAAGCCATCACAACGCTCATGCACCTTGCGGGCCGCGACGGCCAGACATTCCACCTGACCGCGCCGACGACGATCGGACTGCGGGGCATCTACCGTGGAATCGCCCCGGCGGCGGGCTTGCCGCCGCTGGTCGGATCACTTCCCGGCGCCGCGGCGACCCCGTTCCTGAAAGTGACCGGTCGCGCGAAAATACTGCGCAACATGGCCGCCACCCAACTCGGCATTCCCGGCGAGATTCTCGATGTCGTGGAACTCGCGCCGACGTTTACCTGCGAACGCACCCAAAAGGCATTGCAGAGCAGCGGAATCGATGTTCCGGAGTTCGCATCCTACGCGAGCCTGCTGTGGCGTTACTGGTCCGAGCACCTCGACCCCAACCGGGCTCGACGGGACAACCCCGCGGGGCCACTGGTGGGCAAGCAGGTGATCATCACGGGCGCTTCCAGCGGCATCGGACGGGCATCGGCAATTGCGGTCGCCGAACGCGGCGCGACGGTTTTCGCGTTGGCCCGCAATGCCGAAGCGCTCGACGGGCTGATCGCCGAGATCCGGAGCGCTGGCGGCGACGCGCACGCATTCACCTGCGACGTGACCGACTCGACGGCGGTGGAGCACACCGTCAAGGACATTCTGGGCCGTTTCGGCCACGTGGACTACCTGGTCAACAATGCCGGACGGTCGATCCGGCGGTCGGTTATCGCGTCCACCGACCGGCTACACGACTACGAACGTGTGATGGCGGTGAACTACTTCGGTCCCGTCCGCATGGTGCTCGCGCTGCTGCCGCACTGGCGCGAACGCCAGTTCGGCCACGTGGTCAACGTGTCCAGCGCCGGGGTGCAGGCCGCCAGTCCGAAGTACAGCGCCTACGTTCCCAGCAAGGCCGCCTTGGATGCGTTCGCCGAAGTCGTTGGCGCAGAGATGCTCTCGGATCACATCACGTTCACCAACATCCATATGCCGCTGGTCAAGACGCCGATGATCGCGCCCTCACACAAGCTCATCCCGATGCCGCCGATCTCGGCAGAACACGCGGCCGCCATGGTGGTCCGCGGCCTGGTGGAGAAACCCACGCGTATCGACACACCGGTAGGGACGCTCTCCGAGTTGGGAATGTACCTCACCCCGAAGCTATCCCGTCGGGTGTTGCACCAGCTCTATCTGGGTTACCCGGACTCGGCTGCCGCTCGTGGTGTCGCTGCGGACCACCCGACTGACGTACCCGGGACACCGTTGCGACGGCCCAAACGTCCGCGGCGGCCGACGCCTGCACGGGGAGTTCCCCGATCGCTGAAAAGAGCGGTGCGGTTGGTTCCGGGCGTGCACTGGTGAGCCGGGTACGTCAACCGATCTTCCTCGACGTCGATACCGGGGTCGACGACGCGATGGCTCTGGTTTACGTGTTGGGCAGCCCCGAGGCCGCACTCGTCGGCGTCGCCTCGACCGCGGGCAACGTTCCGGTGCAGCAGGTGTGCCAGAACAACCTGGCCTTGCTGGAGCTATGCCGGACCACCGGCGTGCCGGTGTCGATGGGTTCGGAGAACCCGCTGCGCGCTCCGCTGCGGACGGCGGAGGACACTCACGGACCGCAGGGTCTCGGCTACGCCCGGTTACCGGCACCGGCTGCCGATCTCACCGCCTACGACGCCGCGCAGGCGTGGCTGCGAGCCGCCCATGCCCACCCCGGTGAGCTGATCGGAGTGGCGACCGGACCATTGACGAACCTGGCGCTGGCGCTGCGCGCCGACCCGTCCCTACCCCGACTGCTGTAGCGTCTGGTGATCATGGGCGGGACCTTCGACTACCGGGGCAATACGACGCCGGTGGCGGAATGGAACGTCAGCGTCGACCCGGAATCGACGGCAGAGGTCTACGCGGCGTGGAGCGGATCTCCGCCTGACCCTGGCCGTCTCCCGATCGTGTTGGGGCTCAACCTTACCGAGAACATCGTGATGACCCCGGATTTGCTGGGCCGCTTGGCGCGGTCAGCGCAAACCTCCACCCACCCGCTGTCCCCCGACGATGCCCGCGGCACCCCGTCACCGTCCGCCAATCCGCTGATCCGGGTGCTCGAGGACGCGATGCGGTTCTACTTCGAGTTCCACCACGACCAGGGTGAGGGCTACCTGGCCCACTTGCACGATCCGCTGGCCACTGCGGTCGCGCTGGACACCGCGTTGGTGCGCTACCGCGCCGCCCCGGTCGATGTCGAGTTGACTGGGACGCTGACACGCGGGATGACCATCGCCGACTGGAGTCGGCGGTGGGGGCGAGAACCCAATGCCCTCATCGGCGTGGACATCGACCCCACGGCATTCTTCGACCGGTTCATCTCCCGCGTAGGAGCATTCGCCAGGCAGCTCAATCACTCGTAAACACCCTCGAGGTACCACCGCCGCTGCCGGTAGCACAGCAGCAGAGCCTGTTCCCGATCTCGGGCATGTCCGCCGCCAAGCAGCACCTGTGCGCGAGCGGTGCGACCGCTCCTTGGGTCATCCCACCACCGTTCGTCGACGGTCCAGGGGCCGGCCCACCAGGACAACCGGCCGTTGCGCCCGGGCGCATCCAGCCGGAACGGATCTGCGGAAAACAGTCCTCGTGCAGTGACCCGCACCGAGTTACCCTGGGCGTCAAACAGTTCAACCGGATCGTCGAGCAGCACCGATGGCGACGGCTCGGGAAGTCGCCCCGGCCATGGCTGGTCTGGATTTTCCTGTGGCACAAGTTCATCCCCCAGCGGGGTCAGAGTGATCCGCTCGGCAGGACCCCGCCCTCCACTGAGCACCGGGACCTTGACGGCATCGGGGCCCAAAAGCCCTTGCACGCGCACCAGCGCCCGCCGCGCACGCAGTCTGTCCTCCTCGCCTACGCCACCCCACAATGGAAGTTGCAGGGCCTCGGCCGACACCACCTCCACCGGACGCAGTCGCAGCACGGTGACCGGCGCAGTGGGCGGGCCTCCGCCATCCCCCGGTAGTCCCCTGCCGTCCGGGCGTGGGCCCTCTGCTCCTGCCCGCCGAACCTCGTTGCGCCGATTCAGCCAACCGTCCAGTTGCCAGCGCACGCGGTCGGCGGTGGATTCCTCGGTCAGCGGCTCGGCACATCGCCAGACACGTTCCAGCTCTTGCCCGTTGGCAGTCACAGCGTGAATAGCCAGCCTGGTGCACCCGACTCCTGCAGCCTCGAGGCTGCGGTGCAGCACGCTGGCAAGTGAGCGTCCGACAAAAGCTGCCGCGTCCACCCGCTCGATGGGGGGATCGCAGTCCATCACCGCGTCGAGTTCCCGTGCGGGCTCCCTCCCCGATGGAGGCCGGGCGGGCTCGGCGCAGGCAAGACGGTGCGCGGCTACCGCATCGGCACCGAACCGGGAGGCCACATCGCTTCGGGGCAGTTCGGCGAACTGCCCGATTCTTCGAATTCCCATTCGCCACAGCAGATCTGTAAGTTCCTTTCGACTGGCCGGCGCCAGGCTCGGTTCGGCAGCCAGTTGCCGGATCGACATCTCTGAAAGGAACAACGCATCCCCGCCGGGCACGATGATCCTGCCCGCCCACGCGGCGAAGACGGCAGTGGGCAACTGATCGGCGATGCCGACTTGGCACTCGGAACCGGCCGCAGCCACCGCGTCGACCAGCCGTTCAGCGGCGGCCTGCTCGGAGCCGAAGTACCGGGACGCGCCGCGAACCGATAGCACCAGCAGCCCGGGACGCAACACCTCCGCGCACGGCACCAGGTCGTCCACCGCAGCCGTGACATGTTCGAAGTGCCGGGCGTCGCGGGCAGGATCGGCTGTAAGAATGTGCAATTCCGGGCATCTGGCCTGTGACTCGCGACGGCGCAGCCCTCGGCGCACTCCCACTGCACGCGCTGCCGCCGAGCACGCGATGACCCGATTGGCCAGCGTGACCGCGATCGGCACCGTCGAGGGCAGACCGGCCGCGGCCGCCGCGGCGACTGCGGGCCAGTCCATGCACCACAGCGCCAATACTCTGGACCGGGTCATGGTCGGCGTCATGGTCAGAGCTGCCTCGGTGCCACGCTCATCGGCCTAACGCGCGAGCGGGCCCGCCCGAACGCTCCTGGGCACGCGTAGCCAACCGTACCCGGCTGATCCGCCCACAGCCCGGAGTGGGCGCTCCGCGACCGGCGCCGACCACCTCGTAGCCAGTGACGCTCGCGTCCAGCCGCGCGGAGGCCCCCTGCCAGTCCCCGTCTGTGATGAGCAACGTGCATCCTCGTTGTCGAGCGCGTGCCACCACCGCCCTGGCCCGGGTCGCGGATACCGTCCGACCGCCCAGAGCGAGCACCACCAGATCCATTCCGTCCAGCAGGACCGCGGCCACTTCGACCCGATCGGTTCCCGGTTCTGGGATGACCGCGACCCTGCTGAGGTCTGCTCCCATCTCCACTGCGGCAAGCAATCCGATATCGGGCTGGCCGATGATCGCGACATGCCCCCCTTGCGCTGTCACCGCCGCCACCATGCTCAGTTCCAACGACCGGGCGCCCGAAAGCACCGCCACCGTTCCGCGGGGCAGCGGGCCGGGGAGTAACTCGGCCAACGAATCGGGCACCAGCAAATAATCAGGACCGGGTAAGGGCTCCGAGCATGGCGCCGCCGCCCGGAGGTTTCCGGACCCGAATGTCGCCGCCGGGGCGGCTCCACCGCCTTTTCCCGCCATCTTCTCGGATAGCGAAGCCATCTGCCTGCGCAGTTTTTCTACCTGTTCAGCCTGTTCAGCACGGTACGACGGACACCTGACTGCGCCTACCGCGCCCGCCCGTAGCGCCACTGCAACACCTCCCACACCACCCGCCCCGGAGCGCAATATTCGAATATATGTTCGATACATAGGAGTAAACACCCCGTTCGCGACAGCGTCAACCAGGTTTATCGCCTTGTTCCTCGCGTTACGACGGCGCGCCCCGCGGGAGTGAAGTGTGACGAGTGACGTGTGACGCCAGCGCATACGAACGTGACGCCAACGCAGCCGGTCAGTGAGCCGCCGTCACTCCCACTCGATGGTGCCCGGCGGCTTGCTGGTGACATCCAGCACCACGCGATTGACCTCTGGCACCTCGTTGGTGATCCGCGTCGAAATACGTTCCAGCACCTCGTAGGGCACTCTGGTCCAATCGGCTGTCATCGCATCCTCACTGGACACTGGGCGCAGCACAATCGGATGCCCGTAGGTGCGGCCGTCGCCTTGCACCCCCACCGAACGTACGTCGGCCAGCAGCACCACCGGACACTGCCAGATCTGGTGATCCAAACCGGCCGACGTCAGCTCCTCGCGCGCGATCGCATCGGCCCGGCGCAGGGTATGGAGGCGATCGGCGGTAACCTCACCGACGATCCGGATACCCAGCCCGGGCCCCGGGAAAGGTTGGCGCGCAACGATTTCCTCGGGCAGGCCCAGTTCCCGCCCTACCGCGCGCACCTCGTCCTTGAACAGCAGCCGCAGGGGCTCGACGAGTGTGAACTTCAGGTCGCCGGGTAATCCACCGACGTTGTGGTGGCTCTTGATATTGGCGGTGCCCGTTCCGCCCCCGGATTCCACCACGTCGGGGTAAAGCGTGCCCTGGACGAGGAACTCGACCTCCGCGGAAGCAGCGTCCCTGCCGTCCAGAGCATCTCGCACTGCACCCTCGAATGCCCTGATGAACTCGCGTCCGATGATCTTGCGCTTGCCTTCCGGGTTGGTGACACCGGACAGCGCCTCGAGGAACCGGTCGGCCACGTCGACGGTGACCAGATTGGCGCCCGTGGCGGCCACAAAATCACGCTGCACCTGCGCCCGCTCTCCGGCTCGCAGCAGGCCGTGGTCGACGAACACGCACGTCAACCTGTCGCCGATGGCCCGCTGCACCAGCGCGGCGGCGACTGCCGAGTCGACACCCCCCGAGAGCCCGCAGATAGCGTGTCCCGCTGCGATCTGCGTGCGCACCTGCTCGACAAGCGCGTCGGCGATATTGGCCGGCGTCCAGGTGGCGTCGATACCGGCGAACTCGTGCAGGAATCTACTCAGAACCTGCTGACCGTGTGGAGTGTGCATCACCTCGGGGTGATATTGCACCCCGGCCAGACGACGTCCCCGATTCTCGAAAGCCGCCACCGGCGCGCCGGAGCTGGTCGCGACAACATCGAAGCCATCCGGGGCCACGGTCACCGCGTCGCTGTGACTCATCCACACCGGCTGAGTGTCTGGAAGATCGGAATGAAGTTGCCCACCAACATTTTTCAACTCTGTGCGGCCATACTCACTGGTTCCGGTTCGGGTCACGTAGCCGCCCAACGCCTGCGCCATGGCCTGGAATCCGTAGCAGATGCCGAACACCGGAACGTCCAGATCGAAAAGCGCGGGATCCAGTTGCGGAGCCCCGTCCGCGTAGACGCTGGACGGCCCCCCGGACAGTACGACGGCGCGGGGATTGCGGGCCTTGATCTCATCGAGGCTGGCGGTGTGCGGGATGACTTCCGAATACACCCGCGCCTCCCGAACCCGCCGCGCGATCAACTGCGCATACTGCGCGCCGAAGTCGACGACCAAAACCGGGCGGGGGGCTGCGGAATCCACCGGGACAGTCTAGAGGGGCGTAGCTTGACAGCCGGTCGGCGGACGCCGCCTAGCCAGCCGAGCTGACCGGCTCGACCGGGAGCCGACGCAGCGCCGCCGGCGCCTCGGCAGGAACCACAGGATGCGCCGGGGCGATGGGTTCGAGCTGCCGATACGCCTCGCCCTGGGCCGGCCGGAGGTCCTGCTCCCCCTTGTTCGGCCACAGCGCCGCGGCCCGTTCAGCCTGGGCGGTGATCGAAAGCGACGGGTTGACACCGAGATTGGCCGAGATCGCCGCGCCGTCCATCACCGAGAGCGTGGGATAGCCGTACACGCGCTGATACGGATCGATGACCCCGTGCTCGGCACTGTCACCGATCGCCGCGCCACCGAGGAAGTGGGCCGTGAGCGGGATGTTGAACAGTTCCCCCCAAGTGCCACCGGCAACGCCGTTGATCTTCTCGGCAATGCGCCGGGTGACTTCGTTTCCTACCGGAATCCACGTCGGGTTCGGTTCGCCGTGCCCTTGCTTGCTGTCCAACATCCGGAAGCCGAACTTGGTCTTGCGGGTGAACGTGGTGATCGAGTTGTTCAGATGCTGCATGACCAGCGCGATCACGGTGCGCTCACTCCACCGGCGCGGGTTGAGCATCCTCAGCATGCCGCGCGGGTCGGTCTTGGCAATGAGGAACAGTTGCTTCCAGCGCGCGACGTCGGTGCCCTGCGGTCCGGAGCCGTCGGTCATCAGGGTCTGCAGCAACCCCATTGCGTTGGAGCCCTTGCCGTAGCGGACCGGTTCGACGTGTGTGTCGGCGGCCGGGTGGATCGACGACGTGATGGCCACCCCGTGCGTCAGATCCAGATCGTCGCCGACCTTGAGGCGTGCCGCCCCGACAATGGACTCCGAGTTGGTCCGGGTCAGCACGCCGAGGCGGTCGGACAACTGCGGCAGCTTGCCCTGGTCTCGCATCTTGAACAGTAGCTTCTGCGTGCCGTAGGTTCCTGCCGCGAGGATGACGTGACGCGCCGTGAAAGTCCTGCGCCGGCGACGCAGCTTACTCCCGGTCCGCGCCGTCCTCACCTCCCAGAGCCCGTCGGCCCGCTGCTCGAATTCCTTGACCATGGTGAGCGGATGAACCTGAGCGCCAGCGGATTCCGCGAGCCCGAGGTAATTCTTCACCAGGGTGTTCTTGGCGCCGTACCGGCACCCCGTCATGCAGGAACCACACTCGATACAGCCGGTGCGCGCGGGGCCGACCCCGCCGAAATAGGGGTCCTGCACGCATTTGCCCGGCATCTTCTCACCGTCGGTGCCGAAGAAGACTCCAACGGGTGTCGCGACGAAGGTGTCACCCACACCCATGTCGTCGGCGACCTCCTTCATGATCCGGTCCGCGTCGGTGAAGGTCGGGTTGGTGACCACGCCGAGCATCCGTTGGGCCTGTTCGTAGTGCGGCATGAGCTCGGCGCGCCAGTCGGTGATGCCCTTCCACTGCGGATCGCCGAAGAACTCCTCCGGCGGCACATACAACGTGTTGGCGTAGTTCAACGAGCCGCCACCGACGCCCGCGCCGGCCAGGATCATGACGTTGCGCAACAGATGGATGCGCTGGATGCCGTACATGCCGAACTGCGGCGCCCACAAGAACTTGCGCAGGTTCCAGGAAGTCTTGGCGAAATCCGCGTCGGCGAACCGGCGGCCTGCCTCGAGCACCCCGACCCGATAGCCCTTCTCGGTGAGCCGCAGCGCGCTGACGCTGCCGCCGAACCCCGAACCGATGATGATGACGTCGTAGTCAGGCTCCATGAAACCAGTATGAACTTACCGCCCGGTAACCTCTAGAGAGGCGACCCTAACTCTTGCGCCTGTCGTCGTTCCCAGCCGAACGTGAAGTTACCGGCACGGTCGCAGCCGACGGTGGAGGTAGCTTCACGGTGGCCGGGCCGGATCGCGCCGACGGACTCGATGTCGGAGCCGCTGGGCACACTCGCGGCATGAGGGAACCTTTCAGTGTCTTTACCGGCAGTGGCGCCGTGGCCGCGGGCATGTCGTGGGGCGAGCTGCAACGCGACTATGTACGGATCTTCCGCGACGTGTACGTCCACGCCGACGCAGATGTCACCGCCGTCACGCGGGCGCAGGCGGGATGGCTGTGGTCCGGGCGGAACGCGATCATCGCCGGAGTCTCGGCGGCCGCTATCCACGGAAGCAAGTGGATCGACGCACAATCGCCGGTCGAAATGATCCACCACAATCGGCACCGCCTCCCGGGCCTGCGTGTCCGGGGCGATCGTATCGACTCCGACGAGATCGTCCGGATAGATGGGATGCAGGTGACAACGCCAGAGCGAACCGCTCTAGATCTAGCGTGCTGGCACCCGCGGCTCGCGGCCATCGCCGCCGTCGACGCGCTGATGCAGGCGACCGCGCTGCACGCAGCCGACGTCGACAAACTTGTCCGGCGGTACCGCGGGCGACGTGGCATCGTGTCCGCACGCGTCGTGCTGCAGTCAGCTGACGGCGGCGCGCAATCCCCGCAGGAGACCTACCTGCGGCTCCTGTTGGTCGATGATGGATTACCGCCGCCGCAGACCCAGATCCCGGTGCTCGGCGACAACGGTTCGGTGGCGGCCTACCTCGACATGGGGTGGCCGGATCTCATGGTCGCCGTCGAGTACGACGGAGAACAGCACCGCACCAGCCGATCCCAGTACAGCTGGGACGTCAAGCGACTCGAGCTTGCCCAGCGGCGAGGGTGGATTGTCGTACGCGTGCTCGCCGGAGATGCGCCGAAGGACGTATTGCGTCGAGTTCGCACCGCCCGGGCACGCCGCACGGCGTTACCCGCCGCCACTCGCCGGCCAGCGTGAAGTTGTCGGCACTTTCGCGGGCCTGGCGTGAAGGTGCCTTCACGTTCGGCGTGGAGTCGACACGGCGTGGAGTCGACACGGCGTGGAGTCGACACGGCGTGGAGTCGACACGGCGTGGAGTCGACACAAGGTGCCGAAGGAACGGCGCGACGGCTCAACTTCCGACTGTCAACCCCGCCTTCTGGAACTCCTTGAGATCGCAGTAGCCCGCCTTGGCCATTGACCTACGCAAACCCCCGACAAGATTGAGAGCTCCGAACGGGTCGTCGGACGGGCCGTTCAGCACCTGTTCCAGAGCGGGTCGTTCGCCGTTGACGACCTCGAGCAGCGCGCCGCGGGGCAGCGACGGATGAGCTGCTGCCGCCGGCCAGAACCAGCCTCCGCCAAGCGCTTCGGCGGCGGAGGCCAGCGGTGTGCCGAGCACCACCGCATCCGCGCCACAGGCGATGGCCTTTGCCAGATCACCGGAGGTTTGGATATCGCCGTCGGCGAGCACGTGAACGTACCGTCCACCTGTCTCGTCGAGGTACTCCCGCCGTGCCGCCGCAGCATCGGCGATCGCGGTAGCCATCGGCACGCTGATCCCGAGAACTTCGTCGCTGGTGGTGACCCCGCTGGTGGAGCCGTAGCCGACGATTACCCCCGCGGCACCGGTGCGCATCAGATGCAACGCGGTGCGGTGGTCCAGGACGCCGCCGGCGACCACTGGCACGTCGAGCTCGGAGATGAACGTCTTCAGGTTGAGTGGTTCGGCGTCCTGCGCGACGCGCTCGGCGGAGATGATCGTGCCCTGGATGACCAGCAGGTCGATACCGGCCGACACCAGCGTCGGGGTCAAGGCCTGCGCGTTCTGTGGGCTGATGCGCACCGCGGTGGTCACCCCCGCCTCGCGGATCTGCGCTACGGCGGCACCGAGAAGGTCGGGATCCAATGGCGCTGAATGGAATTGCTGCAGCAGCCGGATGGACGCCGACGGGTAGGGCTCCTTCTCCGCTGCCTCGAGCACTCGGGCGATCTTCTCGCCGACGTCGGCATGCCGCCCGATAAGGCCCTCGCCATTGAGTACACCGAGACCGCCGAGACGTCCCAACTCGATGGCGAACTCCACCGAGACGAGCGCGTCGGTGGGATGGGCGACTACCGGAATCTCGAAGCGGTATGCGTCCAGCTGCCAGGCTGTCGAGACATCCTTCGACGAGCGGGTGCGCCGCGACGGCACGATGTTGATGTCGCCGAGTTCGTAGGTTCGGCGGGCTGTCCTGCCCATGCCGATTTCGACCATGTCGCGCATGCTGATCAGTCCTTGACTGGGCCGAGGCCCCTAGCGGCTGGTGTAGTTCGGGGCTTCCACGGTCATGGTGATGTCGTGCGGATGACTTTCCTTGAGCCCGGCCGCGGTGATCTGGACGAACTGCGCCTGCTGCAACTGCTCGATAGTGGCCGAGCCGGTGTAGCCCATCGCCGCGCGTAGCCCACCGGTGAGCTGGTGGATGACCGTCGACAGCGGGCCACGGAAGGGCACCCGACCCTCGATACCCTCGGGCACCAACTTGTCCTCGGCGAGCACGTCGTCCTGGAAGTAGCGGTCCTTGGAGAAAGAGCCGCGCGCACTGCCTCCGGTTAATCCACCGGCACCTCGACCCTGCATCGCCCCCAGCGAGCCCATGCCGCGATAGCTCTTGAACTGCTTGCCGTTGACGAAGATCAGATCCCCGGGCGACTCCGCGGTACCGGCCAGCAGCGAGCCCAGCATCGCAGTGGATGCGCCGGCTGCAAGCGCCTTGGCAATGTCGCCCGAGTACTGCAGCCCACCGTCGGCGATCACTGGAACTCCGTGCGGATGACAAGCCGCCACTGCTTCCAAGATCGCGGTGACCTGGGGCGCACCGACACCGGCGACCACCCGCGTGGTGCAGATCGAGCCGGGACCCACGCCTACCTTGACCGCATCGGCACCGGCATCCACCAGGGCGGCCGCCGCGGCGCGGGTAGCGACGTTTCCGCCGACAATGTCGACCCGGTCCCCGACCGCGGCCTTGAGGCGACGCACCATGTCGAGCACCCCGCGGTTGTGGGCGTGAGCGGTGTCCACGATCAACACATCCGCACCGGCGTCGGCGAGTGACATCGCGCGCGTCCACGCGTCCTCGCCAACACCCACCGCGGCGCCGACCAGCAGCCGGCCGTCGCTGTCCTTGGTGGCCAGCGGGAACTGCTCGGTCTTGACGAAGTCCTTGACCGTGATGAGCCCGGTGAGCCGGCCGCGGCCGTCGACAATCGGAAGCTTCTCGATTTTGTTGCGGCGCAAGAGCCCTAGCGCGGCTTCGGCGGAAACCCCCTCCTGGGCGGTGATCAACGGAGCCTTGGTCATCACCTCGCCGACCGACTTGGACTGGTCGAGCTCGAAGCGCATGTCGCGGTTGGTGATGATCCCGACCAGGTGCCCATCCTTGTCGACCACGGGCAGTCCCGAGATGCGGAAGCGGGCGCACATGGCGTCGACCTCGGCCAGCGTGTTCTCTTGCGAACAGGTCACCGGGTCGGTCACCATTCCCGCTTCGGACCGCTTGACGGTTTCGACCTGACCAGCTTGTTCGGCAGCGGGCAGATTGCGGTGCAGCACACCCATCCCGCCGGCACGCGCCATCGAAATGGCCATCCGAGACTCGGTGACGGAGTCCATGGCCGAACTCACCAAGGGGACCTGCAGCCGGATTCGACGAGTGAGCTGGCTGGAGGTGTTGGCTGTGGCGGGAATCACATCTGATGCGGCGGGCAGCAGCAGGACGTCATCGAAGGTGAGGCCCAGCATCGCCACCTTGGTGGGATCGTCACCCCCGGTAGGCATCGAGACGGCGATGGGGATGCTGCTTTCAGCCATCGACGTGGGTATCGACATTGGGTGAGCCTCCAGTGACAGATGCGGCAAGGTGCGGACCCGACCTGAACGCCATCCTATCGGCCAACCCGCTTGCCGTTTCGGTTCCCCCGACGTGCCGCCAAAGCGCTGGCGCGATAGCTGTGAGGCTGCGTAGTGTTGGACTCGTGCGAGACCACCTGCCACCAGGACTGCCTCCGGACCCGTTCGCCGACGATCCGGCCGACCCGACGGGGGCGCTCGACGCTCTGGAGCCGGGGCAGCCGCTGGACGCGCAGGAGCGGATGGCGGTCGAAGCCGACCTTGCCGATCTCGCGGTGTATGAGGCGTTGCTGGTACCCAAGGGAATACGCGGTCTCGTTGTCTGCTGCGACGAATGCCAGCAGGACCACTACCACGATTGGGACATGCTGCGGGCGAACCTGCTACAGCTCCTCGTCGACGGCACGGTCCGTCCGCACGAGCCCGCGTTCGATCCCGAACCCGATTCCTACGTGACGTGGGACTACTGCCGGGGTTATGCAGACGCCTCACTCAACGAAGCGGCGTCAGGACCCGACGGCTATCGCTGAGACCGCGGTCTCGACGCATCAGTTCGGTGCCTCAGGTACCTACGGCGCCACGATGAGCGTGGTCGTGGTGGGCAACGGCGCAGGTGTCGTTGCCGGCGCGGGTTCTTGTGCAGTGGCCGGCGTTGGTACCGGGGTCGCCGTTGGCGCCGGGGTCGCCGTTGGCGCCGGGGTCGCCGTTGGGGACGGGGTCGCCGTTGGGGACGGCACCGCCGCGGCCGGCGACGACGAGGGTGCCACCGCGGACGACTGAGCCACGGTGGGCGATGACGACACCGCCGGGGCCGACGAGGTCGCTGCAGCCGACGACTGAGCCGCCACCGACGGGGTGGTAGTCGTTACTGCAGGTGACGCCGTGGTGGTCGGAGCAGGCGCCGCACTCGACGACGGTGACGGGCTGACCGCGGAGGTGCTCGGGGTCGGCACCGGTGTCTCCGAGGCGGCCGCCGCCTCCGACGCTTCAGTGGTCGCCGTAGACCCGGTGGTCGCCGACGCTCCAGTGGTCGCCGTAGACCCGGTGGTCGCCGACGCTTCAGTGGTCGCCCGCGGCCCGGTGGTCGCCGGTGGCCCGGTGGTCGCCGACGCTTCGGCGGCCTCCGAAGGCCCAACGGTCACCGAAGGCCCAGTGGTCACCGAAGGCGCGGCCGCTTCGGAAGGGGCGGTGGTCTGCACGGTGATCGACTGCTCAGGCGTGAGGTCGGTCAGCGTAGCCGGATCGAAGTCGACCACCGGCACGTCCGGGAACGTGGGTAGCGGCTGGCCGGGAGCTACGGTCGCGGCCGCGTCCTGGGCCTCAACCTTGACCGTCAACTCCTGCCACTGCGTGACCAGTTCCTCTTTGCGCTCAAAGTCACTGACTGATGCGACGGTGGTGGTGATCGTCTCCAGCTTGTCGTGAGCGGCCTGCCAGTCACCCTGTTCGATGAGCTGCTGAACCTGCGCCATCTCAGTCTGAGCCGCCAGGATGACCGCGTCGTCGCGCGTCGTCTGCTCACCGAACAACATGGTGCGCAGTCCGTACAGCGCGTCCCCGGGTCCGGTGCCGGCGACCACCGCGCCGAAGCCGCCGAGGCACAACACGGCGGCCGCCGCCGAACCCACCACAGCCAACGAGAACCGTCGACGGTGACCGCCCGCTCGGCGGTCCAGCACCCGGGCGGCCTCGTCGACCGTCACCAGCTCGGACACCGGGGTCTCGCGGACATCGTCGCGCCAGCCCGCCAGCAGGTTGGCCAGTTCAGCCTCGCCGCGATCGGCGGCATACACCGGCTCCCGCGATGCCAGTGCATCCAGGAACTGATCAGAGCGGTTGATCTCGTCGAGCGAGGGATCCCCGCCATTGGAATTCCAGCGTCCGAGGTCAGGCATGGTCATACCCCGTCGCCGTGATCTCAGCCTTCAGCCGCGCCAAGGCGCGATGCTGCGCCACACGCACCGCTCCCGCGGTGCTACCGACGGCATCCGCGGTCTCTTCAGCGCTCATGCCGACGACGATTCGCAACACCAGGATCTCCCGCTGCTTCTCGGGCAGAATCTGCAGAAGCTCGCTCATCCGGGCCGACTGCTCGGAGTCGATCGCCAGCTGTTCGGGCCCGGACTCGCCGGTGGACTGCTCCGGGACGACCTCCATCGGATCAGCCCTGTTACGCCCGGCCGCTCTGTGGGCGTCAGCAACCTTGTGTGCAGCGATGCCGTAAACAAAGGCCAGGAAGGGTCGCCCCTGATCCTTGTAGCGCGGCAGCGCCGTGATGGCAGCCAAGCACACCTCCTGTGCAACGTCATCTGCTGACAGACCACTTCGTTCCGTGGCCCCCACCCTCGCCCGGCAGTACCGGACGATGATGGGGCGGATGGTCTCCAGCACCTCCCGGAGTGCGTCCCGATCGCCTTTCACCGCCTCAGCGACAACAGAATCGAGACGTTCTCTCGAAATTGTCATCGTGGGCGATATCTCCAGCGTTACGTCGAGGACACATCCCGGCGGGGAGGTGGTTCTGCCGGTAGGCAGGTGGCCCCACCACAGGGTGCGGCTGAGTTAAACAATAACGACCGGATGGGGCACAACCCGGTTACTGCGGGCGCCACACGCCGCCCCTTCTGATCACGGTTTCGGCAGACCCGTCGCGAATCGCGACGACCTCGGTGTGCGAGTGCTCCTCGCTGCCGATGCCGGCGAGCAAGCTGGCAGCCGCCCAACGCAACGGGAGCAGGCCAAACAATGCCGTCTGTCGCAGAGCTTCATCCGCCTCCCGCCGCGATGCCTCGATCTCACCGTTACTACACCGCGCTGCGGCAAGGACGACTCGGGATTTGACGGCGTGCCTCACGGAGGCCAGGCTCCCGCAGAGCCGCACCGCCCGTTCTGCATTGGCGACCGCGGCCGCGCCGTCGCCGCTGACCATCGCCAGTTCGGCCGCCACCCAGGCGAGCCGCACCGGAAGTCGTCCCGACGCCGACTCGGGGACCAGTTCGGCCGCGCGCTGCAACGCCCGTGCCGAGACAGCACATCGACCCACACCCAGCGCGTCGGCGGCCAGCCCGATGAGCGCATCGGCGGCCGGGATCGCGTGGCCGTCGGCGAGCGTCAGCGCCAGCCCGTCCAAGGAACGTGCTCTGTCATGCCAACCGAGCTGACGCAGAAACGAAGCCCGGGCGCTGAAGGCCAGCGAGGCAAGCGAGCCGTGCCCCGCCAGTCGCCGGAGCCGGTCCAGATCGGCCAGTGCGCATCCGTAACGGCCCTGCCCGCCGGCAGCGACAGCGCGCAACCACAACTCGTGCGTGGTGGTGGCGGGCGGCAAGGGCCACTGCCCCGGGTTGCTGCCGAACGCCACGCCATCCATGCCGAAGCCCAACGCTATCAACCCGGAAATCGCGTCGGTTAACAGTTTGTGGTGGTCGTGTTAACTCGATGTCAACTGCCTCTTGAATGCCGGTGGCATTACGCGGGACAGCGCGCGAACCGGTCGGCCAAAACAGCCGCTCACTTCGCGCGCCCGCCGGCCTTGCTAGCAGCGGGACTGTTTCAACCGCATCGCATTGGTGAACACGAGGTAAATTTCCGGCCTCCGCGACGCGATTGTGTACGGCGCCCGAGTATTGACGGCCATTCCGTGGCCCTCCTACGTTGTGTGCACGAGTAGTCATCGGCGACTGCGCTCCGTTCTGTTCCACTACCCACACATCCGGTGATACGAGCTTCATGCGCAGCGAGAGGGGTTTCCAATGCCACATCCGCAAGAGCTACCCGGTCCGAACGCCGACATC
>JAHZJB010000037.1 GCA_022601135.1 Actinomycetes bacterium | reverse complement strand
GACCACCGAGCGGAGGGCCATCGCCGGAGCCCTCGTTCACGCACTTGAACACAGACACGCGGTGCTCGATGCCGTCGTCGCCGCCGAGGACTACGACGCGGCGATTGACGCGATCGCCGAGTTGCTGGACACCTCGGCCGTCGCCGCAGAAGCGGTCCTGGGGCTGTCCCTCGATCGGCTCACCAAGGTGTCGCGCCGCAGGATCGCTGCCGGGCTGGAGAATCTCGGCGTCGAACACGGCTCCGCCGGGCAGACAGGCCAGACGGACCGGTCTGCCCGGCGGCTGATGTTGCGACCGTTCGACGCCGACTCGGACCGGGACATCTTCGCGGCACGGACGAGTGACATGCGCTCCAAGGGTGACGGGACCGCGGCTCCCGCCGGCGAGCTCGCCGACGAGATTCGTGATGCGGTGGAACGGGTCGCCGCCGAGGAAGCCGCCTGGTTGGTGGCCGAAGCCGGCTCGACAAAGGTCGGAATGGTGTTCGGCGAGTTGTCCGACGGCGAGGTCGACGTACGAATCTGGATCCATCCGCACCACCGCAGGCGGGGCTACGGCACCGCCGCGCTGAGAACGTCGCGTTCGGAGTTGGCCGCCTACTTCCCGGCCGTGCCGCTGGTCGTAAGGTCGCCCGCGGCCGGAAGCCAGTCGGCCTAGCCATCTGTACTGAGCCATCCGTACCGAGCCATCTGTTTGGCCTTCGGTTGCCCTCCGGCCGGTGCGCCTACCCCGAAATCGGATCGTTACTCTTAACATCAGTCTCAATGGCAACACTGACCTCATCAGTATCACGTGCAACGGTCTTGTCCACGGTCGCCGTGTTGGTCGTGGCGCTCGGCGCCTGCACTCCGCGACCCGACGGACCCGAATCCGCCGCCGAGCAGTTCTTCGCCGCCCTGGCGGTCGGTGACACCTCGGCTGCGGCGCAGCTCAGTGACCGTCCGGAGGCTGCCCGGGCAGCGCTCAACAAGGCGTGGGCAGGCCTGCAGGCCACCGGTCTGGACGCGCAGATCCTGAGCACCAAGTACGCCGAGGACACCGGTGGCATCGCCTACCGCTACACCTGGCACTTGCCCAAAGGACGTACCTGGACCTACGACGGACAGCTCAACATGGTCCGTGACGAGGGCGAGTGGGAAGTCCGCTGGACTGCCACCGGTTTGCACCCCAGGCTGGGGGAGAACCAGACCCTCGCGCTGCGTGCCGACGAGCCGCGGCGGGCCTCGGTCAACGAACGGGGCGGCACCGATGTCTTGGTCCCCGGCTACCGATACCACTTCGCGCTGGATGCCCGAGCGGCCGGCCGGCATCTCATGTCCTCCGCCCACGCTGTCGTGGCCGCGTTGCACCGGTTCGACGACACCCTCGATCCGCAGCGCCTCGCTGAGCAGGCCAGCTCGACCAAGGACGCGCTGAGCCTCATCACGCTGCGGCAGGCCGACCACGACTCTGTCGTGGACGCCATCGGTGCCCTGCCCGGTGTGGTGATCACCCCGCAGCCGGAAATACTGCCCACCGACGACTCCTTCGCGCCTGCGCTGGTCAACCAGATCAAGCGGGCCGTCGCCGATGATCTCGACGGGGTCCCCGGTTGGCGCGTTGTCACCGTCAATCAGAACGGGGTGGACGTCGACGTCGTCAACGAGGTCCCGGGACAGCCGGCGCCCTCGGTCTCGATCAGCTTGGATCGGTCGGTACAGGACGCCGCTCAGCACGCCGTCGACACCACCGGCAAGCAGGCGATGATCGTGGTCATCAAACCGTCGACCGGGGAGATCATGGCCGTCGCGCAGAACGCGGCTGCCGACCAGGAGGGACCCATAGCGACCATGGGCCTGTACCCGCCCGGGTCGACGTTCAAGATCGTGACCGCCGGTGCGGCGATCGAGCGGGACATGGCAACCCCCAACACACTTCTGGGATGCCCCGGTCAGCTGGATATCGGCCACCGCACCGTGCCCAACTACGGCGGTTTCGATCTCGGCACCGTGCCGATGTCGCGGGCGTTCGCCAGCTCGTGCAACACGACATTCGCCGAACTCGCGAGCCGGATGCCCCCCCGCGGGCTCACGCAAGCCGCTGCGCAATACGGCATCGGGCCGGACTTCAACATCGAGGGCATCGACACGATCAGCGGATCGGTGCCCCCGACGGTGAACCTCACCGAACGTACCGAGGACGGGTTCGGTCAGGGCAAGGTGCTGGTCAGCCCGTTCGGAATGGCCTTGGCCGCCGCGACCGTCGCCGCCGGCCGGACGCCGGTTCCTCGACTCATCGACGGTCGCGAAACCCGGATCACCGGCGATCGCGAGCCAATCTCGGCCAGCGTCGTGGACAGCCTGAGACCGATGATGCGCCTGGTGGTGACCAACGGCACCGCCAAGGGTCTCGACGGCGCCGGCGATGTGCGCGGCAAAACCGGCGAAGCCGAGTTCGCGGGCGGGTCGCACTCCTGGTTCACCGGCTACCGCGGCGATATGGCGTTTTCGGCGCTGATCGTCGGCGGCGGCAGTTCAGAGTATGCCGTGCGGATGCTCAAGGGCATGCTCGACGAGTTACCGCCGGACTACCTTGCCTGAGATTGCCGGCGGTACCGTGGAAGACGTCATGACCGAAATCAATCATCTACCCGCCAGCATTCCCGCCGACACAGTCGAGATGCGGATCTCCGACGCAGACCGCAATGGCACACTGCGCCGGTTGCACAACGCCGTCGCACTCGGGCTGATCGACATCGAGGAGTTCGAGGAACGCTCGGCGATGGTGTCTCGCGCCCGATTGCGCTCCGAACTCGACAGCCTGGTCGGTGACCTGCCCGGACCCGGCGCGATCGTGACCTCGGCCGCCGACCGGGTGGAACTGCGCGGGGTGTTCGGGTCGTTGAAGCGTCAAGGCGAATGGGTGGTGCCCAGTCGGCTGGCGCTGCACCGGCGCATGGGGTCGGTGGAGCTGGATTTGACGCGTGCCCGGTTCGCCGGACCCATCGTGGTCATCGAGCTCGATATGAAGTTCGGCGGCTTGGATCTACGGCTGCCTGCCGGGGCCAGCGCCTCAATCGACGACGTCGAGGTCAACGTGGGCAGTGCCCACGATCACCGCAGGGACGCCCCCGCCGATGGCAATCCGCACGTGGTGCTCACCGGAAAAGTGGTCTGCGGTTCGGTGGATGTTCGCGGTCCCCGCAAGTCGTGGCGGATTCCCCGGCCACTTCGGCACACCTAGCGGCGGTGCATTCTGCGGTTAGTCTGGGCCTCATGTCTGTCCGCACCGCCCTTCGGCCCGGCATCGTGTCACCGATGCTTCCGGTGCCCAAGTCGATCGCCCGCCCCGAGTATGTCGGGCGGCCGACCGCGCACGAAGGCGCCGAACCCTGGGTACAGACACCCGAGGTGATCGAAAAGATGCGGGTGGCTGGTCGGATCGCCGCCGGCGCGCTGGCCGAGGCGGGCAAAGCCGTTCGGCCCGGGGTCAGCACCGACGAACTCGACCGGGTCGCCCACGCGTACATGATCGATCACGGCGCGTATCCCTCGACACTGGGTTACAAGGGGTTTCCGAAATCGTGCTGTACGTCGCTGAACGAGATCATCTGTCACGGAATTCCGGACTCGACCGAGATCCAGGACGGTGACATCGTCAACATCGACGTCACCGCTTACATCGACGGAGTGCACGGCGACACCAACGCGACGTTTCTGGCAGGCAACGTCTCCGAGGAACACCGACTTCTCGTCGAGCGCACCCACGAAGCCACGAAGCGGGCGATCAAGGCGGTCAAGCCCGGCCGGGCGCTGTCAGTCGTCGGACGGGTCATCGAGGCCTACGCAAATCGATTCGGTTACAACGTGGTTCGCGATTTCACCGGGCATGGTATAGGAACCACGTTTCACAACGGGCTGGTGGTTCTGCATTACGATCAGCCGTCCGTTCAGACCGTTCTCGAACCGGGTATGACCTTCACCATCGAACCCATGATCAACCTCGGGGCCCTGGACTACGAAATGTGGGACGACGATTGGACCGTGGTCACCAAGGACAAGAAATGGACTGCTCAGTTCGAGCACACGCTGGTGGTCACCGACACCGGTGCAGACGTTCTGACCGAGCTCTAAGACCTGGGTAGCCTGAGCAGATGACACGGGGGCGGGTGGCGGGGACGGCCGCTGCGATACTCATCACGGCGCTGCTTGCCGGGTGTTCGCACCTGGTCACGGGCACCGCCCAGTGGCCCGGTGCCAGACTCGAGCGGGTCGTGCTCGGCGAGGGAGACTTCGCGCCTGGCGTGCTGTACCAGCGCATCATGAAGGACAGCGGAGAGCGCGATGGCGCCGGGGCGCCGCCGCCGATGCTCTCCTCGCCGCGAGGGTGCACCGACGGTTTGACCCGCGACATCGCTGCCACTGCCGAGCGCGGAGCCGGCAGTGCGGCGGAGTACATGGTCGCCTATGACGGCGCGAAGATGGTGATCACGGTGTTGAGCTGGCCGCTGAATCTCGAGCGGTTAGCCGCTACCGCCGAGCGCTGCGCGGCCTACGAGACGTTCTTCGACCCCTCGGATCCCGGGATCCCAATGACCACGACCCGGTTGCAATCCACCCGCCCGGATACGTTGGTCTACCGCCAGACGATGCATCTCGGTGGCGACGAAAGCAGCGTGTACTTCTCCTTCGAGAACGTGGGATCCATGGCGGTATTCGCCATCGCGTTTCCCACGCCGGACCCGTCCATATCCGTCAAAGGTACGTTGCCGCAGACCTTTCTGGAGATCACCGAGAAACAGGCCGCCCGCGCAAAGGCGGTCTGAACAGCCAGTTTGATAGCCCTGAAACCTCCTCGGAGGGTCCGCTGCTGCCGGTAGCGTGGCGCCGTGTCCCCTTTGCCGCCTACCACGGTCACCGTCGACGGTGTTGATGTTCCCGTCGCGGTTGCCGGTCCCGACACGGGTCCGGTCGTGGTGCTGCTTCCCGCGGCACACCAGGGGCCGTCGGCGTACGCAGCCCTTTGTGAGCGTCTGCATACCGCCTCACTGCGGACCGTCCTGATCGGTCCTGATTCGCGGTTGACCGCCAAGAACACTGTCGGCATTCTGGACGAGCTCGACGTCGGTTGGGCATTGTTGGTCGGCGACCGGCTGGGCGCGGAATTGGCTTGGGAGCTGGCCGCGACCCGGCTGGACCGGTTCACCGGACTGGTGGTGATCGATCGCGGTCATCCGCGGGTGGCTGATCAGGCCGGGGTGATCCGGGACGAGAATTGCCCGCCGGTCGAGTTGAACACCACTGCGCTGGTCGGTACCAGCGCCGCCAGGGCGGTTGCCAAGGCCAGTCAACGGTTCGTCTACGGGGACTACCGGGTCGTCGAGCTGCTGGGCAGGCGCGACGAGGCCGACTCGACCGCGCAACTGGCCGCCGAGATCGTGATGCGCACCAGCACCTGGTAACACACGCCGGGTCGCTCGGGTCCCCTCACCTTCCCGCCGGCTCGGAGCGTTCGACCTCCTCGGGCGTCCAGGCCTGGGGCAGGCCGGGCTGGCCCGGGAACAGAAAGTCCACGAATGCTTGTGCGGTGGGCTGAGGCTCATGGTTGGCCAGTCCGGGGCGCTCGTTGGCTTCGATGAATACGTAGTTGGTCCGGGTGACGTCAGGAACGATCAGATCGACCCCCGTCACCGGGATGCCGATCGCCTCGGCGGCCGCGATGGCCACCGAGCGCAGTTCCGGATGCACGGTGGCCGTGACATCGTGGATGGTTCCACCCTGGTGGAGGTTCGCGGTTCGGCGAACCCTGAGACGAAGCCCTTCGGGCAGGACGTCGTCGAACGACCAGCCCGCTTCCCTTACGGTGTTCTCGGTCACGGCGTCCCTGGGAATCGTCGACTCGCCGGCGGTAGCGGCCGCACGCCGCCGGCTTTGCGCCTCGATCAACTCGCGGACGGTGTGCCGGCCGGTGCCGGTGACTTCGGCGGGCCGGCGAAGCGCGGCGGCGACCACCTTGCCGTTGATCACCACCATTCGTAGATCGTCGCCTTCCGCGCGCTGCTCGATGAGGACCTCCGGGTGGTGCTGGCGAGCCCGGGCCAGCGCCGCGTCGAGTTCCGCGGTGCCGCTGACGCCCACGGTGATGCCCTTGCCCTGTTCGCCACGGGTGGGCTTGACGACGACATCGCCCACCTCGGCCAGGAACTCGTGATCGGCGTCGTCGAACGTCGCCAGCCGTCCTTTCGGGACGATGATGCCGGAGTCGGAGACGATGCGTCGGGTCAGGCGCTTGTCGT
>JAHZJB010000036.1 GCA_022601135.1 Actinomycetes bacterium | reverse complement strand
CCCCCCCCCCCCGCCGCAGTGGCCGACGCTTCACCGTGGCGGCCGAGGAAGTCGTGGGCCGCCCGGGCGCCAGCACCCTGCCACACCGCCGAAAGCAAAGACAGCTGCCGATCCTGGACCGCCAGCGCATCTTGACAGACCCGGTGCGCGCCCTCGAAGGCAAGGCAGTCGTTCCGCAACGCTTCCAGATCCATGCCCTCCTCAGTGCCGTACCAGTCGCCTATCTGAACGGCGTGTGCCGTCAGGTCGGGATGTCGATAGCCGAGCTGATGACACGCCCACACGTAGTGCTGCAGGTTCGCCACTGCGGGCCTACCCTCGGTCAAGCGCGACGGGACGTCGAAGTTCTCGTCCATCGATGCGGCCTACCCCATCCGCCCGGCGGCTCGCGCGTCGGCTTCCTGATATCGGTCCGCCGAGGAACGCAAGTCCACCGCGATCTCGCTGGCCGCCCGCGACCACAGGCGCAGCGACGCCGCCACGTCATCGAGCGCAGCACGGAGAGCGATCCCGTGCCCCACGTACGAGCGGCCGGCGCAGGCACCTCCGAAGGCCGGATCACCCAGATGCGTTCGCGCAGCGCCATCGACAATCATCGCAGCGGTCTCGTACTCGCGCGCGATGGCGCGCAATGCCCCTAGGTCGACGCGGGCCGCGTCTGCTTGTCCCATATGAGGTTGGACGCCGATGCGGCCGCGCCGGTTCCCACCGGGTACCACGCGCTCAGCGCTGGGCGCTGACCGACTCCGCGACCCGCACCGCCATCTGCCGAGCGGTATCCTCGTCAGCCGCTTCCACCATCACCCGGACCATCGGTTCAGTTCCTGAGGGCCGCAGGAGGATTCGGCCGCTATCACCAAGTTCGGCTGCTGCTTGGGCCACGGCGTCGCGCACCGATGGAGCGTCGGCAACTGTCGCCTTGTCGGCCACTTCGACGTTGATCAGTACCTGCGGCAACGTCCGCATGGGCGCGGCGAGTTCGGCGAGGCTGCGACGCGTCTGGTTCATCCGGGACATCAAGCGCAGCCCGGTCACTATTCCGTCCCCGGTGGTGCCGAACGCGGGCATCACCAGATGGCCGGACTGCTCACCGCCGAGCGAGTACCCGCCTGCTCGCAGTTGCTCGAGGACATAACGGTCCCCGACGCCTGTGGTCCGGACTTCGATACCCGCGGACCGCATCGCCAGATGGAGCCCCATATTGCTCATCACGGTGGCCACCAGGGTGTCGGCGACGAGTTCGCCGGCTTCGTGCATGGCCAGCGCCAGCACCACCATGATGGCGTCGCCGTCGATGATGCGGCCATGACTGTCCACCGCCAGGCACCGATCGGCATCGCCGTCGTGGGCCAGCCCCAGGTCGGCGCCATAGGACACCACCGCCGAGCGCAATGTCTGCATGTGTGTCGAGCCGCAGCCGTCGTTGATGTTCAGCCCGTCGGGATCGGCATGGATCGGGATGACGTTGGCGCCGGCGGCCCGGTATGCCTGAGGCGCCGCAGCCGACGCGGCACCGTGGGCGCAGTCGACGACGACCGTCAGTCCGTCCAGTCGCGTGGTAGCCGCCTTGCCCGCGTGCCGCAGATAGCGATCGAGCGCGTCGTCGGCGTCGACGACGCGTCCCAGCCCGGCTCCCAGGGGTCGGGATCCCGGGCCCTGCTGAATCAGCTCCTCGATGCGGTCCTCGGTGCTGTCGTCGAGCTTATGACCGCCGGGTCCGAAGATCTTGATGCCGTTGTCGGGCATCGGGTTGTGCGACGCGGAGATCATCACCCCGAAGTCGGCATCGTATGCGTTGGTCAAGTAGGCCACGGCGGGGGTCGGCAGGACGCCCACCCGCAACGCGTCGACACCCTCGCTGGTGACGCCGGCGATGACGGCGGCCTCCAGCATCTCACCGCTGGCCCGGGGATCACGTCCGACCACCGCGACGCGCCTGCGGGTCTCGCCGGTCCTGAGTAGCCGACGGGCCGATGCCGCCCCCAGTGCCATCGCCAGTTCAGCGGTCAGATCTTGGTTGGCGACCCCACGCACCCCGTCGGTACCGAAAAGACGAGCCATGCTGACAACCTCTCACAAATACCGGTTGAGCTGTCACAAACACGAGTTTGACGGCCAACCTTCGCGCTCGATGGTCGTACCGCCATCCAATCGACGCCCCAACAAAACCCACGGGCCGGCCGGACGGACTGACGCCCGGCCACTCGCGTCGCGGGCGGATCGGGCGCCAGTGCGTGGTCTGATCAGCGCTTGCTGTACTGAGGGGCCTTGCGGGCCTTCTTCAGGCCGTACTTCTTACGCTCGATGGCACGCGGGTCCCGAGTGAGGAAGCCCGCCTTTTTCAGCGCCGGCCGGTCCTCGGGCTGCACCATGACCAGCGCCCGCGAGATGGCCAGACGCAATGCACCGGCCTGACCGGAGGGCCCGCCGCCGTCCAGGTGGGCGTAGACGTCGAAGCTCTCCAGTCGGTCCACCGTCACCAACGGGGCCTTGATGAGCTGCTGGTGCACCTTGTTGGGGAAGTAGTTCTCCAACGTGCGGCCGTCGAGGTTGAACTGGCCGGTTCCCGGAACCAGGCGCACCCGGACGACGGCCTCCTTGCGGCGACCGACGGTCTGGATCGAACGATCCAGCACAATGGGCTCACGCGGCGCCGCGTCAGTTTGGACGACGGCCTCGGACTCTGTCGTTGCCACGGGTTCTGGGGTTTCGGTCACTGGGCCACCTGCTTGATCTCGAACGGAATTGGCTGCTGGGCGGTGTGCGGATGCTCGGCACCGGCATAGACCCTCAGCTTTTTCCGGATCTGGCGGCCGAGCTTGGTGTGCGGGAGCATGCCCAGGATCGCCCGTTCGACGACACGGTCAGCGTGCTTGGACATCTCGTCACCGAGGGCCCTGCTTCGCAGCCCGCCGGGATAACCCGAGTGGCGGTAGGAGAACTTCTTCTGGAGCTTGTCGCCGGAAATGGCAACCTTGTCCGCGTTGATGACGACGACAAAGTCACCACCGTCGACGTTGGGCGTGAATGTCGGCTTGTGCTTGCCGCGCAGCAGCTTGGCTGCTTCCACGGCGAGCCGGCCGAGCACCACGTCCGTGGCGTCGATGACGTACCACGTGCGCGTGGTGTCACCTGCCTTCGGCGTGTACGTAGGCACAGCGCTTTACCCTCTCTGCTTCGAGGTCAGCACCTCGGAGTTGGATCCCGGTGACCCGGGTGCCGGTCCGGCGCGCGCTGCAGACTTCCTCGGCGACCGACAGGGACCCGAGGCTCCGGAAGGCCAGCGCACGCCAACGACGCAGCCTACCGGGGGCATCACCGCAGGTCAAAACGACGAACCCGGGACCGGCCAACAGGCCGATCAGAAAAATCCCTGGGCCTTGTCGCTGTAGCTGACCAGCAGGTTCTTGGTCTGCTGGTAGTGGTCCAGCATCATCTTGTGATTCTCCCGGCCGATGCCCGACTGCTTGTAACCACCGAAGGCGGCGTGTGCCGGGTAGTGGTGATAACAGTTCGTCCAAACCCGGCCGGCCTTGATGTCGCGGCCCGCGCGATAGGCGGTGTTGCCGTCCCGGCTCCACACTCCCGCCCCCAGCCCGTAGAGGGTGTCATTGGCGATGCTGATCGCGTCGGCGTAGTCGGTGAACGACGTCACCGCGACGACCGGCCCGAATATCTCCTCCTGGAAGATCCGCATCTTGTTGCTACCCGTGAAAATCGTTGGCGCAACGTAATATCCGCCGTTGAGATCGCCCCCCAGCTGGGCACGCTCACCGCCGGTGACCACCGTGGCGCCCTCGCTCTTGCCGATCTCGATGTAGGACAGGATCTTCTCGAGCTGGTCGTTTGAGGCCTGCGCACCGATCATGGTCTCGGTATCCAGCGGGTCACCCTGGCGAACCGCCTTGGTGCGGATCGCGGCCAGCTCCAGGAACTCGTCGAAGATGCCCGCCTGGATCAGCGAACGCGACGGACAGGTGCACACCTCGCCCTGGTTGAGGGCGAACATCGTGAAGCCCTCGAGCGCCTTGTCCTGATAGTTGTCGTTGGCTGCGAGCACGTCGTTGAAGAAAATGTTGGGGCTCTTGCCACCCAACTCCAATGTGACCGGTATCAAATTCTGCGACGCGTACTGCATGATCAGCCGGCCGGTGGTCGTCTCCCCGGTGAACGCGATCTTGGCGATCCGGTTGCTCGAGGCCAGCGGCTTGCCGGCTTCCACACCGAACCCGTTGACCACGTTGAGAACGCCTGCGGGCAACAGGTCGCCGATCACCTCGAGCAGGTACAGGAGGGAGGCGGGGGTCTGCTCGGCGGGCTTGAGCACGATCGCGTTACCCGCGGCCAGCGCGGGGGCCAGCTTCCAGACCGCCATCAGGATCGGGAAGTTCCACGGGATGATCTGGCCGACGACGCCGAGTGGTTCGTGGAAGTGGTAGGCGACCGTGTCCTCGTCGATCTCGGACAGCGAACCCTCCTGCGCGCGGATCGCGCCGGCGAAATACCGGAGGTGATCCACGGCCAACGGGATATCGGCGTTCAGCGTCTCGCGGATCGGTTTGCCGTTGTCCCAGGCCTCGGCGAGGGCGATCGCCTCGAGATTCTCCTCGATGCGGTCGGCGACCTCGTTGAGTATCAGGGCACGCTCGGCCGCCGATGTCTTACCCCAGGCGGGCGCCGCGGCGTGGGCGGCGTCGAGTGCCTTCTCGACGTCGGCCTCGTCGGAACGGGCAACCTCGCAGAACGCCTCGCCGGTGACGGGTGTCGGGTTCTCGAAATAGCGCCCGGCGGTCGGCGGCACCCACTGGCCACCGATGAAGTTGTCGTAGCGGGGCTTGAACGACATCAACGAACCGTCCGTACCGGGGCGGGCGTACACGGTCATGGTGAGCCTCCTGCTCTTCCTCTTCGTCGACGGGCCTGGGCGACACACGCGTGTCGTTATGTCACCAACCTACTTGGGTGAGCGTTGCACGACGGTCGCATCGCCGCCAGGCCCAGCCCCCATGGAGCGACCTTGGCTGGGACATGCCGTGGGATGTGCTGTGCGACCCCCGATCGGCTCCCCTCCTCCCGGGGGCCGCACAGAGTCCGGCGGCCGGTCCTCAGCGGCCCCAGGTGTTCGCGGCAGCGCGGTCGGTGGCGGCGACGTCCTCGGCCCCGTCGCGTACCGCAGTGCCCAGGGTTATCAGGATGTCGTTGAGCGCCCCGGCCGCCTGCTCCCAGCGAGCCTGCTCGACGCGGTAGGCACCGGCCGCCTCCCGGGTCCAGGTCGCCTGAAGCGGGGCGATCTGGGTGCGGAGGTCTTCGAGCGCCGCGTTGAGCCGTGCTGACGTGGAGTGGATCTCCTGACCGACCGTGTACTCGATCTCGCCGAAGTCATAGGACAAGGTGGGGTCCATGAAGCCTGCTCCTCAGAGATCGGTGGCCGCGGAGGCGATGCGCTGCGCATGACCGTCGGCAGCCTCACGCAGGATCCGCTCGTTGGCCCGAATCGTGTCCGCGATGCGCTCCAGTGCGGCATTCAATTTCAGCGATTCGGCATTCCAGCGCTCGACGACGTCACGGAAACGCGCAGCGGCCACCCCGCCCCAAACCGACGGCGGAACAGCGCTCATCCTGCCGATGAATGACTGCAGCATCGCCCGGATCTCCTCGTTGCGGGCGTCGGTCTTGCCGGCGACCGCGACCATGAGGTCGAAGTCGGTGGTGAGCGTGGAGCCCGCGGGCCCTGACAACTTGGTCATCGCATTGGTCATCGCGATCCTTTCGTGTCGTGGAGAAGCGATACATAGTCTTGGACGCGGCGGGAAACCGTTCGGTTCCATGAGATTTCAGCGGACGACAGAGGCGGATCTCACCGCTTGTACACAGGCGTCCCGGATGGCTTCCGGGCGTCCGCGCGGGCTCTGGCAGCCGATGGCGATACGGACCGCGCCCTCGATCACCACCGCCCAGCTGGTCTCACTGTCTTCCCGGATCTCGCGGTACGTCACCGCCGGTCTGCCGCCAACGTTGCCGGCGGGATTCAAATCCGCGAAAACCCCGGGGCGTTGCGATTCGAGCGCGCGCCGAAGCGTTGCGGCGACCTCGGCGATCGTGAACGATGCTGTGCCGGCGGACTGCGTGACGTGCAGCGCGGTCGACTCGCCTGCACCCGCCGACACCCGAACGCGCGCTGATCCGGGTCCGGAGGTGACCCGCTCGACTGCCCACTGGGCGGGCACCCGGACCGCCACGTGGCCTTCCACGAGCAGCACGCTCGGAGCGTCGGCAGGCGGTTGCCCCGACGACGTCTCGGCCAGCCAGCCGCCGGCGACCGCCGCCAACGACGCGAGGGCGCCCGCCAGCACGGCGAGCAGGCGGCACCGTCGGCCCCGGCGGTGTTCGGGGGCCCCGCGACGCACCAACTGCGCGCTTACCGACCGCATCATGCGTTGCCGGTCGCTGTAGGTCACTGGGATCCCGTCCGCACGGAGCCGCGCGGCGATCACCGGCGCAGGCGGTGCCACCTCGGCAGGAACGTCGATCAAGACCTCCCGTTCCCCAGCGAGATAGCGGGCGACCTCGCACTCGGCGCGGGGCAGCACCTCGACTTCGGCGGCGGGTGCGGCGATCACGACGAACTCCTCGGCGAGTTCGACCACCGTGGTTGCGCCTTCGGCGCCCAAGACCGATGCCCGCCGCAACACCACGACGTCGGCGGCGATACCGCGGGCGGCCCCGGTGACCAGCGCGACCCGCGCCGACGACCACCAGGTCGGGACGACCAGTACCGGTGTCACCGGATGCTCGCCGGCGACTGTCTTCAGCAGGTCACGCCAGAGTCGACCCACCTCGACCAGCCCGCCGCCGAGCAACGCGACGTCGTCGTCGACGCACTCGATCGCCACCGAGATCCATTCCCGCGGGGCGGGATCGGGGCCGAGGACCGTCTGGGGCCCGACCTCGATGACGGCGGCGTTCATGGCGGATCGACCCAGCCGACCTGCAGCAGTTCCTCGGGCTTGCCCCGAACCACGAGCGTCCCGCGCCCCGGGGGCAGCCGGGTCGGCCGAGTGGCGCCGAGCAGCACACCCTCGTCGGGGGCGGCGCTCATCATCAGGCCGGCGCAGCCCATGTCCCGCAGTCGAGCCAGTAGGGGGTCGAACATCGCCCGCGCCGCCCCACCGGAGCGGCGCGCAACGACCACATGTAGCCCCAGATCCTTGGCGTGTGGCAGGAAGTCGGCAATTGGCGTCAAGGGATTCCCGCTGGTACCCGCGACCAGGTCGTAGTCGTCGACAACGACGTAGATGTCCGGACCATCCCACCAGGAGCGGTCCCGCAGCTGCTGCTGGGTGACGTGCTCGTCGGGCATTCTGGCGTTCAGCCGCTCGGTCAGCGGCGCCATGCGCCCGGTCAGCGCCGCGCCCGACATCGAGTAGCCAGCCAGGTGATCGGATTCCACGACGCCCAGCATCGTGCGGCGGTAGTCGACGATCTCCAGCTGCGCCTCCAGCGGGCTGCGGCTCCGAACGAGTTCGGTGCAGAGCAGGCGCAGCAGCGCCGTTTTTCCGCATTCACCCTCGCCCAGCACCAACAGATGGGGATGCTCGGCGACATCGACTGCCAGCGGCGTCAAGTCGCGTTCACCGAGCCCCAACACAACCTCATCCGGACGCGGCGGCGCGGTCATGCCCAGCAGCGCCCGGTGATCTATTCGGTCCGGGAGCAACTCCACGGGCGGCGCCGCGCAGCCGTCCCGGCGCCGCGCCAGCACAGGGTCGGGCAGCGCGATCGCCAACTCGCGACCCTCCCGGGTAATGCCCCGCCCGGGCGGGCGGTCTGCCAGGCCGCGGGCCCGCCTGCGGTCCATCTCCGAATCGGCCGGATCGCCGAGACGAAGTTCGATCCGGGTGCCGACCTGGTCTTTCAACGCCGGTCTCAGATCCGCCCAGCGGGCGGCGCCGATCATCACGTGAATGCCGAATGACAATCCCTGGGCCGCAAGGGCGGTGATCGGCTCCTCCAGGCCGTCGAACTCCTGGCGAATCATCGCCCATCCGTCGATCACCAGGAATACGTCGCCGTACCGGTCCGGTACCGACGCATCTGCGGTGCCAGCGATGTCCCGATGCCGGCGCTCCTCGCGTTGTCGCAGTAGCGACTCGAGTTGGGCGACCGTGCGCCGGCACAGGTCGGTGTCGCGCCGCCCGGCAACCACCCCGACGTGCGGTAGATCGGCGAGTGCCGTCAGGGCCCCTCCGCCGAAGTCCAGACAGTAGAACTGAACGGTGTCCGCGTCATGGGTGGCGGCAAGAGCACATATCACGGTCTGCAGCGCCGTCGATTTGCCCGACCGGGTCGCGCCGACGACAGCAATATTGCCTCCAGCGCCGGATAATTCGATGATGTGACGCTCATGACGCTGTTCGAACGGGCAGTCGATCACGCCGATCGGAACTCGCAGATGAGCCGCCGCCTCGGCCACCAGCAGTTCCGCCAGGCGCGGAGGCCGGCCCAGCGGCGGCAACCACACCCGGTGCGCCGCGGGCCCGCGGCCGGCCAGCCTGCCCACGACGGTGTCCAACAACGATCGCTCGGGCATCCCGGCCCCCCGGGGCGGGACCGGGTTGTCGGGGCGGGCTGTGGTCTGGCGGGAGAAGAGCTGAACCTCAGGGCGCCGCCCAGGCTCTGGCGGGTGCGGGGGTGGGGTGAACCCGCCCGAAACGAATGCGGTCTGGAATCGGGTCACCGCGCCCGCCGCGGTCTTCAGGTACGCGACTCCCGGCTGAGTGGGCAGGTGGTAGGCGTCGGCTACCCCCAGCACAGCGCGTGACTCACTGGCGGAGAAGGTCTTCAGACAGACCCGGTAGGACAAATGGGTTTCCAGCCCACGCAGCCTGCCTTCGTCGAGACGTTGACTGGCCAGCAGCAGATGCATGCCCAGTGAGCGGCCCAACCGCCCGATTGCCACGAACAGCTCGGCGAAGTCGGGATGCTGGCTCAACAATTCCGAGAACTCGTCGACGACGATGAACAACGCCGGCAGCGGCGTCCGGGTCCCGTCACTGGCGCGGGCCCGCTGATACTCGGTGATACTGACGAAATTCCCGGCAGCCCGGAGCATTTCCTGTCGACGGTGCACCTCCCCGGAGAGTGCTTCGCGCATCCGCGCTACCAGGTGCGCTTCGTCGGACAGATTGGTGATGACTGCCGACACGTGGCGGGCCTGCTCCAGACCGAGAAACGTCGCGCCGCCCTTGAAGTCGACCAACACGAGGTTGAGTGCCTCCGGGGAATGTAGGGCGATCATGCCGAGGGTGAGCGTGCGCAGGAACTCCGACTTGCCGGACCCTGTCGCGCCGACGCACAACCCGTGTGGCCCCATTCCCCCGGCGGCCGCCTCTCGGATGTCCAGATCGACGACGGCGCCATCCTCGGCAACGCCGATCGGCACCCGCAACGGTTTGCGACGACTCCCGGCGGCCCACAGCAGGTCCGCATCCATCAGACCGGGGTCCGCGATCTCCATCAGCGACAGCCAGTCCGCCGCTGGAGCCCGCTGCCGGGGCGTTCCGTTCGCGGGCCGGTGTCGTGCCATGGCCCGCGCGCAGCTCAACGCTTCTGCAACCGTTAGCTCATCGCAGTCAACGGCCATAGTGGCCGATCCATCGTGCAGGGTCACCGGGGTCTCGGTGTCCTCGGCGCGGATCTCGATCGTGGTTATCCCGTCGGCAGGCGGCAGCCGGTCAGGTCCGTCAAGGATCAGCACGCGATGGGCAGCGCGGTGGTAATTATTCTGGTGCGGAAGCCATTTCAACCAGTCCCAGGCGTCCCGGGCGGCGTCCCCGGTGCGCGCATCGATACCGATCGATGCGGGGTGGTGCAACATCGCGAGCTGACACGCCAGCGCGCGGGCCGCCGCACGGGCCGGCTCGGGGTTGCCGGTGACGGTAATCGCCGCGACCTCCCGGACGGACACGACGACCGGCAGGCCACCGACGAGCGTCCGGCGTTCCAGCAGCCTGCGCGCGGCCTCGGTGGTGACGGGGTCTTGGCCGTCGTCGGCGGGGAGCTCGGGTGCCACGACCGCGGTGGCCGACGGCTGTTGTCCTACTCCGACCCGCACCGCGCCGAAATGCGGATGCGCGGTGCTCCGTTCCCACATCCGCTCGCTTCCGGCCAGGCTCCACAGGGCCGTCGGATCGGGATGCATCCAATGCGCTGCCACATGCTGTTCGTCGGCGCAGTTGGCGAGCGCGTCATCGATAGCCTCGAGGTGGCGCAGGTACTCGGAGCGCTGGTCGTTGATCTCGGCGGCCCGGCCGTTGCCTCGGGCACCGTAGGCGAGGGTACCGATGACCGACACCAGCATCATGGCAGGAAAGAACAAGAACATCGGGTTGCGCGCCGAAGCACTGCCCGAGGTGAGATACAGCGTGCTCATACCCACCATCGCCGCGATCATGGCGATGGGCAGGAGGCGAGCCAACGGATTCGCCGGTGTCGGCTTCGGCAGCTCCGGAGGTGGGTCGACAACGATCTGGCCACCCGGCATCACCGGGGGCCGGGCAGCCGATCGGGTGCGCCGTTCCATTGCTGAATAGACGCAGCAGCCGCTGAACAGGTTCCGATCACAACCGAAAAAGATTCTGCACGGGGACCGGTCGGTGGCGGGCTACGTTGACTTGATGTCGGATGCGTTGTGCAGGTTGGTTATCCACGCGGTGGAAACAGGCGGTACGGAAGCCTCGTCCACGGTCGACCTGACTCTGCCGGCCGATTGCCCGGTGGCCGTGCTGATCCCGCCGGTCGCCGACGTTGTCCTGAAGGGATCGATCCCCACGACCGATCCCCGGAGTTGGAATCTGACACGCATCGGCGGTGAACCACTCGATACGGCGATGACGCTGCGGGAGAACACTGTTCATGATGGCGAGCTGCTTGCGCTCGCGCCCGCGCCACTGCCCTCACCGCGACGGCGATCCGGTGACTCGAGCCGCGTGGTGGCCGAGGCCGCATCCCACACTCCAGCAGGGTTACCGCACGGTGCCGTGACCATTGCGGCCGTTACCGTCACGCTGGTCAGTGCGGCGACGCTGGCTTGGACCGGCCGTACCGTAGGGACCGCGACGCATCTGTGGACCGCGGCGGCACTGTCGGCGGCTGCCGCCACGAGCGTCATCGTGACTGGGCGAACGGATCAGCGGGCATCGCTGGGCCTGAGCCTGGCCGCCGTCGTCTTTGCGACGGTCACCGGCTTCCTCGCGGGCCCGAATACCGCTTGGGCACCGGCCTTACTCCTGGCCGCTTCATCCGGTTTCGCGGTCTCGATCCTATTGCTGCACATGGCAGGCGCACACACGGCAATGCTCAACGCATTCGCGGCGGGCACGGGCGCATTCGCCGCAGCGGGCCTCATCGGCGTTACCGCAGACCTGCCCTTCGGAGCGGTGGGTGCCGTCCTGGCCGTGCTGTCGCTGACCGCGCTGTCCGCCGCACCCAAGCTGACGGTCGCGGCAGCGGCCCTGGGTCCGTCCCGGCCCGAGATCGGAGACCGGCGTGCTGTCATCGGCCACCGAATGCTGACTGGCTTGGTCGCGGGCTGGTCATGCTCGGCGACGCTCGGAGCATCGGCGGTTGCCGCGGCACCCGGTGGCGCCCCGCCGGCGGCCACGGCGCTGTTCGCCGCCGACGTGGGGTTGTTGCTGCTGCTTCGTCAACGCAGCCACCTCGGTCTGTATCGCCGGGTCACGTTGGGCGCCGCGGGACTCTGCGCGTCGGCAGCGGCCTTCCTCGTGGCGGCCAATGCTGCGCCGGGGCACGCATCCTGGCTCTGCGCAGTCGTGGTTGCGGTCGCGATGGCCGTACTGCGCTGGGGAATACGGCCGGAGCCGCCGAACCCAGTTGTCCGTCAGGGGTTGCAGATACTCGAGTACCTGGCCCTGACCGCGGTGGTTCCGCTGGCCGCCTGGGCGACCGGAGTCTACGGCCTGGTCCGAGACCTGAGCCTGCCGTGAGGCCGGCCGCCCGGACGAGCCGCTTGCTGATCGTGACAGTGCTCGCCGCGGGGCCCATGTGGGCCGCGCCCTCTGCCGCCGCGGTGACGCCGCCACCGCCGGACGACTCATGGCTGCCCGCGGCAGGTCCGCCCACCCCCTCGCGGCCCACCGCACAACACGACGACTGCGTCGCCGCGCCCCCAGGTTCACCGGCGCCTGCTGACCCCGGCCAGCTGGTGGGCATGGATTTTCCCGCGGTGTGGGCGTTGAGCCGGGGAGCCGGCCAGACGGTCGCCGTGATCGACACCGGCGTAGCCCGTCATCGGCTGCTGCCGCATCTGGTACCCGGCGGCGACTACGTCTCGACACACGACGGTACAGCCGACTGCGACGGCCACGGCACCATCCTTGCCGGGATCATCGGCGCCGCGCGAGATTCCCCCGATGCCAACGCGACTGCTGACAGGCAGGTATTCACCGGTATCGCCCCCGATGTGAGCATTCTGGCAATCCGGCAGTCCAGCAATAAGTTCCGTGCAGTCGACGAGCCCGCGGCGTCTGGTTTCGGCGATGTCGAAACGCTGGCAAGAGCGGTGCGGACTGCAGCCGACCTCGGCGCCACCGTCATCAACATCTCGTCGGTGGCATGCGTGCCCGCCGACGCCGAACTCGACGACCGCGCGCTGGGGGCGGCCCTCGCCTACGCCGTGGACGTCAAGAACGTTGTCGTCGTGACGGCGGCCGGCAACGTCGATGGCCACGGCCAGTGTCCGGGCCACAACCGCCCCGACCGCGCCAGTTGGGACGATGTCACCGTGCTGGTGAGCCCGGCGTGGTACGACGACTACGTCCTCACCGTCGGTTCAGTCGGCCCCGGCGGCACCGCTTCGAGGTTCAGCCTCGCCGGACCCTGGGTGGACGTGGCGGCGCCGGGCGAGGGGATTGTCTCGCTCGCGCCGGCCGAGGACGGTCTGGTGAGTAGCAGGCCGGGCGGGGCAGCCATTTCGGGTACCAGCTATGCGGCGGCGGTGGTGAGCGCGATCGCCGCCCTGGTCCGCGCCCGGTCCCCCGAGTTGACGGCCCGTCAGGTCATGGAGCGTCTGGAGGACACGGCCCACCACCCGCCGGGCGGATGGGATGCCGCAGTGGGACGCGGCACGGTCGACGCACTCGCCGCGGTCAGCGACCCGGGCTCCACCAAACTCCGCCGGCCTTCGGTGCCCCCGATCGAGAGCGAAGCGGAAACCGCCCAGGCGGTGGCCGAGCAAAGGACCGAAAGGACTGCTGTGCAGGGGGCCGCCATCTGCCTCGCCCTGGCGGCCTCGATCCTGGTCGCGTCAGCGTGGGTGCGACGTGTGCGGCAACGCGACGAGGCCGTCCCGGGGGACTGAAGCGTCTTTGCGGCTGAGTTCGGGTCCGTGCGGTAGCGCCGAGAGCACCGGCCAAGGCGCCGGCTGCGCGGGGTCCGGCAGGCCGAGACTGGCGGCCGCTTCGCGGTCCCGGATTCCGTAGCGCACGCCCGCATCGGTCACCAGAAACATCGATCCGGCGCTCTGGGCGCCACCCGTGAGCCCGACCGAACGAGCGAACGCACTGCGTCCCGCGGGAACCGACACGGCATCGACAGCAGGCCCGTCCCCGTCTGCCTGTGCCAGCGCGACCGGCCGGCTGATCACCGGCCAGGCGTCCCCGACCAGGATCGTGGTGGCCGAGTCGTCTCCGTCCGGAGGTGCCTTCCAGCGCGCACAGACGACGGCAACCTGTTCCAGGCCGTGACGGTCGGGAAACGTGCCGACGGGCAATGTATCGAGGACCGGCAGAGCACCGATGAGGTCGGGCGGAACCGTCGGGATCTGCTCGCCCACCCGAGAATCGGTGTAACGGATCAGGTCTGCGGTGACCTCGCCGATGCGCTGCACACCGTCGGGGAGAACGACGAAAAGGTCCTCCGCATCATCCGGGCCGGCGTTCGCTTGCCGAACCTTCAACACGCTGCCCACCGGGTACTCGCGCAGCGGCCCGGGCCCATGCGAGCCGGCTTCGGGAATGTGCGGTGGCGCGATCTGCGGGGCTTCCGGGATCGCCGACAGAACCGTCGTCGAAATCAACTGCGGCGCGGCTCCGTCGAGACGCAACGCGCGTGTTACCGCGGGGTGCCGCAGATCCACCCGGGCGCGTCGGCCGTCGTAGAGCAGGAAGGTCGCGCCGGCACCTCCTTCGCGCGACCTCACCAGGACCCCGGGCCCGAGTTTCGCTGCGCTGGAATCGATCTCACCGGCGATGACCAGGGTTTCACCGCGGGCGTCGTCACATACCGTCCAGCCTGATTCCCCGGCCGCGAGCGGGGTCGAGATATGCTCCGGTGCGCCGGGAATGCCCAGGCGCGGCCCACGGTGAGCGTTGTCGACCGCTCGCTGGCCGATGGTGCGTGGATCGGCCGGCATCCCCGCAATCAATCGAGCCGAAGTCAGGTTGAAGACCGGATGCACCACGTCACCCACGCTGACGTACACGGCACCGGTATTGCCTACCACCACGATCGGGGCATCCCCGATGTCACCGCCGGGTTTCACCATCGCCAGGACGGCGCAGACCGTGACGGCGACGGCCGTCAGCACCGCGCCCGCCGCCAGCGAAATCGATTGCGCTCGAAGCGGGTCATCGAGCATCCGCGGGTCGCCGCGCACCAACGCATGTTCCATCCGGCGTACCAAAAACCGGTACCCACTGACGTGCAGGCGCGTAGTCGGTTGCAACAGCTCACTCCCCCTCCACCAGCGTAACGGCGCCACGGACGGGTACGGTTCACGTGCTGGAGCGGCGCTCTCGACAGGCGCCGACACGCCACCGGTCCTGACCGACTACGCGGACCACTCAACCCGCGACAGCTGATCGCCCTCTAGCATGACTAGGGTGAAGACCGACCCTGATGCCCGCCGGATTACCCGAATCCCGTCAATCGCGGTAGCGGTGCTCGCCGCCACCGTCTTGCTCCTCGCGCCGGCGTTCACCAGCCCGGCAACCGCGCCGACCGCGCACGCGCAAGGCTGTCCGGACATAGAGGTCGTCTTCGCCCGCGGCACCGACGAGCCACCCGGCCTCGGCCGGGTCGGCCAGGCGTTCGTCGACTCGCTGCGTGGTCAGGTCGGAGGCCGGTCCGTCGGCGCCTACGCCGTCAACTACCCGGCCACCTTCGACTTCCTCGCGGCCGCCGGCGGCGCCAATGACGCCAGCGCGCACATCCAGTACATGATGGCCAACTGTCCGGGCACCAGGCTGGTACTCGGCGGCTATTCGCAGGGCGCCGCGGTGATCGACGTCATCGCCGCCGTGCCGTTCCCGGCCATCGGGTTCAACAACCCGCTGCCGCCTAACGCCCCCGATTTCGTGGCCGCCATCGCGGTGTTCGGCAACCCCACGGCGAAGGTGGGCTTGCCGTTGACCGTCAGCCCGGTCTAGGGGTCACGCTCCATCGACCTGTGCACTGTCAATGACCCCGTGTGCTATCCCGACGGTACCGACATCGCCGCGCACAGCGCCTACGTCGGTGCTCTGACGGGCCAAGCCGCCGCTTTCGCCGCGCGACTGGTGTAACCCGCCCATGCGTTACGGTATCTTGTGACTTCTCACCGATTGAGTCGCCGAATCCGGCTGGCATTCTGCACCGCCGCGGCCATTCCGATCGCAGCCACTCTCGTGATGCCTGTCACCACGGCCACCGCCCAACCTTGTCCCGACGTGGAAGTGATATTCGCCCGGGGGACGAGCGAGGCCCCCGGTGTCGGCCGGGTTGGCCAGGCATTCGCAAACTCGCTTGCACCGCAACTCGGAGGGCGCTCCGTCGGAACCTACGGCGTCAACTATCCCGCCAGTTATGACTTCCTCCACACCGCCGACGGAGCGGCCGACGCCACGAACCGCATCGCAACGATGGCCCAGCAGTGCCCCGGCACCCGGATCGTGCTCGGCGGTTACTCGCAAGGCGCCGCGGTCGTCGACATGTTGGCAGGCGTGCCACCCCTGGGGAACAAAGTGGGCAACATCGGATCTGCCCCGCCGCTGCCCGGCAGCCTCAACGGCAATGTCGCGGCGGTCGCCGTCTTCGGAAATCCGGCCACGAAGTTCGGCAATCCCGTTTCCGCCACCGGCTCATTCGCCGGCAAGGCGATCGATCTCTGCGCCGACGGCGACCCGATTTGCTCGGGCGGCCGAAACCCTTTCGCACACACGAACTACGAATCCGGGGCGTTCGTCAACCAGGCTGCCGCATTCGTGGCCGGGCGGATCTGACTTCCACAGCACAGATCACCCGCTGTCGCTATTATCGGCCGGGTGATTCGCAAATTGACGGTCGCGGTGGTTCTGGCCGCAGCAGCACTGGTCACCCCTGCGGCGGTACCGGGGGGGGCCACGATTCTCCCCGTCGCCTCCGCCGCCTGCCCTCAGGCGGAGCTGATCTTCGCCCGCGGCCGCATTGAGGCGCCCGGCGCCGGGCAGATCGGCAACGCGCTGATCAGCCAGTTGCGCAACAAGACGGGCAAGAACATCAACCTGTACGCGGTGAACTATCCGGCCGACACCGAGGTCGACGAGGGCGCCAACGACATGAGCAGACGCGTCCAGTACATGGCGGCCAACTGCCCCGACACCAGGTTGGTGCTGGGCGGCTACTCGCTGGGCGCAGCGGTGACCGACATCGTGGTGGCGGTTCCGATCGCAGCGTTCGGCTTCGAGAATCCACTGCCGTCCGGCGCCGACCAGCACATCGCGGCGGTGGCGCTGTTCGGCAACGGCAGCCAGTGGGTCGGCCCGATCGCCAACTTCACCAACCCGGTGCTGCGCGACCGGATCATCGAGCTGTGCCACGGCGACGATCCGATCTGCAACCCGACCGACCCGGAGAACTGGCAAGACTACTGGTCCGACCACCTGGCGTCGGCCTACATCAACGGCGGGATGGTCAACCAGGCGGCCGATTTCGTCGCTGCACGACTCTGAGCCGTCACCGATCGACCTCGTCGGGAGTTCGCACGTCCCGGGTGGTGAGGTTGCGCGCAGCGAGTTCGCCGTCGGGAGGGTAGTCCACCCCGACCAGAGTCAGGCCCCGCGCCGGGGCCGCGGCGAAGTCGCTGGACCGTCGCGTCGCGGTCAGCAGTGCCGCGCACCAGGCTACGTTCCGGCGGTGTTCGCCGACCGCGAGCAACGCCCCCACCAGGGACCGCACCATGTTCCAGCAGAACGCATCGGCGCTGACATCCACCGCGATCCGGTGCCCGTCGCGGCGACACTCCAGCCGCTGCAACTCCCGGATGGTCGTGGCACCGTCCCGATGCCGACAGAACGCGGCGAAATCATGCAACCCCAGCAGTCCCTGGGCGGCCGCGGCCATGGCGTCGACGTCCAGGGGACGCGGCCAGGCCACGACGAAGCGCGCGTCGCACGGTTCGACGCCGTACGGAGCCGTCGACAACCGATAGACGTAGTGGCGGCGCAAAGCGGAGAACCGCGCGTCGAAGCCGGGTGCCGCACGGGTGATCTGGAGGACCCGAACATCCTCGGTCAACATTTTTCCGAGTCGGCGCACCAGCGGACCGAACTCGCTTTCCCCCTCGCGTCGGGTCCGCGGGTAGCCGAGGGGCACGGCGTCGACCGGGATGTCTACCTGGGCGACCTGTCCGGTGGCATGGACCCCGGAGTCGGTCCGGCCGGCCGCGCGCAGTTGTACGGGCACCCGAAATATGGTGGACAACGCGGTTTCGACGACGCCGGAAACTGTACGCCGGCCGGTCTGGGCCGCCCAACCGGAGAATTCGGTTCCGTCGTAGGCGAGGTCGAGCCGGAGACGAACATGCCCGCCATCGCAGTCGATGGCGGGCACCGTGTCGTTCATGTGCGGTCGTTCATGTCGCTAGGACTTGTCGGCATCCTCGGCGTCAACTGCTTCCTGGGCCGCCTCGGCCGCTGGCTGAGGTTGCTTGGCCTTCGTCGAGGCAACCCGACGTGCCCGGTCGGCTTCCGAGGTCACCGTCTTCTCCCGAACCAGCTCGATGACGGCCATCGGCGCGTTGTCGCCCTTACGGTTCTCAACCTTGATGATGCGGGTATAGCCGCCGTCGCGGTCGGCGAAGAACGGGCCGATCTCAGCGAACAGGATGTGCACGACATCCTTGTCGCGGATCTTCTTCATCACCTCGCGCCGGTTGTGCAGCGTGCCCTTCCTGGCATGCGTGATGAGCTTCTCCGCGTACGGACGCAACGCCCGTGCCTTGGGCTCGGTTGTCTTGATGCGGCCATGCTCGAACAGCGAGGTGGCCAAGTTGGCCAACAGTGCCTTCTGGTGCGAGGACGACCCGCCGAGGCGGGGGCCTTTGGTTGGCTTAGGCATGTGAAACTCCAGCCATGGTGACTACTCCTTTTCGGGGCCGACCCCCGTGTCAGGTAGGGCCGGGACGGATTTCAAGCGGGCGAAGCTGGGCGGATATGGCCCCTGCTAGAGCTGTTCGGTCTCGGCGAAGTCCTGATCGGCGTCAGCCTCATAGGACGAGTCGTAGCTCGTGTCGTTGCTCCAGGTGCCGGTGGCTACGTCGTAACCCGCGACCTCGGACGGATCGAAGCTGGCCGGGCTGTCCTTGAGCGACAGACCCAGCTGATGCAGCTTGACCTTCACCTCGTCGATGGATTTCTGGCCGAAGTTACGGATGTCCAAGAGGTCGGACTCCGTGCGGGCGACGAGCTCGCCCACCGTGTGCACACCCTCACGCTTGAGGCAGTTGTACGACCGGACCGTCAGATCGAGGTCATCGATGGGCAGCGCGAACGACGCGATGTGGTCGGCCTCCTGAGGCGACGGGCCGATCTCGATGCCCTCGGCCTCGACGTTGAGTTCCCGCGCCAGACCGAACAACTCGACCAGCGTCTTGCCGGCCGATGCCAGCGCGTCGCGGGCACCGATCGAGCTCTTGGTCTCGACGTCGAGGATCAGCTTGTCGAAGTCGGTGCGCTGCTCGACACGGGTGGCCTCCACCTTGTAGGTGACCTTGAGTACCGGCGAGTAGATGGAATCGACCGGGATGCGGCCGATCTCGGCACCCGAGGCCTTGTTCTGGACGGCTGGAACATAACCGCGGCCCCGCTCGACGACCAGCTCAACCTCAAGCTTGCCCTTGTCGTTGAGGGTGGCGATCCGCATCTCCGGGTTGTGCACGGTGACACCGGCCGGTGGGACGATGTCGCCCGCAGTCACCTCGCCCGGACCCTGCTTGCGCAGGTACATCGTCACCGGCTCGTCCTCCTCGGAGGAAACGACCAGACCCTTGAGGTTCAGGATGATGTCGGTGACGTCTTCCTTCACCCCGGGGACGGTGGTGAACTCGTGCAGCACACCGTCGATGCGGATGCTGGTGACCGCTGCGCCCGGAATCGACGAGAGCAGGGTGCGGCGCAGCGAATTGCCAAGGGTGTAGCCGAACCCGGGCTCCAGCGGTTCGATGACGAACTGGGACCGGTTCTCGGCAATGACCTCTTCGCTGAGGGTGGGGCGCTGAGAAATCAGCATGTTTTCTTTCTCCTTCTCGGCAACCGCTATTTGATGCCGTTAGGTTGTCCTGTCTCGCGGGCAGCGAAACTTCGGACGGTTATTACTTGGAGTAGAGCTCGACGATCAGCTGCTCGGTGAGCGGGATATCGATCTGCGCGCGCTCGGGCAGCTGGTGCACGAGAATGCGCTGACGCTCGCCCACGACCTGCAGCCATGCCGGGATCGGCCGCTCGCCGGCGCTGGCCCGAGCGAGCTCGAACGGCGGCGTGTTGATCGACTTCTCCTTGATGTCGATGATGTCGTACTGCGACACCCGGTAGCTCGGGATGTCTACCTTCACGCCGTTGACGGTGAAGTGCCCATGGCTCACCAACTGGCGCGCCATGCGGCGGGTGCGGGCCAGGCCGGCGCGATACACGACGTTGTCCAGCCGGCTCTCCAGGATGCGCAGCAGGTTGTCGCCCGTCTTGCCGGGTTGACGGTTGGCTTCCTCGTAGTAGCGGCGGAACTGCTTCTCCATCACGCCGTAGGAGAAGCGCGCCTTCTGCTTCTCCTGCAGCTGCTGGCGGTACTCGCTCTCCTTGATCCGCGCGCGGCCGTGCTGACCGGGCGGATAGGGGCGCTTCTCGAAGGACTGATCTCCGCCGACCAGGTCGACGCCGAGCCGACGGGACTTGCGGGTGACGGGTCCGGTGTAACGAGCCATTGTCTGTATCCTCTCCTGACTCCGCTAGACCCGGCGCCGCTTGGGCGGACGGCAGCCGTTGTGCGGCTGGGGGGTGACATCGGAAATGGCGCCGACCTCGAGTCCGGCGGCCTGCAACGAACGGATCGCGGTCTCGCGGCCCGAGCCCGGGCCCTTGACGAAGACGTCGACCTTCTTGACACCGTGTTCCTGTGCCTTGCGCGCTGCGTTCTCGGCGGCCAGCTGCGCGGCGAACGGGGTCGACTTACGCGAACCCTTGAAGCCGACGTGTCCGGAGGACGCCCAGGCGATGACGTTGCCCAGCGGATCGGTGATCGTCACGATCGTGTTGTTGAAGGTGCTCTTGATGTGCGCAGCACCGTGCGGGACGTTCTTCTTCTCCCGACGGCGCATTTTCTGGGTCCGCTGCCCCTTCTTGGGGCTAGCCGCTGATTTCTTCGCTGTTGCCATCGGGGGTTACCTGGCCTTCTTCTTGCCGGCGATGGTGCGCTTGGGTCCCTTGCGGGTCCGCGCATTGGTCTTGGTTCGCTGGCCGCGCACCGGCAGGCCCCGGCGATGCCGCAGACCTTGGTAGCAGCCGATCTCGATCTTGCGGCGGATGTCGGCTTGCACCTCCCGGCGCAGATCGCCCTCCACCCTGAGGTTGCCCTCGATGTAGTCGCGCAATTGGACCACCTGATCGTCGGTCAGATCCTTGGTGCGCAACTCCCGGCTGATGCCGGTGGCATCCAAAATTTCCTGGGAGCGGGTGCGGCCGACGCCGTAGATGTAAGTCAGCGCGACCTCCATGCGCTTGTCGCGCGGGAGATCGACGCCCATAAGTCGAGCCATGTGTGCCATTCCTCGTGTTCTGCGGAGGTCTGATCCCAGTCCGTTCCCACTCGCAGGTGGGGTTCGGCCTCCGTGCCGGACGTGTGTGAGGGCCGGGTGCCCTCAGTGGTACTGGGAGGTCTTCATTCAGTTGTGCACTACGAGCGACAGCCTCATCCCTGCTGTCTGGTCTTCGCGCAAGCGCTCATCCCTGCCGCTGCTTGTGGCGCGGATCGGAGCAGATCACCATGACCCGCCCATGCCGACGGATCACCCTGCACTTGTCGCAGATGGGCTTGACGCTCGGGTTCACCTTCACGGCTGGTTAGATCCTTCTGTGCTTCTGGGATGTGTGCTCTTCGTGTCTATCGGTAGCGGGCGCAAGCGCCCGTCACTTGTAGCGGTACACAATGCGGCCCCGGGTCAGGTCGTAGGGCGATAGCTCCACCACGACGCGGTCCTCGGGAAGGATGCGGATGTAGTGCTGCCGCATCTTGCCGCTGATGTGGGCGAGCACCTTGTGTCCGTTCTCCAGCTCAATGCGGAACATCGCATTGGGCAGGGGCTCGACCACGCGACCCTCGACCTCGATGGCGCCGTCTTTCTTGGCCATACTGTGTAGCGATCCTTGCTTTCGTTTCGTATCGGCCAGTTGGCCCGTTCGGCTTCTCGGCCTGTCCGGCGCAGCCTTCGTCCGACTTGAGAACGTCCTGACGGGGCACGCAGAAGTCGGCGCGTAAACCGCACCGTTGGTCTATGGTACTCGCAGACCGGCTGCGCCCAAAATCTGCGCACAACAACACCTAGACCGACGATCCCGGCCACCGGTGACCAACGCCTCCGGCCCTGCTGGAGGCAGCGTTCTACGGCCGTCTTGATAGTTGCGAGGGGCGAGATTCTCGAGGAGCCGATATGTCGTCGCCCAGCACACACCGGGGAATAGTTGTCGGGGTCGACGACTCGCCGCAGGCCCGGGCGGCTGTCGAATGGGCGGCGCGGGAAGCTGTCCTGCGCGGGGTGGCCCTCACGGTGGTTCACGTCCTGCCCGACGCGCACGCCCGGACGTGGTACGAAGTCAGGGTTTCCGGCAAACTGGCGCAAATCGCCGAGCGGCGCGGACGCGAGATTTTGAGCCACGCGACGGCTGCCGCCGAGCAGGCCATTGCCGACGCCGGGCCACTCACCATCAGCGAACGCCTCGATCAGGGCAACCCGGTGTCGAACCTGGTCAACCTGTCCAAGAACGCCGAATTGGTCGTGGTCGGCAGCCGTGGACTCGCCAGAGTCCGACGGGCGCTGCTCGGCTCGGTCAGCACCGGGCTGCTGCATCACGCCCACTGCCCGGTGGCGGTCATCCACCACACGGACGAGACGCGATTGGATGCCGCCACGGCGCCCGTCGTGGTGGGAATCGACGGTTCGCCTGCCTCGGAGCGGGCTGTGGCCATCGCGTTCGATGAGGCCTCACGGCGGGGCGTAGCGCTGCTGGCGGTGCACGCCTGTAGTGATCCGTCCCTTTACGCATTTCCCAACGACGAGTGGATGGCGTTCCGGCCACAGGCCAATGAGGTACTGGCGCAGCAGCTCGCCGGCTGGCAGGACCGCTACCCCGACGTCGCCGTACATCGAGTGGTCGCGCGGGACCGCCCAGCTCGCCAGTTGCTCAAGCAGGCGGAGTCGGCGCAGCTTGTCGTCGTCGGTAGCCACGGTCGGGGCGGGTTCGCCGGGATGCTGTTGGGATCCGTCGGCTCCGCGGTGGCCGAGTCGGCCCCCGTGCCGGTGATCGTGGCGCGTCCAACCTGAACGGTCACAGGGCCAAAGGCCGCTATAGTCGCCGTCCGATGAGTCACTAGAGTCCGGTCATCACCAGGACGTATGTCGGAAGGACGCTCGATGCCTAACCCAGCTCCAGCAGAAGGTACCGAGATCGTTGTCGGGGTGGATGACTCACCGTCGTCGCAGGCAGCACTCGAATGGGCGGCCGGCGAAGCGCTGTTGCGCGAGGCTCCGCTGGCCATCCTGTATGCCGCCGCCCTTCCCTTGGGCATGTGGGGCATCACCGCTTTTCCCACCGGGCTGCCGGAATGGCAGTCGGAGATCGGTCAGGACATCCTGCGCGATGCCAGCGGTATCGCGGAAGACCTGACGCGCGGTTCGGTGCCGGTGACCACTGAGTTCGCCACCGTGAACCCCACTGCAGCCCTGGTCGAGGCATCCAAGACCGCGGCGCTGGTCGTCGTGGGCTCACGTGGCCGTGGGGCGTTTTCGCGGGCCGTTCTCGGCAGCGTCAGCAGCGGCTTGGTACACCGCGCGCACGGCCCGGTGGCCGTGATCCCCGAGGATGTTCCCGCCCGCGGGTCGGCGGCGCCGGTCGTTGTCGGATTCGACGGGTCATCTGCCTCGCACCCCGCAGTCACGTTGGCGTTCGAGGCAGCCGCCCGCCGTGGGGTCGACCTTGTGGTGATGCATTCCTGGTGGTCTCCGGGCGCATTCGAGATGCCCGGATTCGACTGGGAAGCCGTGCGCCCGGAAATCGAACGGGAGCTGGAAGGGAAACTGGCCCCGTGGCGCGAACGCCATCCGGAGCCGCGGGTTCGCACGCTGGTGGTTCCGGATCGGCCGGCACGTCGGCTGATCGAGCAGTCCGAGGCGGCACAGCTGGTGGTCGTCGGAAGCCGCGGTCACGGGGCCGTTGCGGGCACCTTGCTGGGGTCGGTGAGCAGCACGGTCGTGCAGGCCTGCAAAGTCCCCGTCATCGTCGCTCGGCCAACGGCACGGTCCTGAAGCGGGGAGGCTCTGCGGTAATGGATGATCGCGCGGTGAGCGGGAGTTTGCCGGCGGACTAGGGTTTGATCATGCGTCTGCTGGTCACCGGTGGCGCCGGCTTCATCGGCGCGAACTTCGTACACGGTGCGGTCCGCGACCATCCCGAGGTCGCGGTGACGGTGCTCGATGCCATGACCTACGCGGGCAGCCGGGAGTCCTTGGCCCCGGTAGAAGGTGAGATCCGGTTGGTGCAAGGTGATGTGACCGATTCTGAACTGGTAGGCAAGCTGGTTGCCGAGTCTGACGCCGTCGTGCATTTCGCCGCCGAAACCCATGTCGACAACGCACTGGCGGACCCGGAGCCGTTTGTGCGCTCGAACGTCCTGGGAACATTTTCCGTTCTGGAGGCGGTGCGCCACAACAGGGTTCGGCTGCATCACGTATCCACCGACGAGGTCTACGGCGACCTGCCCCTGGGGGACACGCAACGATTCACCGAGTCGACGCCGTATAACCCGTCCAGCCCGTACTCGTCGACCAAAGCTGCCGCCGACATGCTGGTGAGGGCCTGGGTGCGCTCATACCGGGTGGCGGCGACGATCTCGAACTGCTCCAACAATTACGGTCCCTACCAGCACGTGGAGAAGTTCATCCCGCGCCAGGTCACCAATGTGTTGACCGGTAGGCGCCCCAAGCTCTACGGCAACGGCGCCAACGTGCGGGACTGGATCCACGTCGACGACCACAACAGCGCGGTCTGGCGCATCCTCACCGACGGCGATATCGGCCGCACCTACCTGATCGGCGCCAATGGCGAACGCGACAATGTGTCGGTGATGCGCACGATTCTTCGGTTGATGGGCCGACCGGCCGACGATTTCGACCACGTCACCGATCGGGTGGGGCACGACCTGCGATACGCGATCGATGCATCTCCGCTGCGCCACCAGCTGGGCTGGGAGCCGGCGCACGGCGACTTCGAAGCGGGCCTGCACGACACAGTCGACTGGTATCGCAACAACGAGGCGTGGTGGCGCCCCCTGAAAGACGCCGCGGAGGCCCACTACGAAGAACGCGGTCAGTGAGGTGGAGGTTCGCCAGCTATCCATACCGGGGGCCTGGGCGCTACGCCCGCAACTGCACGCCGACCCCCGCGGATTGTTCTTCGAATGGTTCGCCGACTCAGATTTCCACGCGTTCGCCGGTCACCACTTCGACGTGCGGCAGGCGAACTGCTCGGTGTCGGCGGCCGGGGTGCTGCGCGGCCTGCATTTCGCCGAGCACCCGCCGGGTCAAGCGAAGTATGTCACCTGCGTGCGTGGTTCGGCATTCGACGTTGTCGTCGACATCCGTTTGGGTTCACCGACTTTCGGGCACTGGGACGCGGTGCTGCTCGACGCAGAGGAGCGCGGGTCGGTATACATCTCCGACGGGTTGGCACACGCGTTTCTCGCGCTGGAGGACGCCACGACGGTGATCTACCTGTGCTCGACACCGTATAACCCAACCCGGGAACACGCGATCTGCCCCACCGATCCGGCGCTGGGCATCCGTTGGCCGGCGGTCGAGCAATTGCAACTGTCCGCCCGCGACGCGGCAGCGCCCACCCTCGAACAGGTGCGAACCTCCGGACTGTTGCCCCGTTGGGACCCGACCCGCGTGCGCCGGCCGGCCGAGTAGCACCCGGTTGTCGCGCGCTTGCCAACGGCATCGCCCCATTACTAGGATATGCAAGTATCTAGCGTGAGAGGATCACCAATGAGTTCAACGACGGCGACCAACCGGATTCCCCACTTCATCGGCGGCAGGCGCACCGAGTTGCAGTCCAGCCGCACCGCCGATGTGCTCAACCCCAGCACCGGCGAGGTCCAGTCCCAGGTCGTGCTGGCCAGCGCGGCCGACGTCGACACCGCGGTGGCCACGGCCGTCGAGGCGCAGAAGGAGTGGGCCGCCTGGAACCCGCAGCGCCGGGCTCGGGTGATGATGAAGTTCATCGAGCTGGTCGAACAACACACCGATGAGCTGGCAGAGTTACTGTCCCTTGAGCATGGGAAGACCGTTCCCGACTCCCGGGGCGACATCCAACGCGGCATCGAGGTCATCGAGTTCGCCATCGGAATTCCGCATCTACTCAAGGGCGAGTTCACCGAGAGCGCCGGCGCGGGCATCGACGTGTACTCGATCCGCCAGCCACTCGGCGTCGTGGCCGGAATCACGCCGTTCAACTTCCCGGCGATGATCCCGCTGTGGAAGGCCGGGCCGGCGCTGGCGTGCGGAAATGCTTTTATCCTGAAGCCTTCTGAGCGCGACCCGTCGGTTCCGCTGCGTCTGGCCGAGCTCTTCCTGCAGGCCGGACTGCCCGCCGGCGTCTTCCAAGTCGTGCACGGCGACAAGGAGGCGGTGGACGCTATCCTGAACCACCCCGACATCCAGGCCGTGGGCTTCGTCGGGTCCTCCGATATCGCGCACTACATCTACTCCACTGCAGCGGCCAACGGGAAACGGTCACAGTGCTTCGGAGGGGCCAAGAACCACATGATCGTGATGCCCGACGCCGACCTCGACCAAGCCGTCGACGCACTGATCGGCGCCGGTTACGGGAGCGCGGGCGAACGCTGCATGGCGATCAGCGTTGCGGTACCGGTCGGCGAAGAAACTGCGCACCGGCTTCGAAATCGTCTCGTCGAGCGGGTCAACCAACTCCGGGTGGGCCACAGCCTGGACCCCAAGGCCGACTACGGACCACTGGTCACCGAGGCGGCGCTGCACCGGGTGCGGGACTACATCGGCCAGGGTGTGGAGGCCGGCGCCGAACTCGTCGTGGACGGTCGGGAACGCACCACCGACGAGCTGACTTTTGGTGACACCAGCCTCCAGGGCGGCTACTTCATCGGGCCGACCCTTTTCGACCACGTCACCACCGAGATGTCCATCTACACCGACGAGATCTTCGGGCCGGTGTTGTGCATCGTGAGGGCGGCCGACTACGAAGAAGCTCTGGCACTGCCCTCTCAGCACGAGTACGGCAACGGGGTGGCGATCTTCACCCGCGACGGCGACGCCGCCCGCGACTTCGTGTCCCGTGTCCAGGTCGGCATGGTGGGCGTGAACGTGCCCATCCCGGTTCCGGTGGCCTATCACACCTTCGGCGGTTGGAAGAGGTCCGGTTTCGGCGACCTCAACCAGCATGGCCCGGCGTCGATCCAGTTCTACACCAAGGTCAAGACTGTCACCGAGCGCTGGCCGTCGGGCATCAAGGATGGCGCCGAGTTCGTCATCCCCACCATGAAGTAGCGATGGTGCCCGCCCAGGTGTTCGACATGGACGACGATGAGCGCATCATCGTCGACACCGCTGCCGCATTCGCCGAAAAACGATTGGCTCCACACTCTTTGGAGTGGGACGCCGACAAACACTTCCCGGTCGATGTGTTGCGGGAGTCGGCGGAACTCGGGATCGCGGCGATCTACTGCGCCGAGGAGGTCGGCGGAAGCGGACTGCGGCGGCTCGACGCGGTGCGGATTTTCGAAGAGCTGGCCGCAGCCGACCCGACGATCGCATCGTTCATCTCGATCCACAACATGTGCGCCTGGATGATCGATAGCTACGGCACCCCGGAGCAGCGGAAAACCTGGGTGCCGCGGCTGGCCTCGATGGAAGCCATCGCCAGCTACTGTCTGACCGAACCTGGCGCGGGCTCGGATGCCTCGGCCTTGCGGACCCGTGCGGTGCGCGACGGCCCCTCTCCCGGATCGGACTGGCTGCTCGACGGCGTCAAGCAGTTCATCTCCGGCGCAGGAGTGTCCGATGTCTACGTGGTGATGGCCCGCACCGGCTCGCCGGAGTCACAGCCGGGCCCCCGCGGTATTTCGGCCTTCGTCGTGGAAAAGAAGACCCCCGGAATCAGTTTCGGCATCAACGAAGCCAAAATGGGCTGGAACGCGCAGCCGACCGCCCAGGTGATCTTCGAGAAGGTTCGAGTCCCGGCGGACGCGCTGCTCGGCGGTCCGGAGGGTGAGGGCACCGGCTTCGGCGTCGCGATGAACGGACTCAACGGCGGCCGCATCAACATCGCCGCCTGCTCACTGGGCGGCGCCCGGACCGCCTACGGTAAAGCAGCGGGATACGTGCGCGATCGGGAGGCTTTCGGCGGACCACTGATCGACGAGCCGACCGTCCGGTTCACCCTGGCCGATATGACGACCGCATTGGAGACCTCGCGAATCCTGTTGTGGCGGGCTGCCACCGCACTCGATGCCGACTCCCCCGACAAGGTGGAATTGTGCGCGATGGCCAAACGGTACGTCACCGACGCCTGCTTCGAGGTCGCCGACCAGGCACTTCAACTGCATGGCGGCTACGGTTACCTCAAGGAGTACGGACTCGAGAAGATCGTCCGGGATCTGCGCGTGCACCGAATCCTGGAAGGCACCAACGAAATCATGCGCGTGGTCATCGGCCGGGCCGCAGCAGCCCGCGCCCGCGCATCGTGAACAGGGAGAGATACATGACGACGATCGCGTTCTTGGGATTGGGCCACATGGGCGGTCCGATGGCGGCCAACCTGGTCTCGGCCGGGCACCAGGTGCATGGCTTCGATCCGGTGGTGCCACTCAAGGAAGCGGCAGCCGTGAAGGGCGCCAGGGTATTCGACAGCGGCGCCGACGCGGTAGCCGACGCCGATGTGGTGATCACGTCGCTGCCCAACGGTGCGGTCGTGAAGGCCTGCTACGCCGAGATCCTGCCGGCCGCGCGCACGGGAGCCCTGCTGATCGACACGTCGACGATCTCGGTCGATGATGCGCGCGAGATCCACGAACAGGCGGTGGCAGCCGGGCTGGCCCAGCTCGACGCCCCGGTCTCGGGGGGCATCAAAGGAGCGACGGCAGGCACCCTGGCCTTCATGGTCGGCGGCGAGAGCGTCGATGTCGAACGTGCGAAACCCGTCCTGACCCCGCTGGCGGGCAAGATCATTCACTGCGGGGCCTCTGGCGCGGGCCAAGCGGCCAAGTTGTGCAACAACATGGTGCTGGCCGTGCAGCAGATCGCGATCGGTGAGGCGTTCACACTCGCCGAGAAGTTGGGGCTACCGGCGCAGTCACTGTTCGATGTGATCACCGGGGCGACCGGCAACTGCTGGGCCGTGCACACCAATTGCCCGGTGCCCGGACCAGTGCCCACGTCCCCGGCGAACAACGGCTTCAAGCCCGGCTTCGCGACGGCGTTGATGAACAAGGACCTCGGCCTGGCGATGGCGGCGGTGGATTCAACGGGATCGTCGGCGCCACTGGGCGCACATGCCGCCGAGATCTATGCAAAGTTCGCCGAAGACCATTCCGATGAGGACTTCAGCGCCGTCATCGAAATGCTCCGTGGCTGAACACCGCCGAAACTGAACTTATCCGCGAAGTCTCGCGAAATTATCGTGCACGAGCTCAGTTTCGGCGACCGACCTATGCTGCCCGGGGTGGTTGCTGCCACTTGTTGTGCAGGCGCTGGCATTCGGCCACCCGTAGCGGCGCGCCGACAGTATCGTCGCCGTCGATCAGCACAGTCGCCAGGCCGGCGGCCGTTGCCCGACGTTGGCTCGCTTCCGAACCGGCGAAAGCGAGTGCATCTCGCGGAGAAGCACCCAGGTCGGCCAACGCAGCCCGGTAGACGTCCGATTCCCGAACATCGGAGGCGGTGACCACCGTGCTCACGATGCCCTCACCGACCAGTTGCCGCACCAGCGGTTCGACCCAGGCGTGCCGTCCGCCGCTCACGACTCCGATCGCGATGCCGGCGCTGAAGGCATCGGTGATCAGGTCGACCAGCCCGCACCGCGGCGCGATGTCGGCATCGAGGATGGTCTCGTCGAGAAGTTTGTTCTTGGCCGCGCAGACCTGGTCGGCCAGCAACTCGGCCAGCACATCGCACTCCGCGCTCACACCGCGCCTGCGCAGCTCGGCGGCGACCCGGCGCCGCTCGTCAGAGAGCGCCAGCAGTTGACGGTAGCGCGCGACCGTCCACTCGATCTCCACACCATTCGCGGCGAACGCGGCATTGAAGGCAGGCAGATGGGCTGAGCATTCGATGTCGGCGATGGCGTCGAGATCGAAGATGAGCGCGCGCAGCGGCGGACGCACCGTCGCCTCGCTGGGCTGCGGCCGATCCCACCAGAATCGGCCGGCACGCCATGCTCGCTGCTCCGTGGGCTGCATGACTACCATCGTCGTCCAGGCCATATGGCCGCGCCTCCCCCATTAGGGGGATTCGGCGCGCCAACCTGGACGAGCGCGACACTCGCCGGCTCTAAGGTGGGGCATTTAAGGTGAGGCGGTGCCATCTGCGCCATCCAAGCCGGTGCGAATCGTCCTCGTCGATGACCATGAGATGGTCATCGAAGGACTCAAGGCGATGCTTGCCGCCTTCGGCAACCGGGTCACAGTGGTCGGCCAAGCCGTCGGACCCGATCACGTGCTCAGCGTGGTCGATGACCTCAATCCCGACATCGTGCTGTGCGACGTACGGATGCAGGGGTCGAGCGGCTTGGACGTGTGCCAGCAGCTGCGCGCCCGTGACCCGGACCGCAAGGTCGTGATGCTGTCGGTCTACGACGACGAGCAGTATCTGTTCGAGGCGTTTCGGGTCGGAGCGGCCGGCTACCTGCTCAAGAGCATCAGCAGCGAGGAGTTGGTTCGCCAGCTGGAGTTCGTGCATCGCGGGGAGACCGCGATCGACCCGGGCATGGCGGCCCGGGCGGTCGACACCGCGGCACGACTGCAGCGGGACGAGTTCTGGCCGGGCGCCCGTCAAGGCCTCACCCAACGGGAAAGCGAGATCCTGTCGTTCGTGGTCAACGGTCTGTCCAACCGCGCCATCGCGACCAAGCTGGTCATCGGCGAGGAAACCGTGAAGACGCATCTGAGCTCGATCTACCGCAAGCTCGGGGTCAACGACCGCACCGGTGCGGTGGCGACCGCGCTTCGGGAAGGCATCTACCAATGAGCACGTCATCGCGACCGTTGCTGGCCGCCGATCGTGAACTGACCCTGCTACGGGAGCTCATCAGGGCCGCCTCCGGCGGTCCCGGCGTCGAACCGCTGGCTGCTGCTGCGGCGCGGATCATCACCGCGGCCACCGACAGCGACGTGTGCTTCGTCCACGTGCTCGACGACACCGAACGGTCACTGACCCTTGCCGGAGCGACACCGCCGTTCGATGCCGAGGTCGGGAAGATCAGGCTGCCGCTGGGACAGGGCATCTCAGGTTGGGTGGCCAGCCATCGGGAACCGGTCGTGATCACTCGCGACAAAGAATCCGACCCGCGATATCTGCCCTTCGAATCGCTGCGTGGCCGGGACTTCACCTCGATGGTGTCGGTACCCATGGAGACCGCCCCCGGCGGGCTGGTCGGGGTGCTCAACGTGCATACGGTAGCCCAGCGCGATTTCGAAGATCGCGACGTTGAGCTGCTGTTGGTCATCGGGCGGCTGATCGCCGGCGCCATGCACCAGGCCCGCCTGCACCGACAACTGGTTTCCCGCGAACGCGCACATGAGAACTTCGTCGAGCAGGTCATCGAGGCCCAAGAACTCGAGCGGCGGCGGCTGGCGGCCGACATTCACGACGGCATCTCGCAGCGCCTGGTGACGCTGTCCTACCACCTCGATGCGGCCGCGCAAGCCGTCGACGATCGGGTTGCGCTGACCGAACAACTCGACCGGGCACGCGAGCTGGCTCAGCTGACCCTGCAAGAGGCGCGTGCGGCCATCAGCGGTTTGCGACCGCCCGTGCTGGACGACCTTGGTTTGTCCGGCGGGCTGGCAAGCCTGGCACGCTCGATCCCGCAAGTTCCCATCGAGGTGAATCTCGCCGAAACCCGGCTGCCCGACCACATCGAACTGGCGCTGTACCGCATCGCCCAGGAGTGTCTACAGAACGTCGTCAAACATGCCGGGGCCGGCCGTGCGCGGTTGACGTTTGCGCTGGACCACGGCGACCACGGAGAGGTAGCCCGGCTCGAGATCGTCGACGACGGAGTCGGTTTCGACACGCTGGAGCACCCACTGGGGGGTGACGAGATGGGTGGCTACGGCCTGTTGTCAATGGCTGAACGTGCCGAGATCGTCGGGGGCAGACTCAATATCCGATCGCGTCCGGGCATGGGAACCGCGGTCACTGCGACGATCCCGATTCCGTCCGCCACACATTAGAAGTCACCCGCGCTGCGACGCAGCGTCTGAATTACCTCGGCAAGCGTGCGGGACTCCTCGCCAGACATCCCGATGTCGGCGAACACGGCGTCGTTCAACGTCACGGTCGCGTCCTCGACTGTCGAACGGCCCAGACCGGTGATCTGGACCAGCGTGGTTCGGCCGTCGGTCGGATGCGGCAGCCGCTCCACCAGCCCGTCGGCCTCGAGCCGCCGAATGGCGTGCGTGACGCTGGTGACATGCACCTGCAGCCGGTCGGAGGCTTTGGTGATGGGCAGCGCACCGGTGCGGCTGAAGGCCAGCAGCCGGAGCAACTCGTACCGCGAGAAACTCAGGTCGTAGGGGCGTAGCGCGGCCTCGACGCGGGCGAGCAGAATCTGGTGGGCCCGCATCACCGAGGTGACCGCGACCATCCCGTCGGCCACTTCACCCCAACCGGAGCGCTCCCAGTTGGCGCGCGCCACCGCGATCGGGTCGCGCTTGGGTGTCGGCGCCACCTCAGTCTGCCGCGGTCAGTATCCGGGGCCCGTCGTCTGTGACCGCGACGGTGTGCTCCCAGTGCGCGGCCCGCGAGCCATCGGACGTCGCCACGGTCCAACCGTCGGAGAGCACAACGGTCTTCGTCGTGCCGAGGGTGAGCATGGGTTCGATCGCCAACACCGAACCCGGCATCAGATGGGGCCCACGTCCGGGGGAACCCGCGTTGGGCAGGAATGGATCCATGTGCATTTGCCGACCGATCCCATGCCCGCCATATCCGGCGACGATGCCGAACTTGCGACCGTAGCGCGCCTCGGCAGCGCGCGTGCCGAGTTCGATGGCGTGGGAGATATCGGTCAGCCGGTTACCGGGCACCATGGCGGCGATACCGGCCTCCATCGACTCCCGGGTGGCACCCGAGAGCGCTTCGTCGACGGCGACAACCGCTTCGATACCGAAGGTGAGTGCGGAGTCACCGTGCCAGCCATCCAGGATGGCACCGCAGTCGATCGAGACGAGGTCGCCTGCCGCGAGCTTCTCGTCGGCTGACGGGATGCCGTGCACAACGCGGTCATTGACCGAGGAGCAGATGCTGGCCGGGAAGCCGTGGTAGCCCAGGAAGGACGGGACCGCACCGCCGTCGCGGATCACCGATTCCGCGACCGCATCGAGCTCGAGGGTGGATACGCCGGGAGCGGCTGCCTGGCGCACCGCCCGGAGCGCCGCAGCGACGAGAGCACCAGCGGCGGCCATCGCGTCGAGTTCACCGGGACTGCGTTGAGCGACCACTTTGCGGCCGCGCAGAGAAATCATGACCGTGTTAGCGGCCGAGCGCCTTCAGCGCGCGGGTGAACACCTCATCGAGTTCACCGACCGCGTCGACGGTGATCAGCGAACTGCCGTAGTGGTCCAGCAGCGGCGCGGTCTCGTCCCGGTACACCCTGAACCTGTTGCGGATGATGTCCTCGGTATCGTCGGCCCGGCCGCGCCCCTTGAGTCGGGAGACGAGTTCGTCCTCGGGAACCCGGAACTCCAGCACCGCGTCCAGCGACAGGTTGCGCTTCTCCAGCATCGCGTCGAGGGCCCTGGCCTGCTCGACCGAACGCGGGTACCCGTCGAGAATGAAACCTTCGGCCACATCGGGCTTCTCCAACCGGTCATCGACCAGCGCGTTGGTCAGCGTAGCCGGAACGAGATCGCCGGCATCGAGATATTTTTTGGCTTCCCGCCCGAGTTCGGTGCCGTTGCTGATGTTGTACCGGAACAGGTCTCCGGTGGAGACCTGCGGGACCCCGAGCTTGTCAGCCAGCTTCTGGGCCTGGGTTCCCTTGCCCGCGCCGGGCGGTCCCAACAAGACGATTCTCACTTGAGGAACCCTTCATAGTTGCGCTGCATCAGCTGGCTCTCGATCTGCTTCACGGTATCGAGGCCGACGCCGACCATGATCAAAACGGCCGTACCGCCGAATGGCAGGTTCTGCACCGCGCCGGTGTTGCCGATCTGGAGGAAAACGTTGGGCAGAACCGCGATGACACCCAGATAGATCGAGCCCGGCAGGGTGATCCTGGACAGGACGAACCGCAGATAGTCGGCGGTCGGTTTGCCGGGTCGGATACCCGGGATGAAGCCCCCGTACTTCTTCATCTCGTCCGCGCGATCGTCCGGGTTGAAGGTGATCGACACGTAGAAATAGGTGAAGAAGATGATCAGTGCGAAGTAGATCGCGATGTAGACCGGGCTACTCGGGTCGGTCAAGTATTCGGCGACGAACGTCTGCCACCACCCCGTTCCCGGGTTGGAACTGCCGCTGGCGATCAGCTGTGTGATCAGATGCGGAAGGTAGATCAGCGACGACGCGAAGATGACCGGGATGACGCCGGCCTGATTGACCTTCAGCGGCAGGTAGGTCGAGGTACCGCCATACATACGGCGTCCGACCATCCGTTTGGCGTACTGCACGGGGATGCGGCGCTGGCCCTGCTCGACGAACACCACGCCGATGATGATGACGAGCGCGGCGATGCACACCATGGTGAAGACCATGCCGCCCCGGCTGTCCAGAATGCTCTTGCCTTCACCGGGGATGGCGGAGGCGATGCTGGCAAAGATCAACAAGGACATACCGTTGCCGACGCCACGCTCGGTGACGAGCTCGCCCATCCACATGACCAGTGCCGCGCCGGCGGTCATCACGATCACCATCACGGCGAGGGTGGTGACGTTCAGCCCCTGGCCCTGACCCTCGATGATGTCGAGTGTGCAACCCTGCAGCAGCCCGCCATTGGCAGCCAGCGCCACGATGCTGGTGGCCTGCAGGAGTGCCAACGAGACCGCCAGGTAGCGGGTGTACTGGGTCAGCTTGGTCTGACCGGCCTGCCCCTCTTTCTTCAGTTGCTCGAAGCGCGGGATCACGACGCCCAGCAACTGCACGATGATGCTCGCGGTGATGTAGGGCATGATGCCCACCGCGAACACCGAGAGCTGCAGCAAGGCGCCGCCGGAGAACAGGTTGATCAGGGAGTAGATCTGCCCCGACTCACCGCCGCTGACCTGCTTGATGCACTGCTGCACATTCGGATAGTTGACACCCGGGGACGGGACCGAGGCACCGATCCGGTAGAGGATGACGATACCCAGCGTGAACAGGATCTTTCGCCGCAGGTCCGGGGTTCTGAGCGAAGAGATGAAAGCCGAGAGCACTCTTTCCTCCTGCACGGCCGAGTTGTCGATCGCGGCGTGCTCTTTGGCTGGCGTGACCAGCGGTTAGTCATATGGCGTTCAGTCGTGCGCGCGACGGCACGAGCAGGCATACGGCCTGCGCAAGTCACGCGTTCAAACAGTCTACGAGACTAACAGTTACCTCTTCGGTGCCCCGAATCCGTGTGGCCAACGGGTCGGCGTAGAGTCGGAGTCCAGCTCGTTACCTCACCTAACTAAGACCGATTTCGCACAGGGGTCAGCCATGGCACGCACCGAAGACGACACGTGGGACCTGGCTTCCAGCGTCGGTGCGACAGCGACGATGGTCGCCGCGGCCCGCGCCGTCGCCTCCAGATCCGCGGACGCGTTGATCGACGATCCGTTCGCCGAACCGTTGGTGCGCGCCGTCGGCGTCGACTTCTTCACCCGGCTGGCCACGGGCGAGCTCACTCCCGCCGACCTCGACGGCGGCGGCGCCCCCGGCGGGTCCGCGGTGGGCATGAGCCGCTTCGCCGACGGGATGGCAGCCCGCACCCGGTTTTTCGACGAGTTCTTCGCAGCAGCCACCGCCGCGGGAATCCGCCAGGCCGTGATTCTGGCCTCCGGGCTCGACGCCCGCGGGTATCGATTGTCGTGGCCTGACGACATGGCGCTGTTCGAGATCGACCAACCCGACGTCATCACCTTCAAGACCGCGACGTTGGCGGGTCTGGGTGCGCATCCGGCCACCGATCTGCGGCCGGTGGCCGTCGACCTGCGACAGGACTGGCCTGCCGCCCTGGCCGACGCAGGTTTCGACGCCGCCCGGCCAACCGCGTGGATCGCCGAGGGCCTCCTCGGTTACCTGCCGCCCGAGGCGCAGGACCGGCTGCTCGACCAGGTCAGCGAGCTCAGCCCCGCGGGCAGTCGGCTGGCCGCCGAGGGGGTACCCCAAACCCAGCTCACCGATCAGGAGGAAGTCCGCCAGCGCATGCAGGACACCACCGAGCACTGGCGTAACCACGGCTTCGACATCGACTTCGCCGAGCTGGTGTTCCTCGGCGACCGCGCCGAAGTAGTCGGATACCTGGTCAACCATGGCTGGACAGCCGACGCCGTAACAGCCAATGAGTTGCTGACCCGCTACGGGCTGGACGCCCTGGATGACGAGGAAGGATTCGCCTCAGTCCTCTATGTCACCGCGACCCGCTAGGAGACGACATGATGGCCCGCAGCGAGAGTGACAGCTGGGACCTGGCGTCCAGTGTGGGGGCCACGGCGACGCTGGTCGCCGCGGGCCGCGCGATCGCCTCGGTGGATCCGAGGGGGTTGATCGACGATCCTTTCGCCGAACCTCTGGTCCGGGCGGTCGGCCTGGATTTCTTCATCGACATGCTCGACGGAAAGCTGGACTTGTCTCAGATTTCCGGCAACTCGCCCGAGCGCACGCAGTCGATGATCGATTCGATGGCCGTGCGAACTAGGTTTTTCGACGACTACTTGATGGCGGCCACCGCCGCCGGTGTGCGGCAGGTCGTCATCCTGGCCTCCGGTTTGGACGCACGGGCCTACCGGTTGGGATGGCCCGAGGGCACCGTGGTCTACGAGATCGACCAACCCGACGTGATCGCTTTCAAGTCCAAGACCCTGGACGAGCTCGGCGCCAAACCGGCCGCGACTCGCCGGACGGTGTCGATAGATTTACGCGAAGATTGGCCAACGGCGCTGCAGGCAGCGGGATTCGACCCGTCGCAACCGACGGCCTGGTTGGTCGAGGGGCTGTTGATTTACCTGCCTCCGGATGCCCAGGACCGGCTGTTCGATCTGATCACCCGGCACTCGGCTGCGGGCAGCGCGATCGGCACCGAATACGCGCCGGGCATTATCGATTTCGATGCCGAGAAGGCTCGCGAGATGTCGGCGCCGCTGGCCGAACACGGGCTCGACATCGATATGCCGTCGCTGGTCTACGCGGGCCAGCGCAGCCACGTGATGGAATACCTCAGCGAAAGCGGTTGGCAGGTCTCGGGTTCACCCCGGGACGAGCTTTTCGAGAAATTCGGCATACCCGCGCCCACGGCGGAGGGCGACGACGTACTCGGCGAGATCGTCTACGTCAGCGCACGGATGCCGGCCGGTTGAGTTTCTAGAACCGCCACTCCCCTAGCCACAGCGCGTTGGCCCCGCTCAACGATCGCTGGGTGCCGCCGATGATCCCGGCCGCCGCTTCCACCGCCACCGCACCCACCGCGTCGGGCAGTGAGGCGGCAGCGGGCTGCGACGAAGCCCTGGGCCACAACATGTCCCGCAGAGACGAGCCCGGCAGATTCCTGACTGTCACCTTGTCGTCCGGGTCGGCCCCGGCAAGAACCTTGGCCCGCCGGATCGCGGTGCGCAGACCGCCCAGCTCGTCAACGAGACCACGCTCAGCCGCATCGGCCCCCGTCCACACCCGGCCCCGGGCGACCCCATCGACCTCCTCGACGCTCAGCTTCCGGCCCTCGGCCACCCGCTCGACGAAGTCCGTGTAGAACAGGTCCGCCTCCGCCTCGACCAGAGCCTGCTGCTCGGCGGTGAACGGCGCGTTGACCGACCACGCGTCGGCGTTGGCATGGGTTCGCACACCGTCGGATCCGACGCCCAGGCGCCCCTTGAGCTCGGCGGCCACCAGCTTGCCCGTGACCACGCCGATCGAACCGGTGATGGTTCCGGGGTTGGCGACGATCTCATCGGCGGCCATCGAAACGTAGTAGCCCCCGGAGGCCGCGACCGCGCCCATGGACGCCACCACCGGCTTGCCCGCCGCTCGGGCACGGACGACCTCCCGCCACACGGTCTCCGATCCGGTCACCGACCCGCCGGGGCTGTCCACCCGAAGAACGATCGCGTCGACGTCTTTGTCGGCAGCGGCCTCGCGAAGCGCCGCCGCGATGGTGTCACCCCCGGCAGTCGGGGATCCCCACGGCGACATCTGCCGACCGCGTCCGCTCACGATCGGACCGGCCAGGGTGACGACGGCTATCGTCGGCCGCTTCTTGAGCCCCGGCACAGGCACCGACGGCCGCTTGGCCCTGGCATAGCGCGCCAGGAACAACCTCGGTGGAGCGTCCTCGCCGTCGGCGTCGTCGATGTCGGACTCCGAGCCCGGCGCACTCAATCCGGCGATTCGCGCGTAGGCCTCGTCGCGGAACCCGACGCGATCGATCAGCCCGCCGGCCAGCGCCTCGTCACGCCGCAGCGGCGCCTTGTCCGCCAGCCCGTCCAACGTGGCCGGTTCGATTCCCCGAGCAGCCGACACTGCCTCCCACACCTGTGCGTGCAGGCTCTCGACGAGTCGGCCGTCGGCCTCACGATGGGCGTCGGTGTAACTGTCCTGAGTGAAAACGTTTGCCGCCGACTTGTACTCCCCGCGCGCCACGAACTGCGCCTCGACCCCGGCCTTGTCCAGTGCGTCGCGCAGGAAGAGCGCTTTGGTGGCGAAACCCACCAGCCCGAGGGTGCCCGACGGCTGCATCCACACCTCGCCGAAACCGGAGGCCAGGTAGTAGGACAGCGTGCCGGGATAGGTCTCGGCCCACGCGACGGACGGCTTGCGGGCCGAGAACGCCACGATCGCCTCGCGCAGCTCCTGAATCGGCCCGGGTGAGGCGGCCGGAATCTGAATGCGTGCGATCAGACCCGCAACCCGCGGATCCTCGGCGGCGCGATGGATGGCCTCGACAGCCTCCCGTAGCAGCAATGGCTTAGCCGCGGCGTTGATCAGCGCCAGAGGGTCGAACCCACCCGTCTCCGCGGGTGCCGACTGGAGATCGAGCTCGAGTATGCACCCGTCGGGAATGCCGTGGTGTCGGGCGGTGTCCGCCCGTCGGGCCAGCGCCCGTACGCCGTCGACGCCGGGAACGGCCGGCAGGAAAGAGAACATGAACGCAAGCCTATCCGGGGCTGACGGGCATTCGGACCGCTGCTGGCCCCATTCGGACCGATACCCCCGTGCATCGCGGTCCGATCCGAGAGTATTGCCCGGTGACCGGCCTGGGGATCTACCTCGTCTATCTGCTCGCGGGCATTGCCGCCGGGCTGGTTTCCGGCTTGTTCGGGCTCGGCGGTGGCCTGACCATCGTGCCGGCGCTCGCAGTGGCGCTGCCGATCCAGGGCGTGGTGCCTGAACATGTGATGCACCTGGCGATCGGGACCTCGCTCGCGGTGATGTTCTTCACGGCGCTGTACACGACCTACCTGCGCAGCCGACACGGAGACCTCGACTGGCCGCTGTTCTGGCACCTGCTGCCGCCGGTCGTGCTCGGGACAGCGATCGGCGCTTTCGCCGGCGGTGTTCTGCCGGGGTCCGTCCTGCGGGTGTTCTTCATCGGCTTCGTCGCCTACATGATCGCTCGGGCACTGCACCGCCACTACCGACGCTCGAAGGATGCGAAGGCCACCGACCAGACCTCCGCGCCCGCCATGCCATCCCGCGCCAGCCGGCTAGCTACCGGCGTCACCACCGGCCTGACCGGTGCACTGCTGGGCGCGGGCGCGGCCATCATCACGGTGCCGTATCTACAATCGGCGGGCTACCGCATCCAGAGCGCGTCTGCCATTGCGGCCGGACTGTCCGCGGTGATCGGGATCGGTGCCGGTGCCGGCTACCTGCTCGGAGGATTGGGCGCCACCGGACTTCCCGCCGCCGCAATCGGGTTTCTCTATCTGCCGGCCTTCGCCGGAATGACCGCGGGCGCTCTGCTGGGTTCGCCGCTCGGGGTGCGCATCTCGCACCGCATGCCCGAAACCGCGCAGTTCTGGCTTTTCCTGGCCTACCTTGCAGCGGTGCTGACCGCCATGGTGTTGCCCGCCTAAAGCGTGTCGAGCCTGCGGGCCCGCCTAGCGGCCGGCGAACCGCGCGAGCTGCGGACAGTAGATGGCCACCGAGGCCTGCATCAGGCCCACCGCCTGCTCACGCTCCATACCGCTGTTCGCCAAGGTGGTCACCACGCCGCGCACCGCAGGAACCGGATTGACATTGCCGACCACCCCTTTGGTCATCATGTCGCAGACCTGTTGGCCCACCGCGGGCAGATCGGTGTCGGGTGCAACATCGATACCCAGGGAGTCCACCGCTTCAGTGAACCGCTCGTCGCGGGTGTTGGGGACGTCAGAGGGGTCGGCATGAGCCCACGCCGCGCCGGCGAACATCGACAAGCCGACAGCGGCCATCGTCACCGCTACCGCACGGCGTTGACGGTTCATGGGCTTCTCCTGGGTATCGCCACGCCCAGTTCATCGCGCCGGGAGGGGCTGGTGTTACCGCCGACTACAACTCCGTGGCGGTACCGCCGACTACAACTCCGTGGCGGTACCGCCGGCGGCGGTGATCTTGTCGCGCGCGGTGGCACTGAACTTGTTGGCCGTGACGTCGACCTTGACCGTCAGCTTGCCGTCGCCGAGCACCTTCACCAATACGTTCTTGCGCACCGCGCCGGCAGCCACCAACTCGTCGACACCGACGGTGCCGCCCTTGGGAAAGAGCTTGTTGATGTCGCCGATGTTGACGACGCCGTACTCGGTGCGGAAACGATTCTTGAATCCCTTGAGCTTCGGCAGCCGCATGTGAATCGGCATCTGGCCGCCCTCGAAGGTCACGGGGACGTTCTTGCGGGCCTTGGTGCCTTTCGTGCCGCGGCCGGCGGTTTTGCCCTTGGAACCTTCACCACGGCCCACGCGGGTCTTGGCGGTCTTCGCGCCGGGTGCGGGACGCAGATCGTGCAGCTTGATCGTCACTTTTTCAGGCCTCCTCAACCGTCACGAGATGGTGAACGGTCTTGATCAGTCCACGGGTTTGCGGGGTGTCCTCCCGGACCACGGACTGGCGGATTTTGCGCAGACCCAGAGTCCGCAGTGACTCACGCTGCTTCCAGCGCGCACCGATCGTGCTGCGCACCTGGGTGATCTTGAGTTCTGCCATGGTGATTACGCCGTTCCTTCACGCGCTGCGCCGGTCGCCAGAGCCTCCGCCTCGCGGCGGGCCCGGAGCATGGCCGGGGGCGCTACCTCTTCGATGGGCAGGCCGCGGCGGGCCGCGACCTCTTCGGGACGCTGAATCATCTTCAGCGCGGCGACCGTAGCGTGCACCACGTTGATCGCATTGTCACTACCCAGCGACTTGGCCAGGACATCGTGCACGCCGGCGCATTCCAGCACTGCGCGGCACGCACCGCCGGCGATGACACCGGTACCGGGGCTGGCCGGTCGCAGCATCACGACACCGGCCGCCGCCTCACCCTGGACCGGGTGAACGATGGTGGCTCCGATCAACGGGACGCGGAAGAAGTTCTTACGAGCTTCCTCTACGCCCTTGGCGATCGCGGCCGGAACTTCCTTGGCCTTGCCGTAACCGACACCGACCATGCCGGCGCCGTCGCCGACGATCACCAGCGCGGTGAAGCTGAACCGGCGGCCACCCTTGACCACCTTGGACACCCGGTTGATCGCGACAACGCGCTCGATGAAGTTGCTCTTGTCACCACCGTCGCGGCCACCACGACCACCACGGTCATCGCGACGGCCGCGGCCACCACGATCATCGGAGCGTCCTCCTCTGCCGTCGCGGCCTTCTGCGCTCGAAGGCCCGCCGGCTCCAACAGCCTGCTCGGCCATCATGCATTCCTCTCAGTCTTCATCATCCCAGTCATCAGAACTTCAGCCCGCCCTCTCGCGCGGCATCGGCCAGGGCCGCGATACGTCCGCCATAGGTGTATCCACCGCGGTCGAACACCACCTCGTCGATGCCTGCGGACTTGGCACGCTGGGCGATCAGCTGACCAACCCGGGTGCTGTGGGCCTTCTTGTCTCCGTCCAGCGCTCGCACGTCGGCTTCGATGGAGGACGCCGCGGCCAGCGTGACGCCCGCCAGGTCGTCGACCAACTGCACGTGAATGTGCCGGGCCGAACGGTTGACGACCAAGCGGGGCCGAGCGGCGGTGCCGGAAACCTTCTTACGCAGCCGAGCGTGCCGACGCAGCCGCGCGGCACGTCGGGTCTCGGAGATGTTCTGCCCCACCGGTTTGCGCGTGGCGGCTTTGGTATTGGTAGCCATTTACTTACCCGTCTTTCCGACCTTGCGACGGATCTGCTCGCCCTCGTAGCGAACGCCCTTACCCTTGTATGGGTCTGGGCGGCGCAGGCGGCGGATATTCGCCGAGACCTGTCCGACCTTCTGCTTGTCGATTCCTGAGATCGAAAACTTGGTGGGCGTCTCCACCTTGAAGGTGATGCCCTCGGGGGCCTCGATCACCACCGGGTGGCTGTAGCCCAACGCAAACTCCAACGTGTTGCCCTTGGCCACCACGCGGTAGCCGACCCCGAAAATCTCCATCTTGGTGGTGTAACCCTCGGTCACACCGGTGATCAGGTTTGCCACCAACGTCCGCGACAGCCCATGAAGCGAGCGGTTACGGCGCTCGTCGTCGGGGCGAGTCACCACGATGGCGCCATCGTCGTCGCGGGACACCGCAATCGGCTCGGCAACCGCCAGTTCCAGCGTGCCCTTGGGGCCTTTGACGGACACGTTCTGACCGTCGATGCTCACATCGACTCCGGCGGGAATCGGTACCGGTTGTCTTCCAATGCGCGACATTGCTTGCTCCTCCCCGCTACCAGACGTACGCGAGGACTTCGCCGCCCACGCCCTGTCGTGATGCCTGGCGGTCGGTGAGCAGACCCGACGACGTGGAGATGATCGCCACGCCGAGGCCACCAAGCACCCGCGGCAGATTGGTCGATTTCGCGTACACCCGCAGACCGGGCTTGGACACCCGCCGCAGCCCGGCAATGCTGCGCTCCCGGCTGGGGCCGTACTTAAGATTCACCACCAGCGATTTGCCGACCCGGGCATCCTCGGTGCGGAAGTCGGTGATGTAGCCCTCCGCCTTGAGGATCTCGGCGATGTTGGCCTTGATCTTGCTGTGCGGCAGCGACACCTCGTCGTGGTACGCCGAATTGGCGTTGCGCAGACGGGTGAGGAAGTCTGCGATGGGGTCCGTCATAGTCATCGGGCGCTGCTCCTCTTCGTCGCTGCGCTCGGCATCGTCGTCATCGCGGTCATGACAGCCGGTTCACCTTTCTCGCGGCGGTTCCTCCGTGATGATTTGTCCGGAGGCCTACCGCAACCTGTTGTTTAGAGTTGGACTTCGGGCGGTGCCTGTTACCAGCTGGACTTCTGCACACCCGGCAGTTCGCCGGCGTGCGCCATCTCACGCAGGCAGATGCGGCAGAGCCCGAATTTGCGGAAGACGGAGTGCGGGCGACCACACCTGTTGCAGCGCGTGTAGCCACGCACCTTGAACTTGGGCTTCTTGTTGGCCTTGTTGACCAGAGCCTTCTTTGCCATCTGCTCAGTTCTCCTTGAACGGGAAGCCCAGCGCTCGCAACAGCGCCCGTCCTTCGTCGTCGGTGGTCGCCGAAGTGACGACCGTGATGTCCATACCGCGAGGCCGATCGATGTCGTCGATGTTGATCTCGTGGAACATCGACTGCTCGTTCAGCCCGAAGGTGTAGTTGCCGTTACCGTCGAACTGCTTGGGGCTCAGACCCCGGAAGTCGCGGATACGGGGCAGTGCGATCGAGGTCAACCGGTCCAGAAACTCCCACATCCGGTCACCACGCAGGGTGACCCGTGCGCCGATCGGCATGCCCTCACGCAGCTTGAACTGCGCGATCGACTTGCGCGCCTTACGAATCTCGGGCTTCTGCCCGGTGATCAGGGCGAGGTCTTTGACGGCGCCGTTGATCAGCTTGGCGTCGCGGGCGGCGTCGCCCACGCCCATGTTCACCACGACCTTGACGACGCCCGGGATCTGCATGACGTTGGCGTAGCCGAACTCCTTCTGCAGCGAGTCGCGGATCTCGTCTCGGTAGCGCTGCTTCAGGCGCGGCAGGGTTTTCTCCGTGTTTTCAACGCTGGTCATTTACTAGATGTCCTTGCCGTTGCTCTTGGCGATCCGGACGTTCTTGCCGGTCTCGTCGTCTCTGCGGTAAGCGACACGGGTGGGCTTGCCGTCGGAATCGACGACCAGGACGTTGCTCACCGCGATCGGTGCCTCCTGGGTCACGATCCCGCCGGAGGACGCACCGCGCTCCGTGCGTGATTCAGGGGTGTGCTTCTTGATCCGGTTGACGCCCTCGACGAGAACCTTCTCGCGGTCCGGGTAGGCCACCAGCACCTTGCCCTTGGCGCCCTTGTCCTTGCCCGAGATCACGAGCACCGTGTCACCCTTGCGGACCTTCATCTACAACACCTCCGGGGCGAGCGAGACGATCTTCATGAAGCGCTTCTCGCGCAGTTCGCGACCGACCGGCCCGAAGATGCGGGTGCCGCGCGGATCGTTGTCGGGCTTGATGATCACTGCAGCGTTCTCGTCGAACTTGATGTAGCTGCCGTCGGCGCGACGGCGCTCCTTGACCGTGCGCACGATGACAGCCTTGACGACGTCGCCGCGCTTGACGTTGCCGCCGGGGATGGCGTCTTTGACCGTCGCCACGATGACATCACCGATGCCGGCGTAGCGCCGCCCCGAGCCGCCGAGCACACGGATGCACAAGATCTCCTTGGCGCCCGTATTGTCGGCGACCTTGAGACGCGATTCCTGCTGAATCACTCGATCTCCTGACCTGGTTTTCTGTATGCACGCAGGAGCCCGAGCGTTCTGGCGGCATGCCACCAAGGACCCTGACGTGCGTGGTCTTCGCCACCCAAGGGCACGCAGAGCCAGCATCAAGACCGGCCGAGGTCTGCCCAAGGCAACCCCCACATACTAGGTGAGCTCAGGTAATGCGCCAAATCGTCGCTCACCCGGCGACGTAGGCCTGATTTCGGCCGCCAGCACAGACAACCACGTCCACATCACACGTCGATGACGCAGCGGAACCCGATGTGGGTGGTTGCGCTGTCCTGAGACTGCGGCGATCGGGCGGCCGGGCGGTAGCGGTGACAGTACTCCGGTGCGCACAGGTGCGAGCCGCCCTTGAGCGCCTGGCTGACCGACGGGTCCGGTGCCACCGGGCCGCAACAGCGCTGCACCGGGGCGCCGGGCTGATGGTGCCCGACGAAACGGGTCGTCGTCCACTCCCACACGTTGCCGATCATGTCCACGAGCCCGTACTCGTTCGGCGGGAACGAGCCGACCGGAGAAGTGCCCACCCATCCCAGCGCACCGTCGTTCCGGTACGGAAATCTGCCCTGCCAGGTGTTGGCCATCAGCCGTCCGCCGGGAGCGGGATCGTCGCCCCAGGCATAGGTGGACATCGACCCGCCGCGCGCGGCGAACTCCCATTCCGCCTCGCTCGGCAACCGCCGGCCGGCCCAGCGGGCGTAGGCCGCGGCGTCGGTGTAGCACACCTGCACCACCGGATGCTCGGCTTTCCCTTCCACCGAACTTCCCGGCCCGAACGGATGACGCCAACTCGCCCCGGGAGCCCAGGCCCACCAATTTCGCCAGTCGCGCAGGTCGACGGGGCCGCGGGTCTGCCTGAACACGAGTGCGCCGGGTACCAGGTCCGCGGGCGCGGCGCCGGGGAACAGCGCGGGGTCCGGCGCCGTCTCGGCGACGGTGCGGTAGCCGGTCTCGGCGACGAATTTCTCAAATTGTGCGTTTGTCACCGGGTGTCGCTCGACCGCGAAGGGCGCGACGCCGGCGGTGTACACGGGCGCCTCTTCGGGGTAGAAGTCCGTTGAACCCATCCGGAACGAACCGCCGTCCAACTCAACGAGGTCGGTGAGCATGGCCTTCAGAATAAGCCGCGGCGAGTACCGAGACGGTCATCGCTGTGGCACATCCGGCGCGGCGCGGCGAGGTCAGTCTCTGGCAAAGGCGCGAGCAAGCTCGCGCTCGGCGTCGACGTAGGGAGCGCCCGAGACATCGACCACAACGCGTCTGATCGTCCCTCCAGCGAATCCGAACGGCGCGCTGTAGGCCGTCGAAACCGGTTGCCCGACGTTGCGGCCCACGCTGACTCCACCCCCGGCCAAGCCGAAAATGAAGGGGTGCGCTTTCACTCCTGCCAGCGTCGCCACCGCAGCGTCGTTCACGTAGAGGGTCACGTCACCCAGCGGCGTGTGGCTGCCTTCAACCGTTCCGGTGCGGGCATAGCCCACACCGAGGACCTGCGCACCCGGCGACAGCGAATCCGGCGCGATCACCCGTTGCTCCTCCTCGCCGAGGAAGTTGTAAACGAACTGCAGCCGACCGTCGTCGACGAACAACACGTATCCACCGTGTCCGGCGCCCTGCTTGAACAGCACACCGTGAACGTCCGGACCGGCTACGTCGACCTCGGCCAGCACCGAGAAGGAACGGCCCGCGATGTTCACGCAGCCGCCCGTGGGGACAGGCGCGGTGTCCGGGTAGTAGACGTAGGAGGAACGTTCACCGGCGAGCGACGGGCGCCAGCGCCCGACCATCTCGAACATTCCCAGGTCGGACAGCGGAAGACCGTTGTACTTCTGGGCTTCGGAGAACCACAGCGCCTGCAACTCGGCCACCTTGTCGGGATGCTCGGCGGCCAGATCGTGGCACTGACTGCGGTCCGACTCGATGTGGTAGAGCTCCCACCGGTCGTCCTCGAAGTGCGACCAGCCGGACGGGGCGGCCGGATGGACAGTGTTGGCGAACCAGCCCCGGTGCCAAATTCCGCGGGTCCCCAACATGGTGTAGAACTGGGTCTCCTTTCCGGTGGGCGTATTCGGATCATCCAGGGCCACTTTGAAACTCACACCATCGAGCGGCTTCTGCGGGATTCCTTTCACGCTGGCCGGCGGCACGATGTTCAGCAGGTCGTACACCGTCGGGGTGATGTCGCAGACGTTGCTGTAGTTGTCCCGGATTTCACCGTGCGCAGCGATCCCGTCGGGCCAGGAAATGATTGCCGCATCCGCGATGCCGCCCTCATGCGAGGCGTACCGTTTGTACAGCTTGTATGGCGTGTTGAATGCCATCGCCCAGCCGATCGGGTAGTGACCGTAGGTTGTCGGGCCGCCCAACTCATCGAAGAACCGCATGCTCTCCTCGACGGTATCGATGTAGCCGTTGAAGAACTTTCCTTCGTTGACCGACCCGTTCGGCCCGCCCTCTCCGCTCGCGCCGTTGTCATTGATCACCACGATGATGGTGTTGTCGAGCTGGCCGGATTCTTCGAGATAGTCCAGGATCCGGCCGATCTGAGCATCGGTGTAGGACAGGAACCCGGCGAAGACCTCGGCCATCCGGGCAAAGAGCCGCTTCTCCTCATCGTCTAGCGAATCCCACGGGCGGACGGTGTCCTGCTCGGGCCAGGCCTGCCCCTGCGGTCCCGTGACGTCGTGATACGGGTTGACCGGGGACAATTCGGTTTCGGGCGGGACGATGCCCATTCGCTTCTGATTCTCGATGACGATCTCGCGGTACCGCTCGTAACCCATGTCGAACGTTCCGGCGTAGCGATCCGCCCACTCCTTGAACACGTGGTGGGGGGCATGCCCGGCACCCGGGCACACATAGGAGAACCACGGTTTTTCCGGGGCGATCATGGTCGAGTCGCGGATGAACTCGATTGCCTTGTCGGCCATGTCCTTCGAGAAGTGGTAGCCCTCCTCGGGGGTGCCCGGCGCTTCCACCGGGTGACCGTCGTAGATAAGTTCCGGGTACCACTGGTCTGTTTCGCCTCCCATGAACCCGTAGAACCGGTCGAAGCCGCGCGACAACGGCCAGTGCCGTCGGGACGCGGCCAGATTGGACTCCTCCAGCGGGGTCAAGTGCCACTTGCCGACACAGGATGTGCTGTAGCCCTGTTCGGAGAGCACTTCGGAGATCAGCGCCGTGTCGTTGGGAATGCGCCCGTTGATGCCGGGGAAACCTTCGGTGAACTCTTCGACGATGGCCATGCCCACCGTGGTGGCGTTGCGCCCGGTCAGCAGCGACGCCCTGGTCGGCGAGCACAGCGCGGTGGTGTGGAACTGCGACAGTCGCACGCCGCGTTCGGCAATCCGGCTCATCGCCGGCATCTCGACGAGGCCACCGAAGCAGTCCCACGTCGCGATGCCGACGTCATCCCACACGAGGTACAACACGTTGGGCGCATCCGGCGGCGCCTGCGGAGCGGCGTAGGGCCCCCAGTCGGGTTCGGAGTCGCGGATATCGAGCTCGACTCTGCCGTTGAATTCCCGCGCCATCGCAGCCTCGCCTCCATCGTGGTGATCCATTCAGGACCGCCCGGAGATTACCCTGGGCACGCACAGTTGGCGCCCATATCCGAAAGCCCCCGCCGCCGGAGTGGCGCGCGAGGGCTTTGCGGGTAGCGCAGGAAGCTGGGCTTACTTCGCCTTCTCGAGGATCTCGACGAGGCGCCAGCGTTTGGTCGCCGACATCGGCCGAGTCTCCATCAGCGAGACGCGATCGCCGACACCGGCATCGCCATTCTCGTCAT
>JAHZJB010000035.1 GCA_022601135.1 Actinomycetes bacterium | reverse complement strand
CGACGGCAACCCGGACGCCGTGGGCGCAGACCCATACATGTCCCGCGCACCACCGAGCGCCGCCGCCGTGGAATCAACCAGACCCTGCAAAGACATACCCGGCAGTATCACCCAACACCGGCAACAACACCCACCATCACCGTGTAGGTTGCCAAACTGCGTGTCATTTATCGGCGCGTCGACCAGGTACAACCGTGACATTGCCATTGAAATGTCGGCCGACTTTGCCATCTAAATGTCGAATCCCAGAACCGAACGGTTGTTCAAGAAATGCCACGTCAACCGCTGACATCTCGCGCGGAGTCGTTCCTTGTGGACCGGGGGCTGGTCACCGCCACTCGGGTGCTGTCGATTACCTTGATCTGCATCTTCGTGACTTCGGCCACGTCGGTGGAGGATCAACGCGACACGCGACCTCTGGGTTATGAGCCGGTCAGTCGCCGTTTCATGGGTTCAGTGGTGTCCTGAAGCGCACGTCAGGGCGCTGAGCGTGTCTCCATTGTCATCTCATTGCGCCTCGTCTCATGCCTTCCGCAGGGTTTCGCTCACAAATCCGCTCACACCGCTGGGTCAGATCCTCGTCGCTCAGTGGAAGCTGAATGTCATCAGCCCGTGCTCGTCCTCCCACAGCTTCGTGGTGCCAGCGACGACACTGGACCACGGTGAACCTCGGCGGCAAGCGTGTCTGCGATGATCGGACGGACACTGGGCGAGGAGGGGGCATGGCGAGATCTGACCTGGTTATAGATCTGGTCGAGGCTCAGCAGCGTGGCGACGTCGCTCGCTTTCGCATGCTGGTGGAGGCGATCATCGCCGAGGAGCGCAACAACCAGCACCACCTTGTCGCCGACCGACTCTCAGAATTGATCACCACGGCCGGTGCGCGCAGTCTGCTAGTGCGCGATGACACTGCCCGACAGGTAGCTGATCTGGTCACCGAAATCGTGCCTAAACGGCGACTGTCAGAGGTTCAGATGGCTCCGGCCGTCAAAGCGGCGGTCACCGAGATCATCGAAGAGCATCACCGCAGCGAACTCCTCCGCAGTCACGGCCTAGAACCCCGCAACCGCATCCTTTTGGAGGGGCCGCCCGGTAACGGTAAAACCTCGCTTGCTGAAGCCCTGGCCGCGGAATTGATGGTGCCGTTCTACGCAGTGCGCTACGAGGGAGTTGTGTCCAGCTTCCTCGGCGAGACGACGAGTCGAATCGATCACGTCTTCGAATTCGCGCGCACTCGGCGCTGCGTACTGTTTTTCGACGAGTTCGACACCATCGCCAAAGAGCGCGCCGATGCCCACGAAACCGGCGAGATCAAGCGCGTCGTCTCGACGCTGCTCCTACAGATCGACCGGTTACCCTCTCATGTCGTTGCCATATCCGCGACCAATCATGGCGAACTGCTCGACCGCGCGGCATGGCGCCGGTTCCAGGTGCGGTTGACACTGCCTGCCCCATCACGCACGCAGGCCACCGCTTTCCTGGAGCAGCTGCGCGTCCGACTTGGCGGAAACCTCGGGATGGCGCCGCGCACTCTCGCCGACAAGCTCGCTGGGTCCAGCTACGCCGATATCGAAGAATTCGCCCTGGACGTCATGCGGCGCTACGTTCTGTCACTCCCCGATGGCCGTGTGGAAGACGTTGTGAGAGAGCGGCTTAAGCGGCGCAGCGACATGAGGGAGATGTGACCGCTCCGCGCGAACCGCTGCCCTTCGGGAGCCCCGTCACTGGGCCCATCCCTGCTGGCCCACCCCGCTTTCCCGGAACTCGGATCGCGGGACCGGGACCGGCCCGGCAGCAGCAGCGCCTAGCACCACAGTTCGCCGCCCTGCAAGAGGCTCTGCAGGCCGGCCGGGTTGATGTGGACGGCGAAACTACCGAAGCCGATCCCGAGCTTGTGGTCGTCTTCGACCTTGCCGCGCCGGTAGCTGAGTTCGCGCGAGCCGCAGCCCGGGTGCCCGGGTTGGAGTTCCTCCTCGAAGTCGACGGTGACGATTTCGCCGCCGATGACGACTTTCAGCCGATACGCGATGGCGAGCCGACCGATGATGCGGTGACCGACAGCCTTTATGTCGTGATGTCGAACAACCAGGCCGTACTCGATCTTCTCGCGCTGTTCGCGCGGTGGCAGGAAAACCGCCAGGCTGCAATGCCTTTCGGGTTAGCTCCCCTGCGGGACGTCTTTGAGTTGCTACGTGAGGTGAGGCGCTGGGGACCCCAAGATCGTGTCCGCGAGACTGGTCTATTGGAGCGTTGGCGCGAGGACGTCGCCGTCGTCGGGCAGTCGGCCACTGGGGCTCGCGTCGAGATTGAACTTTGGTTCCGCCGCGATGCCACACGTCGCGCAGCCGCCGAATCGGCCGTGCGGGCACTCATCACCGAAGCTGGTGGCCGAGTCATCACGCAGTCGACGATCACCGGCATCAGCTACCACGCCATTCTCGCCGACATCCCCTACGGCCAGGTCGAAGCGGTACTCGAGCGCGGGCCCGAGGCAATCGCCCTGTTGACCACCGACACGATCATGTACGTTTCCCCGGCACGGCCGATGACCATCCCGGCGGTGGCGGCCGCCGACGACCCCCTTGACTCCGCGGCGTTTTCAGTGACGCCCGCCGATCATCGCCCACGCATTGCTTTGCTTGATGGACTGCCAATGGCCGGCCACATCGCCCTCTCTGAGCGACTGGTCATCGACGATCCCGATGAGATCGCCGCTTCCTACACGGCGTCACAAATGCAGCACGGTACCGCCATGGCGTCGCTGATCTGTCATGGCGACCTCAACGCCGCCGAGGAATCGACGCAACGGCGGCTCTACGTGCGGCCGATCATGCAGCCGCACCCGTTCAATGGCCAACAGGAAACAGTCCTGCAGGATCGACTGCTGGTCGACCTCGTGCACGAAGCCTTCCGGCGCCTGTTCGAACGACACGGGCAGCAAGAGCCCGTGGCACCCAGCGTCAGAATCATCAACTTATCGATCGGCGATCCGATCCAGATGTTCGTGAGACGCATCAGTCCGCTCGCTAAACTGCTGGACTGGCTCGCCCACACGTACAACGTGCTCATCGTGGTCAGCGCCGGCAACCACCCCATCGACACCGACATCCCCGCAGCAGCGCTCCTGGATGCAGACGAACTACGGCGCGCAGTGGGCACCGCCATGTACGAGCAAGCGCGCCGTCGACGGCTCCTTTCCCCCGCTGAAGCGGTCAACGTGATCTCCGTCGGAGCCCTGCACGCCGATGCCGCAACCACCCCAACCAGCGACACGGTGCTCGACACGAACGACCCAGGAATGCCCGCGCTATACAGCCCCGTCGGGTTCGGCCACCGCAACTCAGTCAAACCCGAAATACTGCTGCCCGGCGGCCGCAGTCTGCACCAGCGCCCGCCCGCCGCCGAAGGCAACACGACGCTCTATCCAGCAGAAACAACGATCACAGGTCCCGGTATGCGCGTCGCCGCACCGGGACGCGGCGGCGCGCTCAACGGGTCCACGTACCTGCATGGCACAAGCAACGCCACCGCCATCGCGACGCGCACCGCAGATCACATCTTCAACGTCCTCGAAACCCTGCAGGCCGTCGACGGTGAACCGCCCTTTGCATCCGCCGAATACCATCCCGTGCTCACCAAGGCCTTACTCGTCCACGCCGCATCCTGGGGTCCGATGCGCGACGGGCTGACCCGCGCAATCGTCGGTGGCGCCGATCTGACCCGCCGCGAGGTGTCCCAACTACTTGGCTACGGCGCCGTTGACCCCGAACGGGTCGTCACGGCCACGAGCAACAGAGTTCTCCTCCTCGGCGCCAGCTCCATAACAGCCGACCAACGCCACACGTTCGCACTGCCTCTCCCGACCAGTCTGGCCGCTACGACCGACTGGCGCCGGGTGACGATAACGTTGGCGTGGCTCTCCCCGGTAAACACCGCCACGCGCCGGCATCGCATGGCGCGCTTGTCCTTCGAACCGCCGCGCCAGCCACTGGGAATCGACCGCCTCGAAGCTGAGGCACGTGTATCCCGCAACGGTACGGTGCAACACGAAATCCTCGAAGGACAACGAGCCGTGGCTTTCACAGCGGGCGACGCCCTCGAGATCAACGTCGACTGCCGCGTCGACGTAGGGCGCTTGGCAGCACCGGTCCGCTACGGACTGGCGACGACCCTTGAAATCGCCCCGACTATTCGTGCTGACATCCACCAAGAAGTACGGCAGCAGCTACAAGTTCGTTTGCGCACAAGGACACGCTGACACGCTTGTCGCGTTCGAAAGATGGCCGCCTCATCCCAACAGCCCGCAACGACCCGCCTATCGCAACATTCACCGAGACCTCAGGGCGAGTGGGTGTTGTCCCACAGCCGAACAGCGGTGGCCGAGACTCAGCGGGCCATGGGTGGCATCGACGTCATCTACGTAGAAAGACCCGCCGGCAACAGGCAAGCCCACCGGCACCCTGCCATTGGTTTTCAGTATCCGCGGGCCGCGGCCTGGGGGTTAGCTTGGGACACGCGAGCGGCCAGGTTGGCCCCATCAGGGCTCACGCCGTAGCGATCCATGACGTAGTTCATCGAGGCCGCGATATTGGCCACCGGTTCGTAGATACTCGTCGATGTGCCGGGTTGGTGATACGCGGCGAATGTTCCCGGGATGGACTGCGCAGGACCACGGGAGCTATTGGCCGGGGCGCCATCTGACATTAGGGCGCCGTGGGCGTTGGAATCGTGCAAATTGACGACCGTGGCGTTGTGGGTACTTTCGCGACCGGTCAGTGTCATGTAACCGTTGTGCCAGTTCCTGCGGGCCGCGGGATCGGTAACCCCACGAGCGTCCAGCGCGGCGTTGATGGCCACCGACATAGCCGCCGGCCCCTTCGCAAAGGTGCCCCGGCCCGTGAAACTGACCTCGCCGACAGGAATCTTTGCCGCCGACGACGCCGGCGCCGCACCTCGGGAGGCCGAACCAGGACGCGACCGTGTTAACGACGACAGCCCGGGAATCGTGCCGGTCAGTGCACTGAGAGAACTGAGCGGCGGCATCCCGCCACCCATCGGTGACCCGCCCATCGGCATGCCTGCCCCCATGCCGCGACCACCGTATCCCGCACTGGCAGCGCGAATCATGTTCGCCATCGCAATATTTCGCTGTTCGGATCGGG
>JAHZJB010000034.1 GCA_022601135.1 Actinomycetes bacterium | reverse complement strand
TCCCGCTGACGATCGGGTCCTGATGCATCAGGTCAAGAAACGCCGATTGGCGCTCGACCGAGAAGTACTCCCGGGCCAACGTCGGCGCCAGATCGAAGCGGAAGCCGTCGACGTGCATCTCCTGCACCCAGTAGCGAAGGCTGTCCATGATCAGCATCAGGCTGGCCGGGTGGGCCACGTTCAGACTGTTGCCGGTTCCCGTGAAGTCGTAGTAGGAGCTCTTGTCGTAGTGGTCGAGCCGATAGTACGTGGTGTTGTCGACACCGCGGAACGACAGCGTCGGGCCGGCAGCCGTGCCCTCGGTCGTGTGGTTGTAGACCACATCGAGGATCACCTCGATATCGGCCTCGTGCAGAGCACGCACCATCGCCTTGAACTCCTGGACCTGACCGCCTGGCGTGGTGCTGGCGCCGTACTTGAAGTCCGGCGCGAAGAACCCGATGGTGTTGTATCCCCAATAGTTGGACAGCCCCTTCTCGATCAGGGTCGAGTCGTTGGCGAAATGGTGGACCGGCATCAGTTCGATGGCGGTGACCCCGAGGCTCTTGAGGTGCTCGATGATCGCTGGATGGGCGATCGCGGCGTAGGTGCCGCGGCTGCGCTCCGGGATGTCCGGGTGGGTCTGGGTGAGGCCCTTGACATGCGCCTCGTAGATGATCGAGTCCGCATACTCGTGCTGCGGAGGTCGGTCGGTGCCCCAGTCGAAGAACGGGTTGATCACGACCGATTTGGGCATGCTGGGGGCCGAGTCGTCGTCGTTGCGGCTGTCGGGGTCGCCGAAGTTGTAGCCGAACAGCGACTGGTCCCAGTGGAACGTGCCGTCGATGGCCTTCGCGTACGGGTCCAGTAGGAGTTTGTTGGGGTTGCAGCGTTGGCCCGCGGCAGGGTCGTGGGGTCCGTGCACCCGGTAGCCGTACCGCTGACCCGGCTCGACTTCGGGTACGAAACCGTGCCATACGAAGCCATCCACCTCGGGCAGCGGCAGCCGGGTTTCGATGAGGCCGCCGGTGCCATCAGGACTGAACAGGCATAGTTCGACCAACTCGGCGGCTTCGCTGAAGACGGCGAAGTTGCTACCGGAGCCGTCGTAAGTCGACCCCAAAGGGTAGGACTTGCCCGGCCACATCTCGGTCGGCGCCGCGGTGTGGGGCGGCGAGTCGGCCTGCGTGGCCGGGATGACCGCGGGCGAAGCGCTGTCCCTGGAACTGGCGGCAGAACTGGTGGCAGAAGCCAAGGTGCACACTCCGGGTTAACAGGAACCGAACAACAAGACGATACGGTGCGCGCGGGCGTGGCGGGCGCAACGCCGGTGCTGTCGCTAACCGGCAACCGTGACGCCGGCGGCGCGCAACGCATTCACGGCATCCGCCCTCGTCGCAGGGGACACCGCGGCGGTCAGGTCCAGCAGAACCCTCGTGGTGAACCCGGCGGCCACGGCGTCGGCGGCGGTCGCCCGCACGCAGTAGTCGGTGGCGATCCCCACCACGTCCACGGCGTCGACTGCGCGGGCGTGCAACCAGTCGGCCAGAGTTGTCCCGGCTTCGTCGGTGCCCTCGAAACCGCTGTAGGCCGCCGTGTACTGCCCTTTCAGGAACACCGCCTCGACACCGCTGATGTCGAGGGCGGGGTGAAAATCGGCGCCGGGTGTTGCGGCGACACAATGCGGTGGCCAGGATTCGGCGAAGTCGGGATGCTCTGAGAAGTGGCCGCCGGGGTCGATGTGGACGTCCTTGGTGGCCACCACATGGGCGTAGCCGGGTTCTCCGGCGAGCAGTTCGTTGATCCCGTGCGCCACCGATGTGCCGCCGGCGACCGCCAGTGACCCGCCTTCGCAGAAGTCGTTCTGCACGTCGGTGATGATGAGTGCGCGCCGCGGTCCTGTCACGCTTCCACCGTATCGGCGCAGACCCGCAAGCGTTGGCGGGCAATGGATCGGAGCAGACGAACCTGCGGCCCCGTCCGCACTAAGGTGGCCAGCAGCCAGCCCGAGCGACAAGTCCACGGTGGAGGAATGCAGCCGATGTTGTCCTACGCGGCCGGACTCGAGGAACCACCCCTGCTATGGGAGACGATCGGCGACAACCTGGCCCGAACGGTGGACCGCGTCGGTGACCGCGAAGCACTCATCGAGTGCGCCACCGGGCGACGGTGGACCTACCCGGAGTTCTCCGAGGCCACCCGTCGCATCGCTACCGCGCTGCTCCAGAGGGGGATTCGACCCGGCGACCGGGTGGGCATCTGGTCACCCAATACGGCCGAATGGACGATGATCCAGTACGCCACCGCGCAGATCGGCGCCATCCTCGTCACTATCAACCCGTCTTACCGCACCGATGAACTGGAGTACGTGCTCACCCAGTCTGCGGTCGCGATGGTGCTGTCCGCGGAGTCGTTCAAGACATCCGACTACACCGGAATGCTCGACGCCGTTGCGATCAACTGCCCGGCCCTGCGTGAGGTCGTCATCATCGGATCGCAGGACTGGTCGGCGATCGCCGAGACCGGCACCGACGCCGCCGCACTGCGGGAACGGCAGGCTGGTCTGCGTCCGTCGGACCCGATCAACATCCAGTACACGTCGGGCACCACGGGCTTTCCCAAGGGTGCGACGCTGACCCACGCGAACATCCTGAACAACGGCTACCTGGTCGGCGAGGGCCTCGGGTACACAGAGATGGACAGGGTGTGCATTCCGGTGCCGTTCTACCACTGCTTCGGGATGGTGCTGGGCAACCTGGCGTGTACCTCGCACGGCGCCACGATGGTGGTCCCGGCGCCGGGGTTCGACCCGGAAGCAAGCCTGGAGGCAGTGAGCGCGCATCGGTGTACGTCGTTGTACGGCGTTCCCACCATGTTCATCGCCGAACTGTCCCTGCCGAACTTCGAAGAATACGATCTGTCCAGCTTGCGGACCGGGATCATGGCGGGGTCACCCTGCCCAGAGCGGTTGATGCGCAACGTCATCGACCGCATGCACATGAGTGGGGTGGCGATCTGCTACGGCATGACCGAGACGTCCCCGGTGTCCACCCAGACCATGGCCACGGACTCGTTGAGCCGCCGGGTGAGTACCGTCGGGCGGGTCGGACCGCATGTGGAGATCCAGATCGTCGACCGCGAGGGTGCACGGGTACGCCGCGGTGTCCCCGGTGAACTGTGCACGCGGGGTTACAGCGTGATGGCCGGCTACTGGGAGGACCCCGACAAGACAGCGGAGGCCATCGACTCCGACGGGTGGATGCACACCGGTGACGTCGCGGTGATGGACGACGACGGCTACGTCAGCGTCACCGGCCGCATCAAGGACATGGTGATCCGGGGCGGGGAGAACATCTACCCGCGCGAAGTCGAGGAGTTTCTGCACACCCACCCCGACATCGTCGACGCGCAGGTGGTGGGTGTGCGCGACGAGAAGTACGGCGAAGAATTGATGGCGTGGATCCGGTTGACCGAGGGTGCGCCCACGCTCACCGCCGAGAGCCTGCGAGCGTTCTGCGCCGGGCATATCGCACACCAGAAGATCCCGCGGTATGTCCAGGTCATCGAGGAGTTCCCGATGACCGTGACCGGCAAGGTGCGCAAGGTCGAGCTGCGCGCACGTGGGGAGGAACTTCTGGGCGGTGCGGGGTGACGGCCGCCCGGCCGCGGCTCCGGCAGCGCGACGGTAGGACTTGCGGACCCAGCGTGGCCGTCGTAGCGGGAGCCTTGCTAGACCCTGGATACGGAACGGGCCTGGTGGGCGCCGATGCGGGTCAGGCGTGGTTTTCCGGGGAGCAGGTCCGAGTGCACGCTCTGGTCAATCGACTATGGCCGCGGGCCTTGGGTACGACGCCGATGGGAATGGCGCGCGCGCTCACCCCGCACTCACGTGGCCGCGGGGTCCGCTACCGGTGGCGGATATGGCGGGGCCGCCGGGATCGCCTGACCGACGTGGTGGAGTCGGTGAGGTCGAACTGGCCGGTGCCGATGCTGCTCGGGCGGTGGATTCCACGGCACTGGGTGTTGGTCGTCGCCGTGTCGGCCGACGTGCTGCACTGCTACGAACCGTCATCGGGAGAGGTGCGCGAGGTCGGCCTCGACACCGTACGGCTCGCCCAGGTCCGCGGCCTGGGGTACCCGCGGCCCTTCGCTTTCGTGGTTCCGAGGCGCGCCGACGGGTTTCCGCCCGGAGTGGGAGACAGGGCTCCGGACCGCGGTCGCTGACGGCTGTGATAGTCAGAACTGGCATGCGCTTTGCGCCGGCTGACGCGTCAAACTAAAGTCTGGACACATGTCCAGGGAGGGTTCGGATCTCTTGCCAGATACTATTTGGGCAGCTCAGGGTGCCTGCCGCTCCAGGGTCGCGGTGGCGGTGCGCCGCGCACGGTACGCGAGCTGAGTATGCGCATTGCCCTGCTGTCCTACCGGAGTAAGCCCCATTGCGGCGGCCAGGGGGTCTACGTTCGGCATCTGAGCCGTGGGCTGGTCGAACTCGGCCACGATGTCGAAGTGTTCTCCGGCCCGCCCTACCCCGTCGGGCTCGACCCACGCGTCGTGCTGACGCAGGTCCCCAGCCTCGATCTCTACCGCGAGCCGGATCCGTTCCGGGTGCCGATGCCGAACGAGATCAAGACCAGGATCGACCTGCTGGAGCTACTCACCACCTGGACCGCCGGATTTCCCGAACCCAGGACGTTCAGCCTGCGCGCCGCACGGCTGATGGCTGGACGCAGCGGCGACTTCGACGTGGTGCACGACAACCAGTGCCTGGGCACCGGTCTGCTGACGATCGCCAGGTCGGGTCTACCGGTTGTCGCAACAGTCCACCACCCGATCACCAGGGACCGGTTACTGGATGTCGCCGCGGCCACCTGGTGGCGGAAACCTCTGGTGCGCCGGTGGTACGGCTTTGTCGAAATGCAGAAGATCGTGGCTCGTCAGATCCCCGATCTGATCACTGTCTCGTCGACTTCGGCCGCCGACATCGCCGCGGACTTCGCGGTCAGCCCCGAGCAACTCCAGGTGGTGCCGCTCGGGGTCGACACCCAGCTGTTCCGGCCCGGACGGCGCCGGGTCCGCAACCGTGTCATCGCCATCGCCAGCGCGGACGTCCCGCTCAAGGGCGTCAGCCACCTGCTGCACGCGGTCGCGCGGCTACGGGTCGAGCGGGACCTCGAACTTCAGCTCGTCGCCAAGCTGGAGCCGAACGGGCCGACCGAGAAGCTCATCGCCGAACTGGGAATCTCCGACATCGTGCACAGTTCCAGCGGGCTGAGCGATTCCGAGTTGGCAGACCTGTTGGCGTCGGCTGAAGTCGCGTGCATTCCTTCCCTTTATGAAGGCTTTTCGCTGCCGGCTGTGGAGGCCATGGCCAGCGGAACCCCGATCGTGGCGAGCCGGGCCGGCGCGCTACCCGAGGTGGTCGGAGCCGACGGTGACTGCGCGCGGCTCGTCGCGGCGGCCGATGTAGACGAGCTGACCAAGGTGCTGCGCGAACTGCTCGACTCGCCGACGGAGCTAGGCAGACTCGGCGCCAATGGGCGACGCCGTGCACTGGAAGTATTCAGTTGGGAATCAGTTGCCGCGCAGACCGTCGCGGTGTACGAGCGGGCCTGCGACAGGGCCAAGACGTGCTGACCGTGGACTTCGACCGGCTCGGGGTCGGTCCTGGAACCCGGCTGATCGACGTCGGCTGCGGCGCTGGCCGGCATACGTTCGAAGCGTTTCGGCGCGGCGCCGATGTGGTCGGATTCGACCAGAGCGCAGCTGATCTGAACGACGTTGACGAGATGCTGCAGGCGATGAAGACGCAAGGTGAAGCACCTGCTTCGGCCAAGGCGGAAGCTGTCAAGGGCGATGCACTCGACCTACCCTACGGCGACGCCACGTTCGACTGCGTCGTTGCCTCGGAGATTCTCGAGCATGTCCCGCAGGATGACCGGGCGATTTCGGAGATGGTGCGGATACTCAAACCTGGCGGTGCCCTGGCGATCACGGTGCCACGCTGGCTGCCGGAGCGGATCTGCTGGGCATTGTCGGATGAGTACCACGCCAACGAAGGCGGGCATGTGCGCATCTACCGCGCCGACGCACTGCGCGAGAAGGTACGCGCGCATGGGCTGCGGTTAACCCATACCCACCATGCCCATGCGCTCCATGCACCCTACTGGTGGCTGAAATGCGCTGTAGGAAATGAAAATTCCGCCCACCCGGCGGTATCGGCGTACCACCAACTGTTGGTCTGGGACATGATGAGCCGGCCCTGGCTCACCCGGACTGCCGAGTGGGCGCTGAACCCGCTGATCGGAAAGAGTGTCGCCCTATACTTCCGGAAACCGCTCGCCGATGTCTGAGATCCCATGTGTGCCGGGGGTATTGACCCCGGAGCAGTGCCGGCAGACGGCGGAGTCGATTGCCGCGGCCCAGGAGTCACAAGGCTCCATCCCATGGTCGGTGGGAGGTCACACGGATCCATGGGACCATATCGAGAGCGCGATGGCGTTGACCGCGGCGGGCCTCCTCAAGCCGGCTCGCATGGCCTTCGAATGGTCGCGTAGGACGCAACGGGCAGACGGCACCTGGCCCATCCAATTACGCGACGGCATTGTCGAAGACCCTAACAGCGACAGCAATTTCTGCGCCTACATCGCCACCGGAGTCTGGCACCATATTCTGGTCACCGATGACCGGCGATTCGCCGAGGCCATGTGGCCGGTGGTAGCCAAAGCCGTCGACTTCGTCCTCGAACTCCAGTCGGCTACCGGTGAAATCGCCTGGGCGAGAAGTCCGTCCGGGATATTAGAAGAATCTTTGCTCACCGGTTGTGCCAGCATTCACCACAGCCTCCGCTGCGCGTTGGCGCTGGCCGACTATATCGGGGCTCCGCAGCCGGAATGGGAGGTCGCGGTCGGTCGGCTGGGCCACGCGATCGCATGTCACCCCGACGCGTTCGTGACCAAGGACCGGTGGTCGATGGAGTGGTACTACCCCGTGCTCGGCGGGTCGCTTCGTGGACCGAGCGCGCAGGCCCGGATAGACGAACGCTGGGAAGATTTCGTGGTGCCCGGCTTGGGCGTCCGCTGCGTCGATGACCGGCCGTGGGTGACCGGTGCCGAAACATGCGAGTTCGTCATGGCTCTCGATGCCATCGGAGACCGGGCGCGGGCGCACGAACAGTTCGCGGCCATGCATCACCTCCGGGAGGAAGACGGTTCCTACTGGACCGGGCTGGTGTACTCCGATGGGAAGCGCTGGCCGGTCGAGCGGACCACCTGGACGGCCGCAGCGGTCATTCTCGCGGCTGATGCGCTGTCCTCGAGCACACCAGGCGCTGGCATCTTCCGCGGTGCCGATCTGCCGAGAGGCCTTGAGGGTGCCTACGACTGTGAGTGCGCAGTCAGCGAGCGTTAACCGTCGCTGAGAGCACCAGGTTGTCCGGATACCCGTTCGAGCACGCGCAGGGAACCGGTCGCCGCGACTGCGCGGAAATCACCGGTCTTCAGAGCCCGGCGGTAGATATGGAAGGGTGCCTGGCCGCCGTCTGCCGGATCGGGAAACACATCGTGGATGACCAGCGCGCCACCAACCTCGACCCAAGGCGCCCAGCCCTCGAAGTCGCGGTTGGCGGCCTCCTCGGTGTGGCCACCGTCGATGAACAAGAACCGCAACGGGCTTCGCCAGCCGCGGGCGACCACGTGTGATCGCCCGACGATGGCCACGACGTGGTCATCGAGCCCGGCGGAATCCAGCGTGCGTCGCAGTGCCGGCAGGGTGTCGAACAATCCGCTGGCCGGATCGACCAGTGTCGCGTCGTGGTACTCCCAACCGGCCTGATGTTCCTCTGATCCGTGGTGGTGGTCGACGGTGTACACGAGCCCGCCAGTCTGCTTGGCGGCAGCGCCGAGGAGCACCGTCGACTTGCCGCAGTAGGTGCCGATCTCGACTCCGATACCGGTTCCGAGGTAGCCGAGCGCGGTGTTGTAGAGCGCGTTGCCCTCGTCGGCAGGCATGAAGCCGGTAACCCGGTCGGCGAGGTTGAACAGTGTGGCGCTCAACGGTGGCAGCGCCGAGTCGCAGTGGTCCATCGCGGTCCAACGTACCGTCGCCGACACCCTTGGTTGTAGTAATGTCCGGACATATGTCCGATCCGGTCTTGGAGTCGACCCGGCGGCGTCTGACCGCCAGACAGGCCGACACCGTGGATCGGTTGGGCCGGGCTGCCGTGGAACTGCTGAGTCGGGATGGCTTCGCCGGGCTTACCGTGCGGCGGGTGGCTGCGGAGGCCGGCGTGGGAGCCGCCACCGCGTACACCTACTTCTCGTCGAAAGAGCATCTCGTCGCCGAAGTGTTCTGGCGTCGCCTCGCGGGTTCGCCGAGTGCCACCCATGAGAGCGGTGAACCGGCCCTCAAAGTGATCGAGGTGCTCAGGCACGTCTCTCTCCTGGTCGCCGATGAGCCGGCGTTTGCCGGCGCGGTGACCAGCGCTCTGCTGGGCAAGGATCCCGATGTTGAGGTACTCAGACAGCGTATCCGCGGTGATATCCGCGATCGCCTCGCCGCCGCGCTGGGCACGGACACGGATCCCGATGTCATCGACTCGCTCGAACTGCTCTACTCCGGCGCTCTGGTCCGTGCGGGCATGGGCCATGCTTCGTATGGCGAGATCGCCGAGAAGCTGGAGACCGCGGCCCGCTTGATTCTGACCTGATCAATATCGGGTGCCGAGCATGGCCGTCGCAGCGGCGACGGCTGGTTCCACGAGGCCGCGCACGTCGCCGCCGTCCTCGACGAAAAGCGCCGTGAGTTCGCGCAATCCGCCGAGCAGGATCAACGCTATGGGCGGCGGGATCGGGGTCAGCTGCGCGCGGCGAAATCCGGGGCTCTCGGTGAGGTTGACCATCATGTCGGTGAGGTGGTCCATGGCCAGCCGGTGCAGTGGTCGCGCCACAGCGCCCAGCGCGGGAGCTTCGCGAATCCAGCTCAGCGTGACCGCGGGGCGTTCCTCGATGTGATCGACGTAGGCCCCGACGGCCTGCCTGATCTGCAGCTGCCAGTCGGCCTCGCCGTCCACCGCGGCTTGGATCCCGGTGATGAGATCGGCATTGTTGCGCCGCAGCAGCTCGACCAGGCACTCGTCCTTTCCGGAAAAGTGTTCGTAGAACGTCCGCTTGGATGTCCGGGCGTGGCGCACGATATCGGCGACGGTGGTTTCCCGGTAGCCGCGGTCATCGATCGAGGAGGCGAGACCGTCCAGGAGCCGCTCGGCCACGGATCCGAGCGTCACAGGCGCCATGTCAGAACCACCTCCTCTGTCCTTGTGCGTCATTGTGCCGCGCCCTTGCGCCACCGTGGTACTAGGCGGTACCGTACCGAATGCGACCTCGGTACACAGTAGTACCAATCGATTGAGCGGAAGAGACCGATGACCGAGACAACGATTGTCACGCCCCGTCCGTCCGACTCTGCCGCATCGACGGAGGCTGCCGCGCCGACCCTGCCGGTGCGCTTGCCGCCCACCCCGCGCATTCCGACGTTTCTCCAGGGACTCGGATTCTCTCTGTCCCGGAAATGGACCATCGCCCGGCTCGTTCGCGCGTGCGGTGATGTCTTCACACTCACCCTGCCCGTATTCGGGAGGACAGTGATCGTCGCCGATCCAGCCTTGGCCAAGCAACTGTTCACGGCCAACACCGACGACGTCGGCAATGTTCAGCCCAATCTCTCGCGGGTACTCGGTTCCGGTTCGGTTTTCGCCCTCGACGGGAAAGATCACCGCCGCCGGCGCAAGCTGCTCACCCCGCCGTTTCATGGAAAGAGCATCAAAAACTACGAAACGATCTTCGAGGAGGAGACGCTGCGCGAAATCGCGCAGTGGCCCGAGGGTCGGCCGTTCGAGACGCTCGAGCCGATGATGCACATCACCCTGAACGCCATCCTGCGGGCGGTGTTCGGCGCCGACGGCGCGCACCTCGACGAGTTGCGGCGCATCATCCCGCCCTGGGTCACACTGGGCTCGCGGTTGGCAGTTCTGCCTACTCCTACGCGCACTTACGGGCGGTTCAGCCCCTGGGGGCGGCTGGCGGCCTACCGTCGCCGGTACGACGAAGTCATCGGCCAACTCATCGATGCGGTGCAGGCCGATCCGAACCTGGACAGCCGGGATGACATCCTGGCGCTGCTGTTGCGCAGCACCTACGAGGACGGCTCGACGATGTCGCGCCTGGATATCGGCGATGAGCTACTCACCCTGCTGGCCGCCGGCCACGAAACTACGGCCGCCACGCTGGGGTGGGCGTTCGAACGCATCAGTCGCCATCCCGAGGTGCTGGCCAAGCTCGCGGCAGAAGCCGACACCGACGGCAACGAGTACCGGCAGGCCACCATCCTGGAAATCCAGCGGTCGCGCACCGTCATCGACTTCGCCGGCAGGCACGTCTATGCCCCCACCTTTCAGTTGGGGAAATGGGTTATCCCGCAGGGCTCTTCGATCGTCGTCGCGATCTCGCAGATACACCATCGCGGGGAGGAATTTCACGATCCCGACAAATTCGACCCGAACCGTTTCATCGGCAGCAGGCCGAACACTTTCGCACACATCCCGTTCGGCGGCGGCACCCGCCGCTGTGTCGGAGCCGCGTTCGCCAACGTCGAGATGGATGTAGTGCTCCGAACAGTGTTGCGACACTTCGTGATCGAGACGACCACCGCCCCCGGTGAAAAGGCGCACTCTCGGGGCGTGGCCTACACGCCGAAGGACGGCGGCCGGGTCGTCGTGCGCCGAAGGCGTCCCATCGCCTAAGCCCCCTGAGCGTTCCGGCTCGGGCGATTCAGGCAGAGCGCTTGGGCAGCCTCCACCCCGGGCGGGGAAAGTGGCAGGTGTAGCCACCTGGGTAGCGCTCCAGGTAATCCTGGTGCTCGGGCTCGGCCTCCCAGAACCGGGCCGCCGGGCTGACCTCGGTGACAACCTTGCCCGGCCACAGCCCGGAGGCTTCGACGTCGGCGATGGTGTCCAGTGCTATCCGGCGCTGTTCGTCGTCGGCGTAGAAGATCTCCGATCGGTAGCTCGAACCGACATCGTTGCCCTGGCGGTCCTTCGTCGTCGGATCATGAATCTGGAAGAAGAACTCCAGCAGGGTCCGATAGTCGGTCTGGGCCGGGTCGTAGACGATCTCGATCGCCTCGGCATGGCCGGGGTGCCTTCGATAGGTCGGGTGGTCATTCTTTCCGCCCGTGTAACCGACGCGGGTCGACACCACGCCCCTATGCTTGCGGATCAGATCCTGCATGCCCCAGAAGCAGCCGCCGGCCAGTATCGCTCTTTTCTCGTCGCTCACTCGTGTTCCTTCCGTGCCGACTTCAGAGGAAGTCCGTTGGGCTGTGCGTAGTCCCCAATCGCATAACCAACGGCGCCGCCGTCTTAATCCGCCTGCCGGAGCCGGGTGCGGCCAGCCTCGACAAGCAGAGGTAGAACGTGTTCTATTTTAGGATGTGACGTCCGCTGCTTTTACTCGTGACGAGCTCGTCGCGGCGTTCGCCGAGTTCGAGAGGACAGTTGACCGCGCGGCGCGGACACGGAATTGGGATCCGTGGGTCGATCAGTACACCGCCGACGTCACTTACATCGAGCATGCCGCCGGAACGATGCGCGGCCGCGAGCAGGTCCGGCCCTGGATCTGGAAGACGATGGAGACTTTCCCAGGCAGCTACATGACCGCGTTCCCGTCGCGGTGGCGGGTCTACGACGAGGCGACTGCGCGCGTCCTGTGCGAACTCGACAACCCGATGCGTGACCCTGGGGACGGCACGATCATCAGCGCCACCAACATCTCGATAATCACCTACGCCGGTGACGGGAAATGGTGTCGACAGGAGGACATCTACAACCCGTTGCGGTTCGTCTCGGCCACCGTGAAGTGGTGTAGGAAGGCCCAGGAGCTGGGTACGCTGCCCGACGTCGCGGCCGAGTGGATGGCTACATACGCCCCCGGCGGTCCGGGAGCTGGTTGAACTGCGCGGGCTCTCTAGTCTCCGTGCGTCGGAACGAATGTCGTCCTGCGCTTCCGTGTTTGTATGAGGCTGTTGGCCGCCAGGATCAACAGCGCGAGGAGCGGAGCGGCGATAGTCACGCTCAGTGTGGGGGCCCCCGGCACCTCCTGTCCGCGCGCGTGCGCGAGCACTCCGATCAGCGGTTGAAAGATCAACCCGCCGATGCCCACGATCAACATATTGGTCAGGCCCATTGCCACGCCGGAAAGCTGCGCCGATGTCTTGTCCTTCACCATGGTGAAGGACAAGGCGTAGAACGAATTGAAGAATCCCAGCACGAACATCCCGGCAGACAGGGCCACTTGGCCCTCAAGCACGAACAGGATGAGCCACATCAGTAAAGCCGTCCCGATGGCCCCCACCGCAAGCAACCGCGCGGGCACCCGATAACGGGAGCACAGCCAGGCCGAGCCGAGCATTCCGGGCAGACATCCCCAGAAATAGAAGGACGCGATCACCGATGCCGCGGACAGACTCATGTGGTGGTAGGCCTGAAAAAAGGAGACGCCCCACAGCCACGCGAAGGCCACCCCGGCCGACGCCACCAAACCCCCTGCCAGCGCCGGGGAGAGTATCGGCGGTGAAACCAGCAGCCGGGCTATCGCGGCGGGGCGGGGCCAGCGTTCAGTCCCACCTTCCTGAGTTTCCGTTCGGTTCCTGACGAACATGAGGATAAGTACCAGGAGTACCGCCGACGACACGCCGCAGGTGATCATGGCGACGCGCCATCCGGCGCGTTCGACGATGAAGCCCAGCGATTCCTGGCCCAGCGCCGCACCCGTCATGCCGAACACTTCTGTGAGTGCCGCCAGGATGGGGAAGAAGCGTCTGGGAAACCATTGCGCAGCCAACGTCATCGCGCACACCACGGTGGGTGCAGCTCCCAGACCCATCAGGATGCGCGTCAATTCGGCGGCGTTCGCGGTGTGTGACATCGCAAAAAGAAACGATGCGACCGTACAGAGGAGCGCACCGCAGGTGAGTACCGCCCGCGCTCCGAAACGCGACACCAGGATCCCCGCCGGGATCTGCAGGAGGATGTAAGGGTAGTAGAAACTTGAGGACAGGCCACCGAAGCCCGCGTCGTTCAACGAGAGATCGACGACCAAACCTTCCCGCATGACACTGGGAAATGTTTGCAGCACCATCTGGAAGAACACGAACAGCGCCGCCGTGCCGAAAACCAGGCTGCTGCGCCACGGCGACCAACCGGGCCAGGGAGAGCTGCCCGGTGCGCTGGCCATGGCTTCAGCCTAAGGGCTTGCCGAGATGCCCCCTGTCCGCCCTGTTGCGGCCACCAGAACCAGCGCCCCGCTCGAGCGGCCGCTCGATACTCACTAACCGGCCTCGGCGCGCTCCTTGAGCCGTTGCAAAGTCAGCCTGATGTGCTCGGTGTTGGCCCCGGTGCGGTCGCTGATGCCCGTGGTCATCGCGGCGGGCTTGAGTATCCACCGGGGCCGGCGGTCCCATGTCGACTCGGTGACCGTGCAGCCGCCATCGGTCGGCTCGATGTCGTAGCGCCAGTGGGAGATTGGGATGATGCCGGCGGAATGAACGTCGAACGCGAACGACCGACCCGGGTCGGCGGCGGTTACCGTGCACTTCGTGGTCCAGGTCCGTGAGCCGTTGCGGTTGCTTCCGGTGAACACCGCTCCCGGGGTTGCTGCGTTTCCCTTGCGCCACCGCATGGCCTCGGTCTCTTCGGCCAGTGACGCCATCGTGGCGAGGTCGGTGATGAGCGCGTAGACCGCGGCGGCGTCGGCGCTGATCGTGACGGATCCGTGTGCGTCAGGAGCTGCCGAGGGGGCCATGGCCCCATGTTATCGGTCGGGGTATCGGTCGGCCGCCAGCACGGCGCTGTCGTCCAGGGGTAGTTGAATGAGGTCGTGAGTCGCAGCTCGGCCAGCGTGGTTTTCGCTGGACCCGCCCGTCCGGATCTGACGCTGTCACCGCTACGGCGGGGCAGGGGAGACCCGTGCTATCACGACGATGCCGACGGGTCCATCTGGCGGACCAGTCGGCTGCGCAGCGGGGCCGTCACCGCCCGCATCTGCCGGGGTGGGCCCGACTTAGTCGACTGCGAAGCGTGGGGGCCCGGCGCGGCGGAGTTCGCCGAGGCGCTGCCCGCTCTGTTGGGTGCCCACGATGACGCGACCGCGTTTCGCCCCACGGAGCCGACCATCGCCAAGGCCCAGCGTCGCGTCCCACATCTGCGTCTCGGTCGCACCGGACTGGTGCTGGAGTCGCTCTTGCCCGCGGTGCTGGAACAGCGGGTCCACGGGAAGGATGCTCATCGGGCCTGGCGCAGACTGGTCACCAAGTACGGGGCGCCGGCGCCAGGCCCGGCACCGGCTCATCTGCGGGTGCCCCCGTCGGCAGATGCCTGGCGCAGGATTCCGTCCTGGGAGTTCCACATCGCCAATGTCGACCCCGGCCGGGCCCGCACCATGGTGGGGTGCGCCCAGCGTGCCGAGGCGCTGGAAAGGTTGGCCAACCGCTCGGCCGAAGCGGCCCGCCACGCGCTGATGGCCATGCCCGGTGTGGGGGAGTGGACCGCTGCCGAAACGGTGCAACGGGCGTTTGGCGACGCCGACGCTTTGTCCGTGGGCGATTATCACCTGGCCAAGATGGTCGGCTGGAGTCTGCTCGGGCATCCGATCGGCGACCCGCAGATGATCGAGCTGCTCGAGCCGCTGCGCCCGCACCGGCACCGGGCGGTGCGGCTGCTGGAAGCCAGCGGTCTTGCGGTCAAACCCCGTTTCGGCCCGCGCTCGCCCATACCGAATCTGTCCGAAATGTGATGGGCATCGGGCCGAGGACCCCCGCCGATTCCTAAGAATCCAGGTAAGCTTTTTGGGCAAATTCACTGGAGGGTGTCACCCCAGTCCAGGACGGTAAGTGAGGCTATATAGCAAACATCTGTCCGAGAAGGATCTGTGGTGTGATCCGTCACCCACCGATTTTTCCCGGCGGTAGGCGCAGTGAAAAAAGTTCCGCGGCAACGTTATTCGACCTGGACCCGGGGGCGGGCGCCGTCCGGCCGTCGAGCACCTGGCGAGTTCGATTAGCTTGGACTAAGTTGGCATGTCAGGGGCCCGTTGTCATATCGTTTTCTTCGCTCGTGGCGAGTGGGAGATGGACCGTCGTTCGGCGCTGCACGAAGGCTCCCCCCTGGCCAGACTGGCTAACGCTCTCGTCGACGGTTGCCGTCCGTGCGACTCCGTGACGACTGTGCACTAATAAGGTAGGTGGGAATGGCGCCCAGCAGTCAAGGGCTGTACAACCCCGCGTTCGAGCACGATGCGTGCGGCGTGGCGATGGTTGCGGACATGCACGGTCGCCGTACCCGCGACATCGTCGACAAGGCCATCACCGCGTTGCTGAACCTTGAGCACCGGGGGGCCCAGGGCGCGGAGCCGAACACTGGAGACGGCGCCGGCATCCTTCTGCAGGTGCCCGACGAGTATTTCCGGGCCGTGTGCAAGACGGAGGGATTCGCGCTTCCTGAGCCGGGCAGCTATGCCACCGGTATCGCTTTCCTGCCACAGTCGTCCAAGGACGCCGCAATTGCGTGTCAGGCGGTGGAGAAGATCGCCGAAGCCGAGGGCCTGCACGTCATCGGATGGCGGGACGTGCCCACCGACGATTCGTCGCTGGGCGCCCTGGCCCGCGACGCGATGCCGACCTTCCGTCAGGTGTTCATCGCGGGCGCGTCGGGGATGGACTTGGAGCGCCGGGCCTACGTGGTGCGCAAACGCGCCGAACATGAACTCGGCACCAAGGGGCCTGGCCAAGACGGGCCGGGTCGCGAAACGGTCTACTTTCCAAGCCTTTCCGGTCAGACATTCGTGTACAAGGGGATGCTGACCACGCCCCAGCTGCGGACGTTTTATCTTGACCTGCAGGATGAGCGGCTCACCAGCGCGCTGGGCATCGTGCACTCGCGGTTCTCCACCAACACCTTCCCGTCGTGGCCGCTGGCGCATCCCTTCCGCCGGGTGGCGCACAACGGTGAGATCAACACCGTCACCGGCAACGAGAACTGGATGCGGGCCCGGGAAGCGCTGATAAAGACCGACGCCTTCGGCGGAAAGGATCTCGAGCAGATCGTTCCCGTGTGTACTCCGGGAGCCTCCGACACCGCCCGCTTCGACGAGGTGCTCGAGTTGCTGCACCTCGGCGGCCGCAGCTTGCCGCACGCCGTACTGATGATGATCCCGGAAGCCTGGGAGCGGCACGAGTCGATGGACCCGGCCCGCAGAGCTTTCTACGAGTATCACGCCTCGCTGATGGAGCCGTGGGACGGGCCGGCATCGGTGTGCTTCACCGACGGGACCGTCATCGGCGCGGTGCTGGACCGCAACGGTCTTCGCCCCTCCCGCATCTGGGTGACCAGTGACGGTCTGGTGGTGATGGCGTCGGAGGCCGGCGTCCTGGACATCGATCCGGCCACCGTCATCAAGAAGATGCGCCTACAGCCCGGCCGCATGTTCCTCGTCGACACCGCGCAGGGCCGAATCGTGGCCGACGAGGAAATCAAGGCCGAATTGGCCGCTGCCCAGCCCTACCGCGAGTGGCTCGACGCCGGCCTGTTCAACGTCGACGAGCTGCCCGCCGGTGACTACGTACGGATGCCGCACCACCGAGTCGTTCTGCGCCAGCAGGCCTTCGGCTACACCTACGAGGAGCTGAATCTACTGGTCGCGCCGATGGCCCGCACGGGCGCGGAAGCGCTTGGGTCGATGGGCACCGACACCCCGGTCGCGGTGCTGTCGGCGCGCCCGCGGATGTTCTACGACTACTTTCAGCAATTGTTCGCCCAGGTCACCAACCCGCCGCTGGACGCGATCCGCGAGGAAGTGGTGACCAGTCTTTCGGGCACGGTCGGTCCGGAGGGCGATCTGCTCAACCCGGGTGCCGAGTCGTGCCGCCAGATCGTGCTGCCGCAGCCGATTCTGCGCAATGCTGAGTTGTCCAAGCTGATCTGTGTCGACCCCGACCATGAGATCCGCGGCCACAAGCACGGATTGCGTGCCGCGGTCGTGCGCTGCCTGTACCCGGTCAATCGGGGCGGACGCGGGCTGGCAGAGGCATTGGACAACGTCCGGGCGAAGGTGTCGGCGGCAATCCGTGACGGCGCTCGCATCATCGTGTTGTCCGACCGTGAGTCCAACGAGCAGTTCGCACCGATTCCATCGCTGCTGAGCGTGTCGACGGTGCACCACCACCTGGTGCGCGAACGCACCCGCACCCAGGTCGGACTGGTGGTCGAGAGTGGCGACGCCCGCGAAGTGCACCACATGGCGTGCCTGGTGGGATTCGGCGCCGCGGCGATCAATCCCTACATGGCGTTCGAGTCCATCGAGGACATGGTCGACCGCGGATTGATCGCCGGTATTTCCAGTGATCGAGCCAAGGCCAATTACGTCAAGGCGGCCGGCAAGGGTGTGCTCAAGGTGATGTCCAAGATGGGCATCTCGACGCTCGCGTCCTACACCGGAGCCCAGTTGTTCCAGGCCATCGGCATCAGCCAGTCGGTACTCGACGAGCACTTCACCGGCCTGACCTGCGCGGTCGGTGGTATCGATCTGGACGACATCGCCGCTGACGTCGCCGCCCGGCACGCACTGGCCTACCTGGACCGGCCCGACGAGCGGGCCCACCGTGAGCTCGAGGTCGGTGGTGAGTACCAGTGGCGTCGCGAGGGCGAGTATCACCTGTTCAACCCGGACACGGTGTTCAAGCTTCAGCACTCGACACGTACCGGGCAGTATTCGATCTTCAAGGAGTACACCGCTCTGGTCGATGACCAGAGCGAGCGGATGGCGTCCCTGCGCGGGCTGCTCAAGTTCCGCACCGGTGACGGAGCCGTTCGACCACCCGTTCCGCTCGAGGAGGTCGAACCGGCAAGCGAGATCGTCAAGCGTTTCTCGACGGGAGCGATGAGCTACGGCTCGATCTCCGCCGAAGCCCACGAGACCCTCGCTGTGGCTATGAACCGCCTCGGTGGACGCTCCAACTCCGGTGAGGGCGGTGAGGCGGTCGCGCGATTCGAGCACGACGACAACGGTGATTGGCGGCGCAGCGCCATCAAGCAGGTAGCCTCCGGCCGGTTCGGAGTGACAAGCCACTACCTGTCCAACTGCACCGACATCCAGATCAAGATGGCCCAAGGCGCCAAACCCGGCGAGGGCGGACAACTTCCCGGCAACAAGGTGTATCCCTGGGTGGCTGAAGTCCGCCATTCCACGCCCGGGGTCGGGTTGATCTCTCCGCCACCCCACCACGACATCTACTCGATCGAAGATCTCGCCCAGTTGATCCACGATCTGAAGAATGCGAACCCGCAGGCGCGGGTGCACGTGAAACTGGTGAGCGAGAACGGTGTCGGCACGGTTGCGGCGGGGGTGTCCAAGGCGCACGCCGACGTGGTACTGATCTCCGGGCATGATGGTGGCACCGGCGCCACCCCGCTCACGTCGCAGAAGCATGCCGGCGCGCCGTGGGAACTCGGCCTCGCCGAGACGCAACAGACGCTGCTGCTGAACGGACTTCGGGACCGGATCGTGGTGCAGGTGGACGGCCAGCTCAAGACCGGACGCGACGTGGTGATGGCCGCGTTGCTGGGTGCCGAGGAGTTCGGCTTCGCCACCGCGCCGCTGGTGGTGGTCGGCTGCGTCATGATGCGGGTTTGTCATCTCGATACCTGTCCGGTCGGCGTGGCCACCCAGAACCCGTTGCTGCGCGAGCGGTTCGACGCAAAGCCCGAGTTCGTCGAGAATTTCTTCATGTACATCGCTGAGGAAGTTCGGGAACTGATGGCACAGTTGGGATTCCGCACCGTAAACGAGATGGTCGGGCAGGTTGGGTCACTCGACACGGCGGCGGCCGCCCGGCACTGGAAGGCCCACAAGCTGGACCTGACCCCGGTGCTGTACGAGCCCGAATCTGCCTTCATGAACCAGGACTTCTACTGCAGCTCTCGGCAGGACCACGGCTTGGACAAGGCGCTCGACCAGCAACTGATCGCGCAATGTCGAGAAGCTCTCGACTCCGCGTCGCCCGTCCGTTTTTCCACGACGATCACCAATGTCAATCGCACGGTCGGCACGATGCTCGGCCATGAGGTGACGAAGGCCTATGGCGGGAAAGGACTTCCGGACGGGACCATCGACATCACCTTCGAAGGTTCGGCAGGCAACAGCTTCGGAGCGTTCGTGCCCAACGGCATCACGCTGCGGGTGTACGGCGACGCCAACGACTACGTCGGGAAGGGTCTGTCGGGGGGGCAGGTGGTAATCCGGCCGCCTGACGATGCCCCCGTAGATTACGTGGCCGAGGACAACATCATCGCCGGCAACGTGATCCTGTTCGGCGCCACCAGCGGTCGGATGTTCCTGCGCGGGCAGGTGGGCGAACGCTTCGCGGTGCGCAACTCGGGCGCGCACGCGGTCGTCGAAGGGGTCGGCGACCACGGCTGCGAATACATGACCGGCGGCCGGGTTGTCGTCCTCGGTCCGACCGGCAGGAACTTCGCGGCGGGTATGTCCGGTGGCATCGGCTACGTTTACGACCCCGACGATCTGCTTGCCGACAACCTCAACGCTGGAATGGTGGATATCGAAGTGCTCGACGGCCCCGTGTCCGAAGAGGCTCTGTGGCTTCGCGACATGATCCAGGCGCACGTGGATGCGACGGATTCGGCACTGGGTCAACGAGTTCTAGCTGGATGGGATGGGCCGGAATCAACGATGAGACATTTCAAGAAAGTGATGCCGCGCGATTACAAGCGGGTCTTGCAGGCGATCGCTGAGGCTGAAGCACGGGGCGACACCGAAGACAAGATTGACGAGGCGATCATGGCGGCCGCAAGTGGTTGACGCGCGCGGCTTTCTGAAGCACACCCACCGTGAGACCCCGCAGCGGCGGCCGGTGGACCTGCGTCTGCGGGATTGGAAAGAGGTCTATCAGGACTTCGCCCACGACGCCCTCAAGGTGCAAGCGAGCCGCTGCATGGACTGCGGTATCCCGTTCTGTCACAACGGGTGTCCGCTGGGCAACCTCATTCCGGAGTGGAACGACCAAGTGCGAACCGGGCGTTGGCATGATGCCATCGAGCGGCTGCATGCGACCAACAATTTTCCGGAGTTCACCGGCCGACTGTGCCCCGCCCCCTGTGAAGGGTCCTGTGTTCTTGGTATCAACCAGGATCCGGTGACCATCAAGCAGGTCGAGGTGGAGATCATCGACAAGGCCTTCGCAGAGGGGTGGGTCGTACCGCTGCCGCCTGGCCGGCTGACCGGCAAGACCGTCGCGGTAGTCGGGTCGGGGCCCGCGGGTTTGGCTGCGGCTCAGCAACTGACGCGGGCCGGACACACCGTTACTGTGTTCGAGCGGGATGACCGCATCGGTGGCCTGCTGCGTTACGGGATTCCGGAGTTCAAGATGGAGAAGCGCCATATCGACCGGCGCCTCGATCAGATGCGTGCCGAAGGCACCCAGTTCCGCACCGGAGTGAACGTCGGCACGGACATAACCGCGCATCAACTGCGTGCGGATTTCGATGCGGTGGTGCTGGCAGGCGGTGCGACGGTCCGCCGGGAGCTACCCATCCCCGGCCGTGAACTCGACGGAATCCATCAGGCCATGGAGTACCTGCCGTGGGCCAACCGGGTTCAGCTGGGTGATCCGGTCGCTGATGAGGATGGACAGCCGCCGATCACCGCCAAAGGGAAAAAAGTGGTCATCATCGGCGGCGGCGACACCGGCGCGGACTGCTTGGGAACGGCGCACCGCCAGGGAGCGGAGGGTGTGCACCAGTTCGAGATCATGCCGCGCCCCCCGGAATCACGCGCCCAGTCGACACCGTGGCCGACCTATCCGTTGATGTTCCGGGTCAGTTCGGCGCATGAGGAGGGCGGCGAGCGGGTGTACTCGGTGAACACCGAGCATTTCCTGGGCCAGGACGGGCGTGTCACCGGTTTGCGCGGTCACGAAGTGGAGATGCGATCCGGCAGGTTCGAGAAGATCGATGGTACCGACTTCGAGTTGGATGCCGACCTCGTCTTGCTGGCCATGGGCTTCACCGGCCCGGAGCCGGCAGGTCTGCTCGCCGACCTCAGGGTCGAACTCGACGAGCGCGGCAACGTGGCGCGCGACGACGCATTCACCACCTCGGTGCCCGGCGTGTACGTGGCCGGTGACATGGGACGCGGTCAGTCCCTGATCGTGTGGGCAATTGCCGAGGGTCGGGCAGCTGCGGCCGGAGTAGACCGCTATTTGATGGGACGGTCGGCGCTGCCGACGCCGATCAAGCCCACCACGCTGCCTCAGCGGTAACCGTCGGCTCCGGCTCGGGTAACAAGAGTCACTCTGGCCACTTCAAAAACTTCCGACCCATGTACGGCGTGCCTCCGGCAGTTTGCCAGCCCGGGGGTATCTAATGACTTGGTGAGGGCGCTGCGGTAAAGTAGCCCCCGGTCCAGTTATTGGAACGCCGCAGGAGAATCACCGTGCGTATAAACCCGATTTCCCGGTACCGGCCAGGGCGAATGGCCTGGTTATTGTTCCGCCACCCGGTCAAGTGTCGCGAGTTTCCCGCGAAGGCCGAACGGCTGATCACCCCCGACGAACTCCTCCGCTACAGCGTCTAGCGAACTAGCGGGTAGCGTTTCGCGGCGCGCTGCCATCGCCCGGCGGTGTGTTTGCCGAATCGTTATCAACCTGTGTTTCACTCTCCGGTTCGCTGCGGGGCTGGGGCACACTTGAGCCCATGGACCCGGTGGTCGCGCTGCGTCAGATCGCCTACTACAAGGACCGCGCCCGCGAGGACTCCCGCAGGGTGATGGCCTACCGCAACGCCGCCGACGTGATCGAGGCACTGACCGGCGCTCAGCGGGAACGGCATGGCACCGCCAACACCTGGCAGACGCTGCCGAAAGTCGGCCCCAAGACGGCGAGGGTCATCGCCCAGGCTTGGGAGGGCCGCGAACCCGACGCGCTGATCGAACTTCGCGAATCAGCCGCCGATCTTGGCGGTGGGCAACTCCGTACCGCGTTGCGCGGCGACCTGCACGTGCATTCAAATTGGTCCGACGGGTCGGCGCCCATCGGGGAGATGATGATGACCGCGCGCGATCTCGGCCATGAGTACTGCGCGCTGACCGATCATTCCCCACGGCTGCGCATCGCCAATGGGCTGACCCCGGAGCGGCTTCGCCGTCAGCTCGACGTCATTGACGAACTCCGCGAAAAGGTTTGGCCGATGCGGATTCTCACCGGGGTCGAGGTCGACATCCTCGATGATGGCTCGCTGGATCAGGAGCCGGAGTTGCTCGAGAGGCTCGATGTCGTCGTCGCGAGCGTGCACTCGAAACTTGCGATGGACCCAACCGCGATGACGCGCCGCCTGCTCCGGGCGGTGGCCAACCCGCACACCGACGTGCTCGGCCACTGCACCGGCCGGCTGGTGTCCGGTGCCCGCGGAACACGTCCCGAGTCGAAGTTCGACGCCGAAAAGGTCTTCAGTGCCTGCCGCGACAACGGGACCGCCGTCGAGATCAACTCCCGCCCGGAGCGACGGGACCCGCCCACGCGCCTGCTGAAGCTGGCGATGGACATGGGCTGCGTGTTCTCCATCGACACCGATTCTCATGCCCCCGGCCAGCTCGACTTCCTCGGCTATGGTGCCCAGCGCGCACTTGAGGCCGGCCTGGCCGCCGACCGGATCGTCAACACGTGGCCCGCCGACAAGCTACTGGCGTGGGCGGATAGCTGAATCAGGCAGGCAGCGTCGGCGCCGCCAAGCCACCGCTGATCTCTGCAGATGCGACCCGACCCGCAACATCGAGCGCCCCTACCGGCCGATGGGCGTCGACAGATCAGGGTGTGTCGCCGTAGATGCTCGCCGTCCAGACATGGGCCAGGCTGTCCAGGACGCGATTATCGGGGATCGACGGTTGATGTCCCGCGAAGGCGGCCGCCATCACCGCCTCGTTCATCAGGTTCAGGGCCGTCGACAACTCCACGGCCGGGACCGTCACCGGCGCCGCTCCCGCAGCGCGTTCGGCCTCGATGACCGTGGCGATGTGATCGATCCACCGCTGCATCGACCTGGCCCAAAGCTCGCGGGCCTCGGGGTTGACGGACTTGGCAGCGACTGTCGCGGCGCATACCGCACGATGTGCGCCGAATGTCTCAAAGAAGACGTTGATGCCGTGGCGCCAGATTTCGTGACGACCTGCGGGCCGCTCGGTGATCAACCGCTCCAGCGCGCCGTCTGCCTCGCTGATCACCCGCTCGAGCAGTGTCAGCAGCACCGCGTCCTTCGACGCGAAATAGAAGTAGAAGGTTGGTCGTGAGATGCCGGCGCCCCTGGCCAGGTCGTCGACGGAGATTTCGGCCAGTGATCGGTCTTCGAGCAGGCGTTCGGCGGTCTCGAGTATGGCCAGCTCCCGGTCGTCGCCGGAGGGGCGGGCGGCCCTCCGGCCCCGCGGTGACCGGGTCTGGCTGGCGGCCGTCACGGCAGTGACAATCTGGCGGCCGTCACGGCAGTGACAATCTGGCGGCCGTCACGGCAGTGACAATCTGGCGGCCGTCACGGCAGTGACAATCTGGCGAAGGTCACGGCAGTGACAATCTGGCGGCGCTCACCAGGACGACTTTACACCGTGTCGATATTATCGACAGGGCGTTGACTACTTCGACACTGCGTTGATAGCTTGACGTCATGACCGAATTTGTCGACGTTGTCATCGTCGGAGCCGGTATCTCCGGCATTAGCGCGGCCTGGCATCTGCAAGACCGCTGCCCAGCCAAGAGTTACGTCATTCTGGAACGCCGGGACAATCTCGGGGGGACCTGGGATCTGTTCAAATATCCCGGTATCCGCTCGGACTCCGACATGTTCACCTTGGGCTTCCGGTTCAAGCCGTGGACTTCGGAGAAGGCGATCGCCGATGGCCCCGACATCATCGGCTACCTCAAGGACACGGTCGCCGAGTACGGCATCGACAAGCACATCCGCTACGGACAGCATGTCAGATCGGCCGACTGGTCGGACGCCGACGCTCGCTGGACGTTGACCGTTGAACGCGATGGAGAGCAGGTCGAAATCTGCTGTCGGTATCTGATGGCCTGCAGTGGCTATTACAACTATGACCAGGCGTTCTCGCCCGAGTTCGCGGGATCTGAGGACTTCGAGGGTGCGATCGTCCATCCGCAACACTGGCCCGAGGACCTCGATTATGCGGGCAAACGGATCGTGGTGATCGGCAGTGGGGCCACTGCCGTCACCCTGATACCCGCACTCGCCAATTCTGGTGCAGGTCATTTGACGATGCTGCAGCGATCGCCGACGTTCATCGCGGCGCTGCCCGATGTCGACCCGTTCACGGTGCAGACCAACAAACGGTTGCCGGCCAAGGCCGCCTACGTGCTGAACCGGTGGAAGAGCATCCTGACGCAGTCCGGCCAGTACCAGATTGCTCGCCGCTTTCCAGACCTGTTCCGGAAACAGTTGTTGACGATGGCCCGCCACCGACTGCCCGAAGGCTTCGATGTCGACAAGCACTTCAACCCGCGATACCAGCCATGGGACGAGCGGGTGTGCCTGGCGCCCAACGGGGATCTGTTCAAGACCATCCGCGCCGGTAAGGCCGACGTCGTCACCGATACGATCGATCGGTTCACCAAGACCGGTATCAAACTGACTTCCGGTGAGCACCTCGAAGCCGATATCATCATCACCGCAACGGGTTTGAACCTACAGCTCTTCGGTGGGGCGGCGGTATCGCGTAACGGCGAGGCGATCGAGCTCAATGACACAATGGCCTACAAGGGCATGATGCTCACCCGAATGCCGAACCTGGCGTTCACGATCGGGTACACCAACGCGTCGTGGACTCTCAAGGCCGACCTGGTTTCCGAATTCTTCTGTCGGGTGATCAATTACATGGAGGCCAATGGCTACGACACCGTCGAGCCCCGGCACCCCGGCAGCAGTGTCGAACCACAGCCGCTGATGGACTTCACCCCGGGATATGTGCTGCGGGCGCTTGACTATCTGCCCAAGGCTGGAGCTCGGGCACCGTGGCGGCTGAAGCAGAACTACTTGCTCGACTTGCAGCTGATCCGGCGGGGCAAGGTGGACGACGCGGCGCTGGAGTTTTCCCGGCATCGGGTGCCTTCGGCGGCGCCGGCGTAACCAACGCAGTCAGTCGCCAACGGAGACGACGATTCCGTCGTCGTCGCTGTAGGCGATGTGTCCGGGGACGAAAACCACGCCGCCGAACTCGACTGGCGCGTCACGTACGCCGAGGCCGGTCTTGGCGCTCTTGCGGGGATTGGTGCCCAGCGCCTTGATGCCGATGTCGAGCGTGCGCAGGATCGCCGAATCGCGCACCGCGCCGTTGACGATCAACCCTGACCATCCGTTGGACCGACCCAACTCGGCGATCACGTCGCCGACGAGAGCGGCGTGCAAAGAACCTTCCCCGTCGATCACCAGTACGCCGCCATCGCTGGGTTCGGACAGCAACGACTTGAGCAGCGCGTTGTCTTCGAAGCAGCGCACGGTCGTGATCGGCCCGGCGAACTGCGAACGGCCGCCGTACTGGCCGAACTGCAGGTCACAGCTACGCACCTCGGAGCCGATTTCGTCGACCAAGTCGGCGGTCGGGCGGGGTTCTATGCTCACTCGCCGCCGCGCCGCGCCAGGTACAGCACCGCCAGGATCGCGAGCACCCCGGCGATCAGTGCGGCGGCGACCGGGAGACCGGATGCATCGCGGTCCTGGCGCTGGGCCGAAGGCAGAGCCGACACGGTGTTACTGGCCGAAGTCACGGTTGACTTCGCTTGTGCTGCCGCTTCTTTGGCCGCAGAGGTCACGTTGCCGTTGGATTCCGCCGGTCGGGCGGGGGCAGGCGAGGTCTTCTTGGCAGTGGTCTTCTTCGCCGGCGCAGCTTTCTTGGCGGGTGCCTTCTTGGCGGGGGTCTTCTTGGCGCCCGCCTTTTTTGTGGGGGTCTTCTTGGCGCTGCTGGACTTCTTCGCGGGTGCGGTTTTCTTCGGGGTGGCGGCCTCGCTCACCGGCGGCGCTGACGGCTCTGGCGTAGGGATCGCGGCCCCGGGACCTTCGTCGGGCCGGTCCGTCTGGTCTGCCATGTCGCTGCTCCTTGTCAACTGATCTGCACTCGGCAGTGCCCCCATCATGCCAGGCCGTATGACGGCGAGCGTTCGGTGTCACCCCGTGACCGCCAGGGTGGCGGCTGCGGCCAGTGCCGCTCCCATCAATGCCAGTTCGCGCTGCGCGCGTGATCTCGAGACGACGGCCGTGGCGCGGTGGGTTTCGGCGGCGGGCAGCCAGTTCGCGCGGTTGCGCCACGCCAGGGCGACAAGCGCGGCGGTCAGCACGACCTTGGCGGACAGAACCCTGCCGTAGCCGGTTGCATACAGATCGGTCGGTGAGCCGATCACCGCGGACGCCCCGAGCACACCCGCGGCGAGGAGGACCGTCACACAAAGCAGCGACACCTGAGAGAACCGGGGCAGTATTCGGGCCCATTGACCGCGGTGCTCAACGGTGAGCAACAGTCCGGCGAGTAGGCCGCACCACAAGGCCGCAGCCAGGGCGTGCACCGCGATCGCGGCACCTCCCCACGGGCTGCTCGACAGGTGCCCGGTGAGTGGGTGGCCCAGGATTCCGACGCCGGCGAGGCCGGTGGCGACGCCCCGTGCCGTATCTGCGCGCCCAGTCACCGCTGCCAGCGCACACACCGCCGCGGCTGCCGTGACCGAAATCAGACTTGCCCGCCCGGGTGCGGTCTGCAGGGCGTACTCGACTGCGGTCTGCATGGCCAGCCGGGTGATACCGATACCCGCGGCCTCGGCACTCGCAAGAACCAGCCGGACGATCTCGGAGACCAGCCAGACGGCCGACGCGATCATCAACGGTGCCGAAGCACGTCGCAGTAACTCCTGGCGGTACCTCCCGGTGTCCAAGACGGGAATGGCAGCCAGGCCCATGGTGAGAATGGCCGCGCCGTCGGATACCGCCCTGGCCAACGCTGGAGTGAGCGATGCGGCCGGATACGCCAGTGCCCACGCCAACACGCACGCCGACGCCACGACGAGCACTGCGCCCGTGACCGCGCGACGGTGCGTCACAACCTGCGCCGAACCGCCCAAATCGCGCCGACGGCCACCATCCCCGATACCAGCGCGGCGAACGGCCACACCGGTAGTCCGTCGTCGGGCGGGTGCGCGGGCGCGGCAGGTACAGCTGGTCCGCCGCTTCCCGGCGCGGCGGAATCGAGGCGGTAGGACCAGGAGCCAGACACGACGTGGCCGTCGGCGGACGTGGCGCGGTAGTTCACGGTGTAGTCGCCGCTGGGGCCGCCTGGCCGGACGCCAACGCTGATCACCGCTCCGTCGACCTCGGGTTCTTCGTCAGACCAGGTGTTGCCACCGGGCCCGATCACGGTCATCGCGGCGAATTGGGCCTGCATCGGTTCGTTGAACGTCGCGCTCACCCGGCGCGGCTGTTCGGTCAGCACGGCATTCTCAACGGGATCGCTCGCGATGAGCGCGGCATGCGCGTACGCGGCGCCCGCGTAGGCCAGCGCCGCCCCGAGGAGCGCCACGGTCAGGGCCGCGACTGCTAGGTAGTGGGTGGCCACCGGGGGCCTGAAGTATGTGGATCTCACTGGGGTGCGGCGGGTCAGATCACGCCCAGGCGGGCCATGAGGTCGGCGTCGATTCCGTCTAGTTCCTCGGCGATGGCCGCATGCGCAGCGCGCCGGCGTTCGGGCGGCATGTTCTCGGCGGCGGTGACCGCGGCAGCCAGATCACCGAGTCGCTGATTCATGGCGGAGACGAATTGCTTGGTCTCTGGGTCTTTGGCCGCCTTGGGCTTGTTGTCCACGAGTTGCCGCAGCGACTGTTCCGCGCTGGCTATTCGCGCCGAGAGCCGGGCGCCGTGCCCGGAGAACTGCCCCAACTGGCTCAGGGGGATGCCCAGCCTGTCGGCGCGACGTTCATCGATCAGCCCGCGGGCGGCGATGGACGCCCGGTATGCCAGTGGCACCACCACCGGGGCCAGCAAACGCGATACGGTAAACGCCCTACGGATCCGGGTGGGCGAGAGCAACTTGCCCTCGCGGGCTGCCTTCAGCTCTGTTTCGGCAACCTTGAGTGCGGTCTTGTCGCTCTCGCGCTGAGCCTTGAGCTGCGCCTTCAGCGCACGTGACTGAGCTTTCTGCGCTGACTTGAACTGGCGGGCCTCGTTCTTGGCCGCCAGTTTCGCCTCGAGCTTGGCCTTCGCCTTGATCGCGCGGGCCTCGGCCCTGCGGGTAGCCCGGGATGTGCGTCGTTTGAACAGACTCATCCCGGCTGCCTCCTACGTCGTCTTGTCGACCCATCCCGCCGCCATCCGGCGCTGACGCTGATCAAACCCTAGCGCTCGGCATTCCCGGTCATGGCTGCGACCCGAAAACCAACGCATTCGAGCTTCTCAGCAAACTCTGGGCTGCGATTGTGCGAGAATTGACCCATCCATCGGGTCGGTCGGTGCCATGCGGGTAGGAACGTGGTGACGACGCGGTTCGGGCACGGGTCATGAGCCAGCAGGATCTGCTAGCCCTACCGTGGTGAGCAGCGCATGGGCAGTATCGAGAGGAGGCCATATGCCTGCGAGTCGCCAAGTTACGCGAGCGGTCGGTGAGGTACTCGATCTCGCGCCGAAGCAGGGCGAAGTGTCGCTGGCTCGGCTGGTCGGTGCGGTAGGTGAGAGCCGCGGGAGACCGATTGACATCAAGACTGCCGACCTCCCGCCGGGCGTGTGCGGTCAGTGGCGCCAGTACTCGGACCGCGATGTGTTCCTGGTGCAGAAGGGGCTGCCCGCCTGGGATCGAACCCTCGCCCACGAACTAGGTCACCTCGTGCTCGGTCACGAGGGCACTCCGGTCCTACAGGCGGCCAGGGACAACACCGAGGTGGCGAGTTTCGATCTGATCGGCTACATGCTCAATCAGCGCACCGGCTGCATGGGGCCCAGTGGCGAGGATGCGGAGCAGGAAGCCGAGGACTTCGCGGCATTGCTCATCTACCGGCTGGGGCGGCTTCCCTCCGACCGTGCGTCGATTCTTCAGATTCGCCTCGGAGAGGCATTTGGTTGATCGTCTGGGTGATTGCCGGTCTTCTCGGATTGGCCACCGGCCTGCGCATCGGGTGGGCGTTGGTCAACAAGCAGTCGCTGGTCAGCACCGCGATGATTCTGGCGCTCGGCAGCTTGGGTGTCGTGGCGGCGCTCAACTGGCAGCCGCTGACGCTGCTGGTAGACAACCTGTTGCGGTGGCCAAACATCTCGATCGGGCTCAGCCAGGTGGCGTTGATCGCGTGTGCAGCGGGAAGTTGCGTGATGATCACCACCGTGTCATCGGTGCGGTCACCAGGGGTCGTCAAGAAGATCGCGATCGCGCAATACAGCGTCGCCGCAGTCATCGCGGTGGCGAGCCTCGTCGTCTTCTTCTCCAGCGGCCAACAAGCGGAGGTATCGCCCAATGAGTACCTCCAGCGCAACTTAGGCACGGGCGGCACTTCGCTGGCCTGGCTGCTCCCGTTGCTGTACTCGTTGCTGGCGCTCAGCCTGGTCGCGTGGGCGGGGCTTCGGCACTCCAACCGCACCCGACGCGGTCGGGCGCTGTTCGTGTTCACGATCGGGATCGTCTTGATCGTGCTCGCGCTTGCCTTCGTCTTACTGCGCGCCGTCGGCACGAGTGGGCTGGTCGGGATCGGGGCCGCGGCAACACTGCTGGGCTGCGCCATGCTCATCGTCGCAGCCGGTTCGTTGCTGCCCAGCGTGGAAGACTGGTTCGGGGCGCGGCGGGAGCTGCGAATGATCCAGCCGATTCTCGATGAGCTCGGCCGCCGCCATCCCGATGTGGGCATCGGTGTGCGTCCGCGGGGTCCGCTGGCGTTCCGGGTGGCTGAGCGGATGTCCCTGATCTCTGATGCGCTCTTCCTGGAGGCGACCGCTGCCGACCGTGCGCAGCCCCACGTCGAGGCCGGGGGCACGGTGACTGCGCTGCGCGGAAAGAACTTCGCCGAGTCGGGCAGTGTGAGGGGCAAAACCGACCTGGGTGAACTCAGCGATGGGTGTGAACCCGACCAACAGCTCGTTGACCTCGCGGACCTGACGCCGCCGGACGTGCCGCCGTGTGAGCAGGCCGAGGCCCTGGCCCGGTGGATCTATCAGGGGAAGGATGCAGACCAGGGCGAACACGGACAATTTCCCGGCCTGGAATGGCTACGCCAACCCGCTGCCTATTCGGACCGCGAGTGGATCCTCGAGATCGCCGGCCAATATCGTCGGCTCACGCTCGGCGCCCACCCTGCCGACGAGAGCGTTTGAGCCTGCGAGTTGGTTCGCCAGCTGCCGACGTGGTTCCGGCGCCGGGCTAACTGTCCAGGTTCTCGCGAAGGCGTAGTTCGTCGACCTTCAGCGAGATGTCCTGTTGGGCTTCTGGCGACAGGCCGACCGTGCGGGCCGCGATCCGGCGAACGCCTTCGTCACGCATGCCGGCGAGCCAGGTGAGCTCTTTGTCGAGCTTCTCGTAGTACTCGTCGTCGGTGAAGTACGCCGGCTTGATCCGGAAGAAGTTGGCAAGCGCCGCCATCGTTGCCGCGGAGGGGTTCGTTCGGTTGCCGGAACGCAACTGCGAGAGGTAGGGAGCGGACATCGTCACACCCTCAGCCTTCAATGCCGCGATCACTTCGGCCGAGGTATGGGGACCCCGTCCGGGTGGATATACCACTTCGAACAGCCGGTTTAGGCGAGCGGCAAAGGTATTGCTCATGATGTTGACCTCCACATACGTACAAACGGGCTTTCCGGGTGGCGTATTTGCTGATCATCGTAGCGACAGTTAGGTCTACAACCAACTGCAAACCGAAAAATTACTCACATCGTTCTTGTCTGAGGGTCGCCACTCCCGCCTCGGGTGCCTCGAATTCGGGCAGTACGCCCGCGCCTTAACGCCGCGTTGCGGTGTGGTAAAGCAAATATGAACGGCGCCGCGGGCATGCTACTCCCGTGTAGTGGTTCGCGGTCGGCGAATGGCCGCGGAAGTTCAACGCGGGCAACTTCTGCGTCTCTGTCACCTTTGGCCCCTTGCGTTTGCTGATGCCTGGGCGAAGACGGGGTGCTGCAGCCCTTATGCGGCAAGTAGCATGGCCAGAATGGCAGTGTCGGGGTGACTGATCGGGTCGACGCCGACTCGGCCGACCATCGACGTGACGGTGCCGTCCGATTCCGCCTCCACCCACGCTGCACGGTGTTCCAGCCCGAGGTGCGGCAGTCCGGGCAGTAGTACGCACCCCGATGCCGCGCCACTACATTCGGGAAGTGACGGTGTCGTTTCCGAAGGAGGGTGCAGCATCAGCAGGGCGGGGGGTTGCCGATCCGCGAAATGGCCGGGGGCCATAGCGGATTCACCGACCACGGTGCCCTCGGCAACCACAAGTCCGACGGTTCCTGGTTCCGGTTCCTCCGGCAGTTCCTCCCGGGCCCCGAAGATTGTTGTGGTGGAGAGCAATCCCGGCAGCGACGCTACGCGTACGGCGACCATCAGAAGTTGGGCCCACTCCTTGGTCGAATCCGGCCAGCGACCGGAAACGACAAAGCCCTTGAGTGACCCACCTGAATGAAACGGAGCAATCTCGATAGCCCGTCCGGATCCCGCATCCATTTCGCCTCCCGGCATCTTCTCGCGAATGCCCGACACGACTGTGGGTCGATCCGCTCAGAATGAGCCAGAACACCGCTGGCAAGCAAGGGGACACGAGTGCCAGTTGCCGAAGAGAAACCCGGCTCGGTCGTGGACCGAGCGGGGCAGCGTTGGGAGTGCCCGTCAGGCGGGCGGGTAGACCCCCATGCCCTTGGCTTTGTCGGTCTGCCAGAAGATGTCGGAAATCTCGTCGATCGTCTTCAGCAGCTTCTCCGCAACAGCCACATCCAACGACTTCTTCACATCGCCGGCGCCGTGGACGCCATCCCAGAACAGCTGGTGCAGGTTGGGGAACTGCTCGAAGTGCTCTTTGGTGAAGAAGTCGGCCCACAGCACCATCAAGTGGTGCTTCACCTCCTCGGCGCGTTGCTCCTTGATCAGAATTGCGCGGATCTTGAAGTGCTCGTCGTCTGAGTCGTGGTACTTCTGCAGCGTCTTGAGGCAGGAGAGCGCCTCGATCTTGGCCTGCGCCGGGTCGTAGACCCCGCAGTACAAGTCGCAATGGGCGTGGGCGGGGGTGGCGTTGGAGAACAGTCGATGCAGCATGGTCCTAACCTACCCTTTGGGCATGCGTCGGAACCATGGTCTACGCCAGGCTCTCGGCCGCTGGCCGGTGCGCCGATTCGTGGTTGTCGAGGATTCCATGCGACCGGCTCTGCAACCGGGCGACGGGCTACTGGCGGTGCGCGGAGGTAGGCCGCGGCAGGGTGAGCTGCGGGTGTTCCCCGACCCGGGGGCCTCGACGCGGTATCTCGTCAAACGTGTGGGTGTGGTGCGACGGTTGACGTCGGGCACCGTGTTCGAGGCACTCTCGGACAACGCGGCGACGCCGGGCGCTACCGATTCACGCGAGTTCGGTTGGGTGCCGGCAGCGGATTCCTACCGAGTCGTCTGGAAGGTTCGCGAAGGTCGCCGAGGACCAGACCGTTAGCGGTCAGATCAGAACGATCAACGCCAGGGTGCCCAGCAACACCAGGGCGATGATACCGGCCCGTAGCGACGACATCAGCTGGCTGCGGTCGTAGTCATAGGCAGAGGTTTGCCATCCGGAAGGCGGCAGGGAACCCGAGTCCGTCGGAGACGTCATCAGATACTCCTCACCCTTACGCCGTCGCCTCCTGTAAGGAGGTCGGTCACGAACCGATCCATGTGACGGCGATCATACCGTCTCTGTCGCGCCGTTGAGAAGGCGGGCGCAGTGGTGTACCGGGTTGGCCCGCGGGAGCCCGTGTCCGGGTGAGCTATTTCGCTGGCCGCCGGACGACCTGTTGATCGCCGCGGCGTGCCGAGCGCACGTTCTCCACAGCTGCGTCCCTCGATCACGCCGATATCACGGCTGAATGGCCTCAGTTGTTTTCGTGATCCTGTGGATGAAGCTGTGGATATTGTGGATACAGCGGACGGGCCGGGATTGCTGTGGGCAAAACGACGGTCTCCGGCGCGGTGGTCCCCGCGGCATGCGGTCGTGACGACCGATCGGTACGTCGAGTGCCACGCCGGGGTCGTTGGATACCGCATTAGGCTGTTCGGATGATCCAGGTGTGTTCCCAATGCGGGACGCGGTGGAATGTGCGGAACCGGCAGCGGGCGTGGTGTCCGCGATGCAAGGGCACATTGCTCCCACCGTCGAGTGCGGAAGGCCAGGCTCAGTGGGGCCGGGAGGCGCCGGCCCAGCCGGGACACGGACGCCCCGGCCCGCTACTGCCGCCGGGGTACCGATGGGTCGCCGTGCGGCCAGGTGCGCCGCCACCGCCTCGCCGCGGGTCCCGCGAACTCGGCCCGACGCCCCGCTATTCGAGCATCCCGAGGTGGGGCTTGGTGGAGCGTTTCGATGCTCCCACCGAGCAGGAGCCGGTACGCGGGGGTCCGTCGATCGCCGCGGTGCGGGCGACGCTGGTGGCGACAATGTCGGTTCTCGCCGCCGCGGCGTTCCTCCATCTGGTGCGCTATGTGCTGCTGATCGTCAATCGCACGGTGTTACTCAACCCCTGGGTGGCCGGAGCCGCGACCTGGGGTGGTGTCGCGGTGAGCGTGGTCGCGATGTTCATGGTCGTGGCCAGCGTGCTGGTCCTGACGAACTGGCTCACCGCGAGACGGTCAGCTGCCTTCAGGCACCTCGGTCGCCAGGATCCCAGGTCGGTCTGGGAGCTGCGTGCGGGCTGTCTGGTTCCGGTGGTGAACCTGGTCTGGGCACCGGTCTATGTCATCGAGTTGGCCAAAGCCGAGGACCGCCTGCGAGGGCTGCGTCGGCCCATCGTGGTGTGGTGGCTGGCCTGGGCAATGAGTACTGGCGTATCGATCTTCTCGATCGCGACCAGTTTCACGACTGACCCGCAGGGCATAGCCAACAACACCGTGACGACGATCGTGGCATACCTGCTGGCCCTGGCGGCGCTGCTGCTGGCGCGGGAGGTCCTCCTCGGTTTCGAGCGTCAGCCCGTGGAGCGGCCGGCAACGCGCTGGGTGGTGGTTGCCGATGCGTCGGCTCCTGGGGAACCCCCGGAGTCCGCCGAGCCGGCCGAGCCTGCGGCTGCGGTTGAGTCCAAAGGACAAGACCCGGCAGCATAGTGATATGAGCTCCGGCGAGACCCTCGGCGGCCATCCGTTCGTGGTGGCACACCGTGGCGCCTCGGCGGACCGGCCCGAGCACACGCTCGCCGCCTACCAACGGGCCCTGGATGAGGGGGCCGACGGGGTGGAATGTGACGTGCGGCTGACCAAAGACGGCCACCTCGTCTGTGTGCATGACCGCAGCCTCGATCGCACCTCCACCGGAACCGGTCTGGTCAGCGACATGACGCTGGCGCAACTCCGTGATCTGGACTTCGGTGCGTGGCATCCCAGTTGGCGCGCCGACGGTAGCCAGGGCGATACCGGGCTGTTGACCCTCGAGGACCTGGTGACGTTGGTGTTGGACTGGAACCGGCCGGTCAAGGTGTTCATCGAGACCAAGCATCCGGTGCGCTACGGCGCGTTGGTGGAGAGCAAGGTGCTGGCCCTGCTGGGTCGTTACGGTATCGCCTCGCCGCCTTCGGCGGATCTGTCGCGGGCGGTGGTGATGTCGTTCTCTGCCGCGGCGGTGTGGCGGATCCGGCGGTCGGCCCCGATGTTGCCGACGGTGCTGCTCGGTGAGACATCGCGTTACCTGGGGGGTGGCGCCGCCACCACAGTTGGCGCGACGGCGGTGGGTCCTTCCATCGCCACCCTGCGCGAGCATCCGGAGTTGGTGGACCGGGCGGCTGCCCAGGGGCGTGCGCTCTACTGCTGGACGGTCGATCACTTCGAGGACGTGCAGTACTGCCAGGATCTCGGTGTGGCCTGGATTGCCACCAACCATCCGGGCCGCACCAAGGTCTGGCTGCAGAACGGGCTGAGCGGCTCGGGTTGTGATTGAGCCCGGGTGCCTCAGGGGCCGGCGATGTCGAGGAGGTCCGGCGGGATGGGCGAATCGGAGTTCAGCGCCGAGAACAGACGCTGCGCGGCGTCGCTGTCCCACACGACGACGGAGCCCGATCCGGTGTCGGTGAAATCGCCGATCGGTACCGTCACCGTCGTGATGTCGCCGCGCAACGTCCAGGCCAGGCGGGCGAGATCCCATACGTGATCGTTGTCGTCCACCGTGACGGTGTCGCTCGCCGCGCGCGCCATCGGATACCAACGCAGCGGGTTGAGCAGCACTTCGGGGCTGAGGGCGCGGTGAACGAGCGCCGACATGAACTCGCGCTGGTGGGTCATCCGGTCCAGGTCGGCGCGTGGAGTGGCGCGGCTGCGCACGAACCCCAGGGCGGAACGACCCTCGAGCTTTTGGCATCCGGCGGGTAGCTCGATTCCGGCGAGCGGATCGCTGATGGCCTCGGTGGGGCACATCGTCACGCCGCCCACGGCATCGACCAGGCCGGCGAAACCGGCGAAACCGATCTCGGCGTAGTGATCGATCCGTACCCCGGTGGCCTGCTCGACGGTCTGCACGAGCAACGCTGGGCCGCCGATCGTGAAGGCGGCGTTCACCTTGTCGCTGCCGTAGTCGGGGATGGGCAGGTAGGAGTCGCGGGGGATCGACACCATGGTCGCTGTGCTGTCCGACCCAAACCCGGGGATGTGCACCATCATGATGGTGTCGGTGCGCGCGGAACCAGCGAAGTCTCGGTCACCGCCGGTGGCCAGTTCAGCCTCCTGTTCGGGGGTCAGGCCCACTCGACTGTCGGAGCCGACCAGCAGCCAGGTGCTGCCGGCACCTTGCGCGGGCCGTTCCGGATAGTCACTCAGCGCGGCTGTTCGGGCGAGAGATGCATCCACCCAGACGCCGGTAGCTGCCAAGGTGACGCCGAACGCGAGTAGACACGCCAGCAGGATCCGGCCCCATCGGCGTCGGCCCCGCGGCTTGTGCGCCGGTGGCGCCGGTGGTTGGGCGGTGGGTGGCGGCCTGCGGGCGGGCGGGGGAGGTAGCCGTCGCGATGGTGGTGCTGCCCCCTGAGGCGGCGGGGGTGCCGCCCGGGGTGGCGGTGGCCGCCGCAGTGGCGGCGGGGGAGCGGGCGGGCGGACAGGCCGGTGGTACGGGTCGCGACGGAAGACCTGCGGCGGCGGCTCGCGGCGTCCCGGTGGTACCCCCGGAGGAGGGCGTCCCGGTGGTCCCCCCGGAGGAGGGGGTGAAGCCGGCCCCGGAAACGGCGGCCGATTGTCGGTCACAGCAAGAATGTACGTGCCCGGCCGGGTCGGGCGGTGCACCCCGGCCAGTGGGTCAGCGCAACCAGTCCAGGTGACCGGCCAGCAGTGAGTATCCGACGAAGGCGACCGCGTTGATGAGTGCGTGCGCAAGGATCAGCGGCCACAGCCGTCCCGTGCGCTGCCAGGCGTACCCGAAAACCAATCCCATGGCGACATTGCCCAAGCCCGCACCGAACCCTTGGTATAGGTGATACGCCCCGCGCAGCAGGCTGGAAATCGCCAGGGCAAACCACGGGTTGATCTTGAGCTGTCGCAGCCGGGTGAGCAGGAATCCGACCACGATGACCTCCTCGGCCCACCCGTTGCCGAAGGCCAGCAGCAGCATCGGGATGCGCCACCAGGTGTCGGAGAGCTCCGCGGGTTCCACGGACGCGTTGACACCGAGCACCCGCGCGATCTGGTATAGCCCCAGCCCCGGTATGCCGATGAGGACGGCCAGGCCTACGGCACCAAGAACATCCGGCCGCCAGCGGATGCGGCCGAGTCCGATCTGCGCGGGGCTGAAACCGCTGCGCCACAACAGGTACACGGCCAACGCGCCCCAAGCCAGCAGCTGAAGCAGGGTCGCCAGGTTCAGTCCGAGGTCGATAACCCCGAACGGCGAGCGGCGCGGGTTGAGCGCCACGGTCTGGCCCGACAGGCCGAGCAGCACGCCTTCGATCAGATGCAGTGTCGCGGTGTACGCGCTCAGCGCGAACGACACCGCCAATACGATGGCGACCTCGATGCGTACGGCACGCCGCTGCTCATACGTCAGGTCATCCTCGGGCCCGGTCACCGCAGCCACCGTAGCGGGACGGCGACCATGAGGTAGCGCTCAGGCGCCGCGGGCGCGCAACCCATTCCGGAACGGACATCCCAGCAGCACCCGGATCGCCTTGTTCAACCCGGTGATGTCGTCTACCGGCTTAGTGAAAGGCAGCCGGATGTCGTGGTCGCCGTCGTCGCCCTCCACCCGCAACTGAACGCCGTATCGATCGAGACCCAACGGCCGCACCTGGCCGCGGCGCACTGACGGGGGAATCTTCAAGGCGAGCCGTTCGATGACGTCGCGATGCGCGGACTCGAGGTGTTGGAGCCAGAACGATTCCATGGTGCAGAAGGGATCCGGGCGCGCGTCCATCAGCGCGTGCGGTGCCACGGAACCGGCGCCGGCCGCGTCGGCCACCACCACCGATTCGATCTCGAGACGCATGAGCGCATGCCGGATGTCCTGCTCCGGGTCGGTGGCAGCGCGGCTGCGCCCGCCACAGACCTGTAGCAGGGCGGGATTGGGATCGCGGCTGGCGACCACGTCGAGTAGGTCCGGTACGGCAGAAGTCGGTATGTCTCGGAGCCTGCCCTGAATCCACACCAGCGACCTCACCGGCTGACGCATCGGCACCGGGGTGCAATCGGCTATCTCGAGCATCGCCGGCAGGCCCGCGTCGCCCGCCGCGACCAACGCCGCGGCTCGGTCGGCCGGGACGGTGATCGCGAACGACCCATCGGCGAGCAAGTGATGCACCGGGGTGGGGATCGGCTCGATGCCATCCACGGCTAGCTGCGCGCCAGTTCCCCGTTCGCACGCGCTGCGAATCCGCTCTGCCGTCGTGGGGGCTGCGGTCGGTCCGGAAGGTGTCATCGCGCTCCTTATCAATTAGGGTAGCCTAAGGTAACCTGTAACCCTGGATGG
>JAHZJB010000033.1 GCA_022601135.1 Actinomycetes bacterium | reverse complement strand
CCAGACCGCCAAGATTTTCGCCGAGACGCTCGACGGCGTACCTTCGGGCGCGCTGCGGGCATTGCGCTCTGCGGGATCGCGGCCCGTAACTTCCTGGGCCTATGGCTTGTTGCCGCAGGCGGCCCCGCTGTTGTTGTCGTATTCGTTCTACCGCTTCGAATGCGCGATCCGGTCAACGGTGATTCTGGGCGTCGTCGGCGTAGGCGGGCTGGGGCAGGAGTTCGCGGTGAGCCTGCAGTCCCGCAACTGGGATGAGGTGTGGACGCTCGTCGGTGCCGTCGTGCTCCTGTCGGCAGCAGCGGATCTGTGGAGCACGCGGCTGCGCGGCGATCTCGCGGTGGTGACCTGCTCCGACTGGTCCGGGGGACAGCGAGGGGGGTCACCGGGAAGGTCGAACTGGACACGGTGGTCGGTGGCGATCGCGGTGCCGGGATTGGTCCTGGCCTGGTTCGCCTCCGGAGTGTCGCTGTCTGGAATGGCTTCGGAGCGCACCCGAAACCTGACCTTCGGGCTCCTCGACGACATGTTGCCGCCCGCGCTTCCACCAGGCGGCTGGACAGCGCTCGCCGGCGCGACGCTCGACACCGTGGCGATGGCAGTGCTGGCGATGGCAGTCGCGGTGGCGGTGACCGTGCTGATCGGGCCGTGGGCATCCCGGCTGCCGCGCGGCCCAATGGACGAACAATCCAGACCGCTTCGTGGCGCGGCGCGCACCGCGGCATGGTGGACGGCGCGGTTCACGCTGCTGGTGCTGCGCTCGGTACCCCCGACCGTCTGGGCCGTCATCGCGTTATTCATGCTGTTTCCGGGCATCCTTCCGGGGGCGCTGGCGCTGGGCCTCTACACCGGTGGAATCCTGGGACGGCTCGTCGCCGAGGCATGGGAAGCGATCGACACCCGGCCACGCGACGCGCTCCGCGCAATCGGGACGCCCCGCTGGCTCGCCGGAGCGGCCGCAACTGCTCCGGCCTCCGCCCATCACCTGGTCAGCTACACCCTGTACCGGTTCGAGATCTGTGTGCGAGACACCGCGATCGTTGGCGTCGTCGGCGCCGCCGGTCTGGGCCGTCTACTCGCTGAAGACCTCGCGGCCTTCAGATTCCCCGCAGTCACGACACTGCTGGCCACCTTTGTCGCCGTGACCATTGCCAGTGAGATCGTGAGTCGACGCCTGCGCCGTGCACTACGGGGCTGAGCGGCTGATGGGCCGTCGCGGGACCGCGCCGAGGCCTTCTTGACGGCGTGTGTCGCGATGTCCTTTGCTGAGTCGAGCCCGCCGTGGACCAGTTCACGGGGTCCGGCCACACCGACGCACAATCGCTGTGAATAACTGGACTGCCGCAACAGCAAGATAGAGGATCACGGCGATGGTGGGCAGAAACGCGCCGGCAGCGGTCGAAAGGCCGAACATCACGGTGTAGGGCCACCGCGACCGTAGGAACCTCTGGAGTTCTGGGCGCTCTCCCTCGCGCAAGATACTCTCGGTGCGGCTCGCATAACCGGCAAGCACCACGTTCATTGCGCTGGCGAGAGTCAGATTCAAACCGAACAGCACCACGGCAGGACGCTGGCCGACATCCGTTAGATGGTCGGCCATGAGGCTCGTCGTGAACGGCAGAAAACTGACGAACAGCAGTTTCAACAGGTTGAGTCCGATGAACGGATCGTCACATGTGGACATTGAACGAGTCAGCTTCACGTGAGAAATCCATGAGGAACCGATGAAGACGAAGCTCACCAGATAACCGAGGAAGGACGGCCACTCTTGGGACAGGTCCGACAGCAGCCGGTCGGACGATTCGGGTACGCCCAGGTCTAGAACGAGCAGCGTGATGACAATTGCGTACACACCGTCTGAGAAGGCTTCGATCCTGCTGGTGGGCAGTGGTCGAGACGTTCGGCTCATCGCAACACCATCGCACGCCAGCGACGGCCATTAGCCGGCAACCGGATTGGCGGGGTCCTTGCGAGTGCCCCTGGGGAGCCGGGCACGCTATGGGGCGGCGACCTGAACCACGACACCGACTGCGCCACCTCCGATGTGCACCGACAGCAACGGTCCCATGTCGGCGACACGCAACGATGACAGCTGCGGAAGTCGTTGCGTCAGTGCGGCACCCATCGCGTCGGCGGCATCGTGATTGTCGACGTGATGCACCACGACGTCAGCCGCGTCCTGCCCCACGACTTCCGCCACCCGATCCGCCATCGCCGCATGGGCTTTGGTGACCGTGCGGATGCGCTGATCGAGCACAAGTCGGCCGTCGACGTCCAGGCAAAGCAGCGGTTTCAGGGACAGCGCGGTCCCCAGCCAGGAAGCTGTGCTGCTGATCCGTCCGCTGCGGCGAAGATTGTCCAACCGGTGTACAACGAGAAAGACGTGCGTCCGACTCAGTGCTGACCGTGCCGCGGCCTCAACAGCATCGATGTCGCCACCGGAGAGCGCGCAGCGTGCTGCCGCCGTCGCGATCAAGCCGACGCCCATCGCCGCCGACCGCGAGTTGACGACACGCACCGCTGGGCCGAACTCTCTCGCCGCCACGACGGCCGTGCTGTAGGTGCTGGACAGTGCGGCCGACAGATGCACCGCCACCACACCGTCGCCGTCACTGTCGATGAGTGCCCGCCGATAGGTGTCGACGAGGTCGCTCGGCGTCGCCCCCGCGGTAGTCACCTTGGGGCGGTCATGGATGTCGTACGGAATGTCGTCGATGCCGTCACGTAAATCCCGGCCGTCCACCAGCAGGTGCAACGGCACCTCGCGAATGTTTCCTTGTTCACGCTCATCGGCTCGCAGGCACGATGACGAATCGCTGACCACCACAACGGACATGGCTGAGCGCTAGCTGCCAGAGTCGAGCGCCTGCACGCCCGCTTCGGCGAGTCCCTTGATCATGAGTTCGGCCACTTCCCGGTGCGCCTCGAAGTTCCAGTGGATGCCGTCGGGGTTGCCCCGGCCGCTCATCACCTGCTCGCCGACGGCCGCCTCGAGGTCGACCAACGGCACATCGTGCTCGGCGGCCCATCGGGTAATCGCAGCAGCGGTTCCCGCCCTGCCGTGGTGGGCCGTACCGTAGGTAGGGGCGATGTGCACCGACGGCAATGATGCCACGATCGGAATACCTGGCCGGTTGAAATCGATTGCTGCCCTAGTCATTTCTAGGTATTCCACGGTCAGCCGCGGCGGTAGAGCAGCACGCGCGAAGGGCGAAAACCTCGGCTGCGCCCAGCCGTAGCCGTCTCGCACCCAGCGGCGCAGCCAGGGAGGTCGGACATATCGGATCATCTCCCGCAGGGCGGTGGGAAGCGGTGACGGCAGCGAATCCATCCCCGAGGTGGCGAAGATCACTGCACCCGCCCGCGGCAGCGCCGCCCACGCCCGCGGGTCCTGCGTCGCCGCCCACCACACGTCACGACTCGTCCAGCCGATCCGTCCGATCAACTCGAGATCCCAACCAAGCAGGTCGGCAACGATATTGGGCCAGATGCGGGGATCGTCTGACGGCAGGCCTCCAGCCGGGCCGTAGTAGGACAACGAGTCGCAGAAGAGCAGCAGGCACGGGCGAGCCGGGGCTTGCGGAGGCGGTTCAGAGGACATCGTTGGCGACCTGCGCCGAAGCGTTCCAAACGTCGAGACGCCACCGGATATCGTCGAATTCATCCCGCGCTCCGTTGGGACGGGTATGGCCGGCGAGCTGCGCCCAGCTGGCATTGCCCATCCCGCCCAGGATCGGCCAGCTGTCGACCGGCAGCCCTAGCAAAGCTCCAGTCAGGGCGGCGATCAGCCCGCCGTGAGCCACCAGCACCACCGGGCGATCGGACTCGTCGGCTCCCCACTCGTGCTGTTGGGCGACCAAGTCCTGCACCAACGGAATGCTACGGCGGGCGACGTCGACGCGGCTCTCTCCGCCATGCGGAGCCCAGCGGGCATCGTCGCGCCATGCCAGCCGAGCACCGGGAGCAACGGCGTCCACCTCACGATGCGTCATACCCTGCCAGTCGCCCAAATGGGTCTCGCGCAGCCTGGCGTCGATGTTCACCGGCTGCCCACTACGGTCTCCGAGCGCGACGGCGGTGTCCAACGCTCGCCCCAGATCCGAGGAAACGATCAGCAGCGGTTGACGTTTGGCCAGAACCTCCGCTGCTGCGATCGCCTGCTCACGACCGAGATCGCTCAGATTGGTGTCCAACTGGCCCTGCATCCGGCTACCAGCGTTGTACTCGGTCTGCCCGTGCCGCAGCATGACCAATCGGCGTATCGTCATTCCTTCGCCCGTCCAGCTCCGTGTTGGGCGTCCAGATCGACCGACACCGTGGGACAGTCACGCCAGAGCCGATCCAGCGAATAGAAGTCCCGCTCATCCTGGTGCTGGATGTGTACCACGATGTCGACATAGTCGAGCAACGTCCAGCGACCTTCGCGGGTACCTTCCCGGCGGGTCGGTTTGTATCCGGCGTCGCGCATCTTCTCTTCGACCTCGTCGACGATGGCGTTCACTTGCCGCTCGTTGGACGCCGACGCGATAACGAAGCAGTCGGTGATGACGAGCTGGCCCGAAACATCGATGACGACGACGTCGTCAGCGAGTTTGGCGGCTGCGGCCCGCGCGGCAACAGTGGCCATATCGATGGCTTCCTTGGTGGCAGTCAGGGACGGTCTCCTTCGGTTGAGAGGCTGGAATCGTCGCACGATCGGTACAGATTCCGCTTGGCGACGTATTGCACGACGCCGTCGGGCACCAGGTACCAGATGGGCCGAGACCGTTGCGCGCGCATCCGGCAGTCGGTCGACGAGATCGCCAACGCGGGCACCTCGACCAGATGCACGGATTCGGGCGGCAGCTCTACCAGCGCGGCCGAGATGTCCTGGCCGTGGAGCGCATATCCGGGTCTGCTGACCCCGATGAACCGGGCGATTGTGAACATCTCCTCCCAGTTCTGCCAGGACAGAATGGACGCGAGGGCATCTGCTCCGGTGATGAAGTACAGGTCCGCGTCCGGGTTGACCCCGCGGAGATCCCGCAGGGTGTCTTTGGTGTAGGTGGGTCCGGCGCGGTCGATATCCACCCGGCTCACCGAGAATCGTGGGTTGGACGCGGTGGCGATCACCGTCATCAGATAGCGATCTTCGGCGGCCGTCACCCGGCGGGAACTCTTCTGCCACGGCTGGCCAGTCGGAACAAACACCACTTGGTCGAGTTCGAATAGGTCGGCGACCTCGCTGGCCGCGACGAGGTGACCGTTGTGAATGGGATCAAACGTCCCACCCATCACCCCGAGCCGCCTTCGTGAATGCACGAATATCGAGCTTACGGGAGTAGGGGGCGGCTAGATCCCCGGCGAGGGTGCGGTTTCGTTCCAAACCCGCCGGCGCACGCGGATCACACCGCACGGTCACGGGGTCAGCACCCACCCACGCACCGCGAGCGCCGCATTCACCCGCTCGATGATCACGCCTGGGCGACGCAGCTGGACTGCGCTGACTCGAATCACCACCCAACCCGCTGTTTCGAGCAACGCCATCCGGTCGATGTCCCAGGCTCGCTGCCTGCTATCCGCCCAATGCTGTTTGCCGTCGTACTCGACCGCGACCTTCCAGCGCCGCCAGCCCATGTCAAGTCGGGCGAACACTCTCCCGAACTCGTCGCGGACCTCGATCTGGGTATCCGGCCGAGGGAACCCGTTCCGGACCAGCAGCAGTCGGGTCAGCGATTCATACGGTGACTCTGCCCCGCCGTCGACCAGTTCCAAGGTTCGACGCAGTCGACGGACCCCGCGAGAGCCGGGATGGGCCCGGGCCACCCGCTCGACATCGTTGACCTTGAGATCAGTGGCGTGCATCAACGCATCTATACGCTGCACCCCGCTCGTTTCCGGCAACAGCCGACCTAGGTCGAAGGCCGTCCGCGCTGGTGTGGTGACCGGAAAGCCCTGGACTTGCCGGGTTTCGTCAGCGGCCAGTACCTCCGAACGCACCACGATTCCAGGTGGCGGGCGCCGATTGCCATGGATCAACTCCGCGGGCGCGTCGGAATCTATCCATTTGGCGCCGTGCACCGCCGCGGCCGACAGACTGCAGAGCACACCCCTACGCCGAGACCATAGCCATGCGGCCCCAGCACGCCCGATTGCATCCAGCTCGACACCGCGCGGAATCCAGACGCCCGGATAGACCGCCTGGTGGAATCGGCGCAGCTCGCGGAATGTCAACCTGCCCGCCCGGAGCTGCTCGGATGCGCGAAACGGCCACTCGATCTCGTCCATGGCGGCAGCGTGCCTTCACGTCCCGACAGTTTTCTTGTCTCGAGGCCGCGTTATCCACATGCCGCCGCACCGGGTGTGCGGTCCCATCCGCGCGACCCGGCGAGTCGCGTACGAAACCGCGCGACCGGCTAGACGGGCAGCAGGGCATCGATTACCGAGGCCAGCTGCTTGGCCGACCGGCATTCGTGCATGTCGATGACGTCCTGGTACCGTGGCACCGCCGAATCACCGCTGCCCCAAAGGTGTTTGGGTTCGGGGTTCAGCCAATGCGCGTGCCTGCTGGCATTGACCATGTGGGCGAGCAGGTCCGTTTCGGGGTTGCGGTAGTTGTTGCGGCCGTCGCCCAGAACCAGCAGCGAGCTGCGCGGCGATAGCACACTGGGATACTGGTCGAGGAACGATACGAACGCGTGGCCGTAATCGGAGTGACCGTCGCGGGTGTAGACGCCCGCCTCGCGGGTGATCCGCTGCACAGCGACCGCCAAGTCGGAATCGGGGCCGAACAACTGGGTGACCTCGTCGGTGGTGTCGATGAACGCGAAAACGCGGACTCGGGAGAACTGCTGGCGAAGTGCATGCACCAGTAGCAGGGTGAAGTGGCTGAAGCCAGCGACCGAACCCGACACATCGCACAGCACCACCAGCTCTGGCCTTGCCGGGTGCGGTTTCTTGAGCACCACATCGATGGGCACGCCTCCGGTGGACATCGACTTGCGCAGCGTCCTGCGGAGGTCGATCTCTCCGGCGCGCGAGCGACGCCGGCGCGCGGCCAGCCTGGTGGCCAACGTGCGCGCCAAGGGCTGCACGACACGGCGCATCTGCCGCAGCTGTTCGCCTGACGCTCTGAGGAACTCGACATTCTCCGCGAGCTCGGGCACCCCGTACATTTGCACATGATCGCGACCCAGCTGCTCAGCGGTGCGGCGCTTGGTCTCTGACTCCACAAGTTTGCGCAGCTGGGCGATACGCTGGGCAGCAAGCGCTTTGGCGATCTGCCCCTGGGTCGGAGTGGGCTCCTCACCGTGGGGCGCCAGCAGCCCGGCCAGCAGCCGGCCCTCCAGATCATCCAGGCCCATCGCCTTGAGCGCCTGATACGACGAGTACGACGGGCCGCGACTGGAGTTGTAACGGCCGTACGCCTCGACTATCTGAGCGATCATCGCCGCCAGCCGTTCGTCCAGGTTGGCCAGATCCTGGTTATCGCTGAGCATGTCGACCAACGCGCTGCGCAGTGCCTCGATGTCCTGCGGCGGCAGACCCTCGGAATCCGCGGCGTCATCGGACAACACCGTCCTGGCGCCCAGCGCGGCCGGGAAGTACAGATCGAACACGGCATCGTAGGTCTCTCGGTGATCCGGGCGGCGCAGCACCGCGCAGGCGATGCCCTCGCGCAGCACTTCACGGTTCGACAATCCGAGGGTCGACATCACCCGGCCGGCATCGACCGTCTCCGACGGTCCCACCGAGATTCCCCGTCCGCGCAGGGATTCCACGAACTCCACGAGATGGCCGGGAATTCCGTGCGGCGCCAGCGGCTGCGGTGGGCGAGTGCGTCGGGCGGCCATCAGTTGAGCCTCAACTCCCCGGAGGCCTTGATCTGGTCAGATTGATGCTTGAGCACAACTCCCAGGGTGGCCGCGATCAACTCGTCGTCGATCGTGTCCAGGCCCAGCGCCAGCACGGTACGTCCCCAGTCGATGGTCTCGGCGACCGACGGCTGCTTTTTCAGCTGCATACCGCGCAACACACCGATGATGCGCACCAACTCCTCGGCGAGGCGCTCGGGAAGCTCGGGCACCCGCGAGAGCAAGATGCGACGCTCCAGGTCAGCGTCGGGAAAGTCGATGTGCAGGAACAGGCAGCGGCGCTTGAGCGCCTCGGACAACTCGCGGGTCGCGTTTGATGTCAGCACCACCAGCGGTTTGCGGGAGGCGGTGATCGTGCCCAGCTCCGGCACCGTAACCGCGAAGTCGCTGAGTACCTCAAGCAACAGGCCTTCGATCTCGATGTCCGCCTTGTCGGTCTCATCGATCAGCAGCACCGTCGGACCGGTGCGCCTGATCGCGGTGAGCAACGGGCGGGCCAAGAGGAACTCCTCGGAGAAGACGTCGTCTTTGGTGCGGTCCCAGTCTTCACCGTCGCCCCCGGTACCCACGTTTCCGGCCTGGATGCGCAGAATCTGCTTGGCGTGGTTCCACTCGTACAGCGCGCGGGCCTCGTCGACGCCTTCATAGCATTGCAACCGCACCAGTTCCGAGCCGGTGGCCTGGGCCACCGCGCGGGCCAGCTCGGTCTTGCCGACCCCGGCGGGACCCTCGACCAGCAGCGGCTTGCCCAGCCGGTCGGCGAGGAACACCGCGGTGGCGGTGGCAGTGTCGGGCAGGTAGCCGGTCTCGGCCAGCCGTCGCGCGACATCGTCGATGTCGGCGAACATCGGGATCGGGCGTGCGGGGACGCTCATCAGGTCTCCTGACTCAAGCCGGACGGGTGTGGCCGGCAACGGGCGAGCCCCACACGATCCACTTGGTCGATGTCAATTCTGGAAGCCCCATCGGACCTCTGGCGTGCAACTTCTGGGTGGAAATGCCGATCTCTGCGCCGAAACCGAATTGTTCCCCGTCGGTGAATGCGGTAGAGGCGTTCACCATGACCGCTGCCGCATCGACTCGTTCGGTGAAGCGTTGCGCGGCTGCGAGGTCCCTGGTGACAATGGATTCGGTGTGGCCGCTGCCGTACTCGTTGATGTGACCGATTGCCCCGTCGACTCCATCCACCACGGCCAATGCGATGTCCATCGAAAGAAACTCGGCACGCAACTGTTCCTCGGACGGTTCGGTGTGCACCCGCACACCCGCGTCGTCCAGGGCCCCGACCATCCTGGGCACCGCGACATCGGCGATCGCCGCGTCGATCAACAGCGTCTCTGCGGCATTGCACACGCTGGGCCTGCGCGTCTTGGCGTTGAGCAGAATACGCTCGGCCATCTCGAGGTCTGCCGATTCATGAACGTAGACATGACAATTGCCGACACCGGTCTCGATCGTCGGCACCTGCGCGTCGCGTACCACAGCGTCGATCAGTCCCGCTCCGCCCCGCGGGATCACCACATCCACCAGGCCGCGGGCCTGGATCAAGTGCGTGACGCTGGCCCGGTCCGCGCTGGGCAGCAGTTGCACGGCGTCGCTGTCCAGGTTCTCGACTGCCAGCGCCGCGCGCAGCGCGGTCACCAGCGCGGCGTTGGACTTGGAGGCAGACGAACTGCCACGCAGCAGAACGGCATTGCCCGACTTCAGGGTCAGTCCGAACGCGTCGACGGTCACGTTCGGGCGACCCTCGTAGACGATGCCGATCACGCCGAGCGGAACGCGCTGCTGGCGCAGCTGGAGACCGTTGGGCAAAGTTTGGCCCCGCAGCACTTCACCGATCGGGTCCGGCAGGCCGGCCACTTGCCGTAACCCGTCGGCAATGCCCTCGATCCGGCTCGGGTCCAGCGCCAGGCGGTCGAGCATGGCCGGCGCAGTTCCGGTGGTACGGGCGACCTCAAGGTCGGCCCTGTTCGCCTCCATGATGGCGCGGGTATTCATCAGCACGTGGTCGGCCGCGGTGCGCAGGGCTCGGTTTTTGACCTCCGTGCTCAGCGTCGCCAGACCGCGAGCCGCGGCCCGCGCTCTCCGGGCGGCGGCGTGCACCTGCTCGCGCAGGTTGTCTGTCGCCTCGCTGCGCCGCGGCGACGGAGCGTGCAAAGTCATTAGTGCAGCTTATCGGACTTGCCTGCGCCACCTCCTGCCGGGAACTAGCGTTGGCACCATGGCGGTGCGGGTTTGTGTGGTCGGTAGCGTCAACGCCGATCTGACCTATACCGTCGTCAAACTGCCCAATCCCGGCCAGACCGTGCTCGCGTCATCCTTGACAAGCTCGCCGGGCGGCAAGGGCGGTAACCAGGCCGTCGCCGCCGCACGGGCCGGCGCGGCCGTTCAACTCGTCGCGGCGCTGGGCACCGACGCGGCGGCCGAACGGTTGCGCACGCATTTGGCCGCCAACGGTGTAGGACTCGCCGGAGTCACCAACGTTCCGGGGCCCAGCGGTTCCGCGGCGATCATCGTCGACTCCGCCGCCCAGAACTGCATTGTGGCAGCGCCCGGCGCCAACATGCATCTGAGCCTGAGCTCCGCAGCGATCCGGTCGGTCGTCGCCGACAGCGACGTGGTGTTGATCCAGCTGGAGATCCCGGTCGGCACGGCAACCACCGCCGCCCGGGTCGGTCGAGACGGAGGCGCGCTGGTCATCGTCAATGCCTCACCCGCCGCGCGCCCCGATAACGTGGCGGTACTGGCCGAACTCGCCGACGTCGTGGTGGTCAACGAGACCGAAGCGCATGACTGGCTGACCGACGATCCACCGCGGGCATCTCAGCTGGTCATCACCCAAGGTGCGGGCGGCGCGAGTCTCATCGCCGACGGCGTGCAGTCTCGGGTGGCATCCCCGGCGGTGGAGCCGGTCGACACCACCGGTGCGGGTGATGTGTTCGCCGGGGTGCTGGCAACGCACTGGCTCGACGGCGCCGAGGTGGCCCTGCGGCGTGCGTGCGCGGCGGGGGCCCTGGCAACCCTGGTGCACGGCGCCGGCGACTGTGCCCCTAACCCCGAGGCCGTCGACGACATCCTGGAGACGCTGGAGACAAGGTGATGGGGCCGCCCCGGGTTAATTAGTTCAGATTTTCCTGAATACAGGATTTTGTGTATTGTTTGGTGAATGCAGGCCGCACTCGGCGTCGACGCGCTCTCGCGATTCGGCTACGCGTTGTCCGATCCCACCCGCTCGAAGATTCTGCTGATGCTGAGCGAGGGACCCGGCTACCCGTCCGAACTCGCCGACCGTATCGGGGTGTCGCGTCAGATCCTGTCCAACCACCTGGCGTGCCTACGGGGATGCGGTCTAGTCACCGTCTCCCCCGAAGGCCGGCGTAGCCGCTACGAGTTGGCTGACCGGCGAATAGCGCACGCCCTCACCGACCTTGTCGGCCTTGTGCTGGCCGTCGACCCGGAATGCTGCTGATGCCGACGGCGACGACCCGCCGCGCCGTGCTGACCCGCCGGGTACGGCTGCTGGTGGCCGCGACCATCACCTACAACGTCATCGAAGCGACGATCGCGCTGACCGAGGGCACTCGGGCGTCGTCGGCGGCGCTGATCGGGTTCGGGCTTGATTCCATCGTCGAGATCTCCTCGGCCGCAGCGGTGGCATGGCAGTTCTCGGCCAAGGATCCTGAAACGCGAGAGAAGGCCGCGCTGCGCTTCATCGCATTCTGCTTCTTCGCCCTGGCCTGTTACGTCAGCATCGATGCCGCCCTCGGGCTCGCCGGGATCCGAGAACCTCAACCATCGACCATCGGCATCGCTCTCGCGGCGGCCAGCCTGGTGATCATGCCAATGCTCTCACTTGCGCAGCGCCACACCGGCCGCCAACTCGGCTCGGCGTCAGCGGTGGCCGATGCGAAACAAACGATGCTGTGCACCTATCTGTCCGCGGTCCTGCTGGTTGGTCTGGTTCTCAATAGCGTGGCGGGGTGGTCGTGGGCCGATCCCGTTGCCGCGCTGGGCATCGCCGCGCTGGCAGTGCGCGAAGGCCTCAACGCTTGGCGGGGCGATCCGTGCTGCCACTAAAACACCGGAAGAGCAGGAGCTGACACACTGGGCGTCGTTATCGCCGGGACGGGCATCGCGGCGACCCTGTACTCGCAACTGGACATGGGCGATTCGTGGCGCATTGAGGCTGCGCTAATCGTTGGGAATCGAGCGCTCGATCTCGTCGAGCCAGATGCGTGCCGACATGTCCGACGGCGCACGCCAATCTCCCCTGGGCGACAGGGAGCCACCATGAGACACCTTGGGACCGTTGGGCATCGCCGATCGCTTGAATTGTGAGAACGAATAGAAGCGCTGCACGAAAACCTGGAGCCAGTGCCTGATCTCAGCCAGTGGATACGACGGACGCTCATCCTCGGGAATGCCCGGGGGCCAGGTGCCGCGCGCGGCATCACTCCAAGCATGCCACGCCAGGAACGCCACCCTCGACGGCCTAAAGCCGTGGCGCAACACCTGGAAGAGCGAGAAATCCTGCAGCACATACGGACCGACCTTGTGCTCGCTGCTCTGGATACCCTCGTCCTCCCCCGTCGGTACCAGCTCCGGGCTGATTTCGGTGGAGAGCACCGACTGCAGCACGTCGGCAACCGCAGGGTCGAACTGGTCAGACGAGATAACCCAACGGATCAAGTGCTGGATCAACGTCTTGGGCACCCCACCGTTGACGTTGTAGTGCGACATCTGGTCGCCCACGCCATAGGTGGACCAGCCAAGCGCCAGCTCCGAAAGATCCCCGGTACCCAGGACTATGCCGCCGCGCTGGTTGGCCAGCCGGAACAGGTAGTCGGTGCGCAAGCCGGCCTGAACGTTCTCGAACGTGATGTCGTAGATCTTCTCGCCGCGGGAAAACGGATGATCCATCTCGTTGAGCATCAACTGGGCCGTCGACCTGATATCGATCGTCTCGAAGGTCACGCCGAGCGCGGCGGCCAGCCGGGTTGCATTGTTCTTCGTACGCTCTCCGGTGGCGAAGCCGGGGAGGGTGAACGCCAAAATGTCACTGCGCGGCCGCCCCTCTCGATCCATTGCCTTGGCGGCGACGATCAGCGCATGCGTCGAATCCAGCCCACCGGACAGGCCCAGCACCACCTTGGGATAGTCAAGCGTGCGCAGCCGCTGCTCCAGACCGGACACCTGAATGTTGTAGGCCTCGTAGCAGTCCCGCTCAAGCCGCGCCGGATCGGCGGGCACGAACGGAAACCGCTCCACCTCCCGCAGCAGTCCGATGTCGCCACCCGGCGGGTCCAGCAGGAACTCGATGCGCCGGAACGAGCGTTCGCCCATGAGGTGGTGGCGCCGGTTGTCATCGAAAGTGCCGATCCGCACCCGCTCATTGCGCAGCAGCTCGAGGTCGACATCGGCGGTCGAGCGGCGGGCACCCCTCGGGAAGCGTTCGGACTGCGCCAGACACACTCCGTTCTCCCAGATCATGGTCTGGCCGTCCCAGGCAAGGTCGGTCGTCGATTCACCTTCACCGGCCGCGGCATAGACGTAGGCGGCCAGACACCGCGACGACGCCGACCGCGCGAGCAGACAACGGTCCTCCGCCCGGCCTATCGTGATCGGGCTGCCGGACAGATTCGCCAGTACGGTGGCACCGGCCAGGGCGGCCTCGGCGCTTGGCGGCACGGGGACGAACATGTCCTCACAGATCTCCACGTGCAGCACCAAGCCGGACACGTCGCTGGCGGCGAACAAGAGGTCGGGCCCGAACGGCACGGCCGCACCGCCCAGGTGGAGCTCGCCGCGCTCGTCGTCGCCGGCAGCCAGCTGGCGCTTCTCGTAGAACTCGCGATAAGTCGGCAGGTAGGACTTCGGCACCACGCCCAGCACCCGGCCACGATGAACCACGACCGCAGTGTTGTAGACACGATGGCGGTAACGCAGCGGCGCGCCGACCACCAGTACCGGCAGCAGATCAGCCGAACCGGTCACCACCGTCTGCAAAGCCGCTTCGACGGCTTCCAGCAACGCGTCCTGCATGAGAATGTCGTCGATGGAATAGCCCGACAGTGTCAGCTCGGGGAATACCGCCAGCGCCACATTGTCGTCGTGGCATTCGCGCGCCATCCGCAACACCGACTCGGCGTTGGTTCTGGGATCACCGATCGCCGCGTGCAGCGTGCAGGCAGCGACCCGAACGAATCCCTGGTGGTAGGCCGAGTAAAAGTCCATCCCGACCATTGTCGCCCGTGCTTGGCGCGGATGTGGCCACCGGGTGCGAATTGGCTTGTCGCACGCGAGGCCGAATCACCTCCATGCTGCCCATCACCTACATTCGTTTAGGTGGAGTCCCCTGAACTCATCGCTCTGCTGCGGGGCGGGCGTCTCGCGGTACTGACCGGTGCCGGGATATCCACCGATTCGGGGATCCCCGATTACCGAGGGCCGGATTCCCCACCCAGCAACCCGATGACGATCCGGCAGTTCACCTCGGAACGGGCGTTCCGGCAGCGCTACTGGGCACGCAACGAGCTCGGTTGGCGGCATATGGACCAGAGAACGCCCAATGCCGGCCACCGGGCGCTCGCCATGCTCGAAAACGCCGGCGTCGTAACAGGTCTAATCACTCAGAACGTAGACCTGCTGCACACGAAGGCCGGCAGCAAAGCCGTGGTCAACCTGCACGGCACCTTTGTGCAGGTGGTCTGCCTGGACTGCGGACACACCATGTCTCGCACGGCGTTGGCCGGACTGTTGGAGGCCGCCAACCCGGGGTTCCTCGAGCGCGCGGCGTCGGTCGGTAGCATCGCGGTCGCTCCCGACGCCGACGCCGCGGTAGCCGATACCGCCGACTTTCGTATCGTCGATTGCCCGGCCTGTGGCGGCATGCTGAAACCCGACATCGTCTATTTCGGTGAAAGTGTGCCGAAGTGCCGCGTCGAGAAGGCCTACGCGATGGTCGACGACGCGGATGCGCTGCTGGTGGCCGGTTCGTCGCTGACGGTGTATTCCGGCTACCGGTTCGTGCGCCACGCCGCCGCGCGCGGTATGCCCATCGCGATCGTCAACCGCGGACCCACCCGCGGGGACGACTTGGCGACAGTGAAAGTCGACAACGGCTGTTCGCCGATACTGGCCTTGCTCGCCGACGAATTGCCCGCGCTTGCGAAAACCAGATCCTTACACCGCGACGAGATCGTCGGCATGCACAGCGGGGCGACGCATCTCGGCGGGTAGGTCCGAGGTGGATTGGCCCAGCATGGTGGCTAGTTCGGCAGCGTCGTAGGCGACCACGCCCCGGGCGATCATCGTCGAGTCCTGGGCGCGCAGTTCGACCACGTCGCCGCCGTAAAACCGGCCCGAAAGCGCCGTGATGCCGGCGGCGAGCAGGGAACGTCGCTGCCGCACAACGGCGTTGACCGCCCCATCGTCGAGCGTCAACGTCCCGGCCACCTCCGCCGCGTAGCGCACCCAGAATCGGCGCGCCGACATACGCCCGGCCCGCGGCGCGAACACGGTACCCACCGATGCGTCGGCCAGTGCCGTTGCTGCGTCGGCCGCGGCGGCAAGCAACACCGGCACACCCGCGTCGGCGGCCAGCAGCGCCGAGGACAGCTTCGAAACCATGCCCCCGGTACCCAGATGATTGCCCCGTCCAGCCTTCACGCCTTCCAGGTCACCTGGATCTCTCACCTCAGAGATAAAGCGCGCAGCGCTTTTTCGCGGATCGCTATCGTAGAGGCCGTCGACATCGCTCAACAGCACCAGCGCGTCCGCCCCGACCAGATGGGCCACCAGCGCCGAGAGCCGATCATTGTCACCGAACCTGATCTCGTTGGTCGCCACCGTGTCGTTCTCGTTGACGATCCCCACCGCATGCAGAGCTCGCAACCGGTCCAGGGTGCGCTGAGCGTTGGTGTGCTGCACGCGCATCGAGATGTCGTGTGCCGTCAACAAAACCTGACCCACGGTGCGTCCATAGCGGGCGAACGCCCCGCTCCAGGCGTTGACCAGGGCCACTTGTCCGACGCTGGCCGCCGCTTGCTTCGTGGCCAAATCCGTCGGCCGCCGATTGAGGCCGAGTGGCTCGATTCCCGCGGCCACCGCACCTGAGGACACGATCACCACATCGGATCCGGACGTCATCCGTGCTTCGATCGCGTCGGCGAGGTATTGCAAACGACTCGCATCGAAAACGCCCGACGGAGTGGTCAGCGCGGTCGAGCCGATCTTGACGACGACCGAACGCGCAGTGCGCACGGCCTCCCGGTGAACGGACTTCGCCGATTCGGCGCTGTGGCGGTTCACTGCCCCTCGCCGCTCTCCCGGCGCGCCCTGCGCGCCGCCTTTCGCTCATCGGCCGACACCCGGTCGGTCTGCTCGAGTCGGACGTCGGTGCCGCGCCCGGACATCGGCAGGTCCACGCCGGCCGGGGTCTGCGGTTCCCAGTCGAACGTCATGTCGCCGATCGTCACCGCGCAGCCGGGCCGGGCACCGAGTTTCAGCAGTTCGTCCTCGACTCCGAGTCGGGCCAATCGATCCCCCAGATAACCGACCGCCTCATCGTTGTCGAAGTTGGTCTGTGCCACCCACCGCTGCGGCCGGGCGCCGTGCACCACGAAGCCGCCCGCACCGTCTGCCTTGACGGTGAAACCGCTGTCATCGACAGCGACCGGTCGGATCACCGGTCGGCGAGGCACCACTTCGGGTTGCGAAGCGCGATAGGCCGCGATCATCTCCCACAGCGCGAACATCAAGGGCCGCAGACCTTCTCGAGAAACTGTCGAAACCTCGAATACCGGCCAGCCGAACCTGGTTGTGACGTCGCCACGGACGAATTCGGCAAGTTCGCGGGCATCGGGAACGTCGATCTTGTTGAGTACCACTGCCCTCGGACGTTCGGCCAGGTCGCCCAGCGTGGCATCGCGTTGCAGCGTGGGCGTGTACGCGGCGAGCTCAGCCTCCAGCGCCTCGATGTCGGAGACAGGGTCGCGGTCGGGCTCCAGCGCGGCGCAATCGACGACGTGTACCAGCACAGCGCAGCGTTCAAGGTGACGCAGGAAGTCCAACCCGAGCCCCCGGCCCTCGGACGCGCCGGGGATCAGCCCGGGAACATCGGCAACGGTGAACGTGTGATCGCCAGCCGAAACCACCCCAAGGTTGGGCGCCAACGTGGTGAACGGGTAATCGGCGATTTTCGGCTTTGCCGCTGAGATGGCCGATACCAGCGACGACTTGCCGGCCGACGGGAATCCGACCAGCCCGACGTCGGCGACCGTCTTGAGCTCGAGCGTGAGATCACAGACCTCGCCCTTTTCGCCCAGCAGCGCAAAACCGGGCGCCTTGCGAGCCCGTGAAGCCAAGGCAGCGTTGCCCAGCCCACCCCGTCCACCGGCGGCAGCGTCGAAACGGGTACCCGCGCCGACCAAGTCGGCAAGCACCCGGCCCCGATCATCAAGGACGACGGTGCCGTCGGGCACCTTGACCTCCAGGTCGACGCCTGCGGCTCCGTCGCGGTTGTTGCCGGCGCCCTGCTTTCCCGAGGGCGCCATCACGTGCGGGTGAAAATGGAAGTCCAACAGCGTATGCACCTGTGGGTCGACGACGAACACCACGCTGCCACCACGGCCGCCGTTGCCGCCGTCCGGACCCCCTAAGGGCTTGAACTTCTCGCGGCGTACCGAGGCGCAGCCATTTCCGCCGTTGCCCGCCCGCGCGTGCACGACGACGCGGTCGATGAAACGGGTCACCGACCTCCTCCTCTCTTGGCCGAAACCGACATCTGGGCACGGGGCGAACGCGCGGCGCCAGATCGATCTCGACGGTAGGAGAAGGACCTACGCGTCGGTTCGCGTGACGCGCACGATGTTGACGAACTTGCGGCCGCGCTTCTTGCCGAACTCGACGGCGCCGGGCGCCGTCGCGAACAGCGTGTCGTCACCACCACGACCGACGTTAGTGCCGGGATGGAAATGAGTACCCCGCTGCCGCACCAGAATTTCACCGGCCTTGACAACCTGCCCGCCGAATCGCTTGACGCCGAGGCGCTGCGCGTTCGAGTCACGGCCGTTGCGTGAGCTGGAAGCGCCTTTTTTGTGTGCCATGTCTCTCGCTCCAGTCGTTATTTGATGCCGGTGACCTTGACCACCGTCAGCGGCTGACGGTGGCCCTGGCGCTTGTGATACCCGGTCTTGTTCTTGAATTTGTGGATCCGGATCTTGGGGCCCTTGGTGTGCTCGAGCACCTCGCCGGTGACCGCGACCTTCGCCAGCGCCTTCGCGTCGGTAGTCACCTTTGCGCCGTCCACGACCAACGCCACCGGCAGCGAGACCTTGGCGCCGGGTTCGGCGTCGAGCTTCTCCACCTTGACCACGTCACCGGCAGCAACCTTGTACTGTTTGCCGCCGGTCTTCACGATCGCGTACGTGGCTGATTGGGCTGCCATCGTTGGTGTTCCTCTGCTTCGCGTGTGGGCGCGCAGCACCCGTGGGTGTGCGCGCAGGTCTTGGGTGCGGGGGCCCGAGTTGTGCACGACCTATCTGCACGGACACAGTCTCGTGGCATCCCACCGTCTCCCACCAGCCGTTCGCAGGCCCTGGAGACAACTGCTCAAGGTTACGTGACCAGCGGGTAGAGGGTCAAACCGTTCAGTCCGGTGTGGGTGGGCCCGCGGGCCGCGCGGCCGCCCGCCTGCGGGGTCGAGCACCCGGACGGGTGACCGGGGCGGGGGGCGCAGGCTTGCCGGACTCGTTGTCCTCGTCATCGAGGACTTCGATGTCGTCATCGTCGTCATCGTCGTCATCGTCGTCGAGATCGATCTCGTCATCGTCTTCGTCGTCGTCTGAGTCATCGTCGTCTGAGTCATCGTCGTCTGAGTCATCGTCGTCGTCCGAGTCATCGTCGTAGTCGGACTCATCATCGTCGTCGTAGTCCGGGGCATCATCGTCGTCGTCCGAGTCGACGACGGCGCGAATCGTGTCACGATCCAGCTCAGCGACCTCTTCGGCGCCTCCTGTCTCATCGGTGTCATCGTCGTCATCGGGCTTGCCGTTCGCCGCAGCCATCGCCTTGAACATCGGGTGCTCGCCCGGCGAATGCACGGGCACCTTGGCGACCGGCACGTCCTGCTGATCGCGTCCGCCACGTTTGCCGCGCTTGCCGCGACGACCACCGCCAGCGCCGGATTCAGACTTGCGGCCCGCCGGAGATCCGGAGTCGACGGGATCACCGTGTAGCAGGATGCCGCGACCGCTGCAGTGCGGACACGGTGCCGAAAACGCCTCGATCAGCCCGGTGCCCAGACGCTTCCTGGTGAGCTGCACCAGCCCCAGCGACGTCACCTCCGATACCTGGTGGCGGGTGCGATCCCGGGCAAGCGCCTCGGTCAGCCTGCGCAACACCAGATCCCGGTTGCTCTCCAGCACCATGTCGATGAAGTCGATGACGACGATGCCGCCGATGTCGCGCAACCGTAGCTGCCTGACAATCTCCTCGGCAGCTTCCAGGTTGTTTCGGGTGACGGTCTGCTCCAGGTTCCCACCGGAGCCGGTGAACTTGCCGGTGTTTACATCAACGACCGTCATCGCTTCGGTGCGGTCGATGACCAGCGTGCCGCCGGACGGCAACCACACCTTGCGATCCATCGCCTTGGCGAGTTGCTCGTCGATGCGATGCACGGCGAACACGTCAGGGGGGGCTATCCCCCCCGAAGACTCGGCCGGCTCGTATCTTGACATCCGCGGGGCCAATTCCGGTGCCACGCTGTGTACGTACTCGTTGATCGTCTTCCAGGAGTCCTCGCCGGACACGACCAGGGCGGTGAAGTCCTCGTTGAACAGGTCACGAATAACTTTGACCAGCACGTCAGGCTCTTCATAGAGCGGCACCGCCGCACCCGCGGCCTTCTTCTTGGTCTCCGCCGCTTTGGCGTCGATCTGGTTCCAACGCTCCTGGAGCCGGTCGACGTCGGCGCGGATGTCAGATTCCTTGACGCCCTCGGAGGCAGTCCGGATGATCACGCCGGCATCCGAGGGAACCACCTCACGCAGAATCTCCTTGAGCCGCTGACGCTCGGTGTCGGGCAATTTTCGGCTGATCCCGGTGGACGACGCCCCCGGCACATACACGAGGTAACGGCCGGCCAGCGAGACCTGCGTCGTCAGCCGGGCACCCTTATGGCCGACCGGATCCTTGCTGACCTGGACAACGACATAGTCCCCGGGCTTGAGCGCTTGTTCGATCTTGCGCTGCGCGCCCCCGAGACCGGCCGCCTCCCAGTTGACCTCGCCGGCATAGAGCACGCCGTTGCGCCCCCGGCCGATGTCCACGAAGGCCGCTTCCATCGACGGCAGCACGTTCTGCACAATGCCGAGGTAGATATTGCCCACGAGGGATGCCGAGGCCGCTGACGTAACGAAGTGTTCGACGACGACGCCATCCTCGAGGACCGCGATCTGGGTATAGCGGGCCCCCTGGTGGGGCGGTTCGGCGCGCACCTTGTCGCGGACGACCATTGTCCGCTCGACCGCTTCGCGCCGGGCCAGGAATTCGGCCTCGCTCAGGACTGGCGGCCGACGACGACCTGCATCGCGGCCATCTCTGCGCCGCTGTCGCTTGGCCTCCAGCCGGGTTGACCCGCTGATGCCCTGGATCTCGTGGTTGGACGAATCACCGTCGCCGCCCTTGGCGCGCCGCGGAGCGCGTTCATGGACAACGGTGTTGGGCGGATCGTCAGGTGAGCTGCCGCCGCTGGTGTCGTCGCCCGAGCCGGACTTGCGACGTTTGCGCCGGCGCCGACGGGTCTTGCCACCATCGGAACCCGGTCCGCTATCACCACTGTCGCTGTCGTTTTCGGAGTCGGCACCGGAGCTGGACCGGCCATCGTTGCTCTGCTCTCCGCCGTCGGAGTCGGAGTCCGACGGCGGTTCGTCACCGTTCTGCTCGCCGCGCCCGCGGCCCCGACCGCGCCGCCCGCGTCTGCGGCGTTTTGCGGCCGGCCGATCCCCCCCTTCATCATCGGACTCCGGCACGTCATCTGCGTCGTCGTCCTCGTCGTCGCCACCGTCCTGTTCGTCTTTGGACTCCACCGGCTGCGGAGCAACAAACAGTGGCAGGTAGTCAGCGGCCTCGGACTGGTCAGAGGCGTGGGTTTCCAGGATCAGTCGTGACTCGGGTTCTTCCTCGGAAGCGGGGTCGGTGATCGGCCCGGAGCCAGGCCCGGATTCTGATTCGGAACCGGAGAGGGCCTCGCGCACCCGGTCAGCTTCCTCCCGCGCCAGTGTCGAGTGTGCGCTGCGGGTGCGGCCATCCAACTCGACCAGGGCTTCGATGATCCGCTTGCTGGTGGTACCCAGGGCTCGGGCCAGCGAATGGACCCTCAGCCGTTCAGGGGACGGGGGGTCGGTGGCAGCACCCGAAGGGACCGCGACTGGCTCGACCTCCTCCGAGGGGCTGTGGCTAGCTGCTTCAAGGTTCTCATTGTCGGCCACGTATTCTCCTCAAGCCCCCGGGCGCGTCACTGTGCGACGCGGCCACGCGAGGGCTTCGATTTTGTGTCCGGGCCAACTACTCCCGCACTTGTTTTGGTCTCGCCCCGAGCGATCCGCGGGGGAACAATCTCGGTGCCGGTCTGAATGATGGCTGGACGGTCTGCGCCGCGCCGCATTTTGCGGTGGTCGCGCTGGTCGAAGTCTTCACCCGGATGGCCGGCCCAAGGTGTTAGGCCGGTCACCCCGGCCAGTATCCCACATCCCGACGGCCGGACCGATCAGGCTGCGCCGATCTGCCGGGCGATCCCTAGCGGCCGGGGAACCAGAGCTCGATTTCCCGGATGGCCGAGTCCGGCGAATCGGAACCGTGGACAAGGTTGGATTGGGTCTCTAGCCCCAGGTCAGCGCGGATGGTGCCGGGCGTGGCCTTCTCGACGGGATCGGTCCCGCCGGCTAGCTGTCGGAAAGCCGCGACGGCACGTGGCCCTTCCAGGATCGCGGCCACCACCGGACCCGAGGTGATGAATTCCAGCAGCGATCCGAAGAACGGCTTGCCCTCGTGCTCGGCATAGTGCGCACGCGCCAGGTCGTCGCTGACGTTCTTAAGCTCCAGCGCTGCGATGGTGAGGCCTTTTGCTTCGATCCGGGCGAGGATCTCTCCGACGAGGCGGCGCTCAACGCCGTCAGGCTTGATCAGGACAAGGGTACGCTCAGTCACGGCCGATAGCTTAGCCGGGCGACGATCAAGCGGCGAGGAACGAGTCCGCGCTGAGAAGCCCGGCCAT